>JALHQU010000254.1 GCA_022841795.1 Fimbriiglobus sp.
CGCGGCGGCGGCCGCGTCCCGCAGCGTGTCGGCCGCCGCCGGCGGGCCGACGGTGGCGTGCCGGGAGGTGGCGTTCAGCGTCACGACGGTGGGCCGGGGCGGACGGCGGGCACGGGCCATGAGTGCGACCTCCTGGGCGGTGGTGGGATTTGGCCGGCTCAGCGTACCCACGTTCGCACGGTGCCCCAAGCGAATTCCGCCCCCTTCCGCCGCCCGCTGCGGCAGGCTATCGTGGCCGGCGGAAGGCGAACACCGGCGGGAGGATCTGCCATGCTCGGGGCGATCGTCGGCGACGTGATCGGGTCGGTCCACGAGGTGGCCCGCACCAAGACCAAGGACTTCCCGCTGTTCACCGAAGGAAGCCGGTTCACCGACGACACGGTGATGACGGCGGCGGTGGCGGATCGCCTGCTGAACAGCCGCGGGTATGTGGACGCCTTTCACGACTACTTCCACGCCTACCCGGACGCCGGGTACGGCAAGACGTTCTGGATGTGGTGTACCGCCCGCCGCCGCGACCCGTACCAGAGCTACGGCAACGGGTCGGCCATGCGGGTCAGCCCGGTGGCGTATGCGTTCCAGTCGCTGGACGAGGTGCTGGCCGAGGCCGAGCGGAGCGCCGCGGTGACGCACGACCACCCGGAGGGCGTCCGCGGGGCGCAGGCGGTCGCCGCCGCGATCTTCCTGGCTCGCACCGGCGGCACGAAAGAGCAGATCCGCCGGTTCGTCGCCGAGCGGTTCGACTACTTCCTGGACGAGACGGTGGACGACCTGCGGCCGACGTACCCGTTCGACGCCTCCTGCCAGCGGTCGGTGCCGCAGTCGATCATCGCCTTCCTGGACTCGACCGGCTTCGAGGACGCGATCCGCAACGCGGTGTCGCTCGGCGGGGACGCGGACACGATGGCGTGCATCGCCGGGGCGATCGCCGAGCCGCACTACGGCGGGGTGCCGCCGCAGCTGGCGGCCGCGGCGCTGGCCCGGCTGGACGACCGCCTGCGGGGCGTGCTGGCCGAGTTCCGGACGCGGTACTGTTGAACACGGGCTGTCGGTGGGGCACAATAGGCTCATAGTCAGGAGCGTTGCATGAGTACCACTCTCACCATCGACCTGCCGGACGAGCTGGCGGCACGAGCCAAGTCTGCCGCCGGGTCGAGACCACTTGCCGACGCCGTCCTCGACTGGATCGCCCGCGGGGTGGAAGAAACCCCGCTCGAACGGTGGTCGGATGCCGACGTGACCCGTGCCGCCGCCGAGATGTGGCCGTCCGCGCTTCAATCCGAACTGTCCGACCTGCTCGCCGACCAGCGGGAAAGCAGACTCACCCCGGACGGTTGCGCTCGCCTGGGCGAGTTGATGGCCGAGTACCGCTGCGGGCTGCTGGCGAAAGCGAAGGCGGTGAACGAAGCGGTCCGGCGGGGGTTACTGGCGGCGGGCGGCCATGCCGCGTGAACACATCCCGGCCGAGGTCGTTCGACGGGTGTGGGCGGCGGCCGGCATTCGTTGCGGGTACTGCCTCGCCCCGCAACACATCGTGTTGGTATCACTGGAGATCGAACACCTCGTTCCGCTCGCCGCCGGCGGCACGAGCGACGAATCGAACCTGTGGCTGGCGTGTCCGATCTGTAACGGGCACAAGTCGAGTAAGACTACCGGCACGGACCCGATCACGAGCCAGCCGTACCCGTTGTTTCATCCCCGCACCCAGAACTGGCACGACCATTTCGCGTGGTCGGACGACGGGTTGCGGATCGTCGGCCTGACCCCGACCGGCCGTGCGACCGTCGCCGCCCTTCATCTCGATTCCGACCCGATCGCTCTCGAAGTACGGAGTTACTGGATCGCTGCCGGGTGGCACCCGCCGGCCGCACAGCAGTCGTAAACGATCACCCTCCCAGCGGCTGTTCGTTCTCCGCCGCCAGAGCGTCCGGCAGCGGCGGGCCGGGGTCGAGGGCGAACCGCAGGGTGGCTCGCGGCGGGTTGAGTAGCGCCCGCCGCCGCCTGGCCCGCCACCGCCCGTCGGGGCCGTCGATGGTGTCGCCGTCCTTGAACGCCGGCCCGTTCTGCCACACATACAGCGTGGTGTTGCGAAGGAACCCGGCGACTTCCCCCGGCTCCGGCCCGCCGCGCAGGAAGCAGCACTCCAGGTCGGGGAACGGCTCCGGCCAGTCGAGCGAGTCGAACTGGCTGTTCCCGCAGGTGTCCATCACCATCCAGCCGGCGTCCACGTTGAAAAGCCGCTCGTTCGAGATCAGGTCGAGCGGCGGCATCTGGTTCTCTTCCGCCCACTTCAACTTCTCCGTCAACTGCTCCCGCGGCAGCAGCACCTCGCCGTTCGGGTTGAAGAACGCCGTCGCCCCGGTCACGTTCATCACCGCGTCGGCCGCCGCCGTCAGGAAATGCACTTCGCTGGTCGGGTCGTACTCCGGCGGGAAGATGTGGGCTTGCGGGTCGCCGCCGAACACATAACTGGTGCGGAGGCGGACGAACGCCGCATGACTCTCGGCCACGCCCTTCGCCGACGGCCAGCTCCACGTCTGCTGGGCGGCCCGCCGCAGCCCGCCGGGGAAGGCGAACGGGCCGAAGCACGCCATCGACCACGCCCCCATCGTGGTCGGGTCGGTGTTCGGGTCGCCCATGTGGTCCGGCCACGGGCGGTCCACCACGTCCACGCTGACGTACCCGTTCACGTCCGGGCGGAAGGCCACCACCAGCGACGGCCCGCCGAACTGCCACGCCTCCCCGGCGGGGGTCTCCTTCACCACGTCCAGCCCGGCCGCTTCCAGATGGTTCCGCAACTCGGCGGTGGTCGGGATGCGGTCGAACAGCACGGCGACGCCGGCGGTGTACTGGCCCTTGATCGGCATGGTGACCCCTCCGCGTGGGCTGGGGCGTGGGGCAAGTTTTCAACTTGCCATCCGAGCCGGCAAGATGGAATCTTGCCCCACGCCCCGCATCGGTGATGGCCGTACCATATCCTGCGGTTATCGCTTTGCGACGCCAACCGAACACCGCCGGGGGTCCGCTATGTCCCGCTTCGACCTGTCCGTGCTCGAAACCGCCCAGAAGGTGCCCGGCACGCCGCGGCACAAGACCCGCACGGTGACGGTCGGCGGGGTGGGCATCGGCGGGGACGAGCCGATCCGCGTGCAGAGCATGACCACCACCGACACGTTCGACGTGGCCGGCACGGTGAAGCAGATTCACGCACTGGAAGAGGCCGGGTGCGAACTGGTGCGGGTGACGGTGCCCAAACCCGAAGACGCCGGGGCACTGTCCGAGATCAAGAAGCAGATCGGCATCCCGCTCATCTGCGACATCCACTTCGACTACAAGATGGCGCTGGCGGCACTGGATCACCCGATCGACAAGATCCGCATCAACCCCGGCAACATCGGCGGCATCGACCGCTTCCGGCAGGTGGTGCGGAAGGCGAAGGACCGCGGGTTGCCCATGCGGATCGGGGTGAACGCCGGCAGCCTGGAGCGGGAGTTCAACGAGAAGTACGGCTTCCCGTGCCCGCCGGCGATGGTGGAGAGCTGCCTGCGGTACATCGAGATCGCCGAGGCCGAGGGTTACCACAACATCATCGTGAGTTTGAAGTCGAGCGACGTGCTGGTGGCGGTGGAGGCGTACCGGCTGTACGCGCAGCTGGCCGACTACCCCACGCACATCGGCATCACCGAGGCCGGCAAGCCGCCGTATGCGGTGACCAAGAGCGCCGCGGGCCTGGCCCCGATTCTGCTCGACGGCATCGGTGACACCATCCGCGTGAGTTTGCTCGGTGATCCGGTGCCGGAGATCGCGGCGTGCTTCGACATCCTGCAAGCGACCCAGCGGCGGGTGCGGCGGCCGGAACTGATCGCCTGCCCGACGTGCGGGCGGTTGGCCATCGACCTGGAGAAGATCATCGCCGAGTTGGAGCAGCGGCTGGAGGGGCGGAAGCTGCCGGTGAAGATCAGCGTACTCGGGTGCGTGGTGAACGGGCCGGGCGAGGCGAAGGAGGCGGACATCGGCATCGCGGCGGGGAACGGGCAGGGGATGATCTTCCGCAACGGCGAGATGGTGCGGCGGGTGGCCGAAGCCGAGATCGTGGACGCGCTGATGGTGGAACTGGCCGACTGGGAGGCGACCAACCAGCACCGCATCCCGAAAGCGAAGGACGCTGAGGGGCTGGGTCGGAGGAAACTGCCGCTGGTGGTAAACTAAAGCGAAGGTATACTTTCCTGTGAGGTCGCCCGATGCCTCCGAAGGACTGGACCGAACTGCTGATCTGGTTGGCGATGCAGTTCCCGGTCCTCGGCGTGTGTGTGGTGGTCGTCCGGTGGGTGCTACGCTGGACGGCCAACAAGCACGAAGCCGAGATGAAGCGGACCGACGAACTGAACGCCCGGCTGCTCGCCGAGAAGGAAACGCGGATCGCCGAAGGGAAGGAGCGGGTCAAGGAACTGAAAGCGGAAATCGAGGAGTTGAAGAAGAAGCTGAGCCGAACACCAACCAGAGACAAGGCAGACAAAGAGAAAGCCGACGAGGGAGGGACCAAACCGTGATCATTGCCGCGATGATCGGGTACTATGTGTTCGCCATCGGGCTGTTGGTGCTGGTCGGGTACGTCACCGGGCAGCAGAACGCCCGACAGTTGACGGCGCGTGCGGACGAGATGATCGCCAACCTCGAACGCTTCCACACGCCGGAGCAAGCCGACGAGCCGGCTGCGACGATCGACCAGGACAGATGGCTCGAGGCGGTTGCCGGGGAAGACGCTCCTCCGGTCGGCCTGTTGACTGCTCCACCAACTCTGATGCGTGTTCCTACGGTGGTGCTCCCGGCGCTCGCCCTCACCTTCCGTGTCGTCCCCGGAGCGTCCGAGGACGAACTGGCGAGTATGACGGCGCATTTGCTACATCGCCTGAGTCAGCGGGAGGAAGAGTTGGGCGGGGAGGGGTTGGAGTTCGATCTGAGCGGAAGTGAGTTCAACTCCGAACGGGCCGTGTTGCGACTGGTTCCGATCAGGCGTGAAGGTGCCGCCGACCGGGTGGCCCAGTTGACGGGCGAACTGAACGCCGCGGGAAGGCGGGTCATGGACCACTCACGAAAGGGCACCGACACCGGGATCGGGGCGAAGATCGAACGGAACCTGAAGGGGTCACTTCCGGAGAGCGCGCTGAAGCAACTCGAAATGGCTGCGGTCGCGTAGCGACCGCGAGGCAACCGAACACCTCGAACTCGGGGGGGGGTGACCCCGCCGCTCGCCCCGCCGGGCTGGAATTCTCCCCCCGCCCGCGTACACAGTCGGTACTCGTCTCCGCACCCGGTTCGCCCGATGAGCGCCCGATCCGTCGGCGCGTGTCTGTTCATATCTATCGTCGCCGGTGCCGCGGTCGGGCAGCCCCCCGCCCTGCCGCTCACCGCCGCCGAGCGGGCGTTCGTCGCCGCCCACCCCACCATCCGGCTGATGGTGGACCCGCACTACGAGCCGGCCGACTTCGTGGACGCGGCCGGGAACCATAGTGGCATGGCCGCCGACATGCTCAAGCTGCTCGGCCAGCGGACCGGGCTGACGTTCGTGCCGGTGCCGCTGACCGCCGACCAGCGGCGGGATCTCGACCCGGTGAAGCGGGGGGTGGACGGGGTGGCCCTGTCGGCCATGACCCCGGCCCGGGCCGAGTTCTACCTGACCACCGACCCGGTGCTCGAGTTCCCGGCGTACATCCTCACCCGGCGGGGCGTGGACCGCTTCCTCACCCCCATCGACCTGGCCGGGCTGAAGGTGGCGGTGGTGGACGGGTACGCGGCCGAGGAGTACCTGCGGGCGAACTACAAGCAGCTCGCCCTCACCCCGGTGCCGACCACCGACGCCGGGCTGAAGGCGGTGTCTTACGGGGAGGTGGACGCGTTCATCGCCACCATCCCGGTGAGCACCTACTGGCTGGAGCAGAAGGGGTACAGCAACCTGAAGATCGCCGGCGAGACCGGGTTCATCTACCGCCTGGGCGTGACCAGCCGGAAGGACTGGCCGGAGCTGAACGGCATCCTCCAAAAAGGGGTGGCCAGCGTCACCCCGGAGGAGCGGGACGACATCCGGCGGAAGTGGCTGAACGCCCCGTATGAACCGTTCTTCCGCAGCCGCCGGTTCTGGGTGCCGGTGCTGTGGCTGACCTTCGCCCTGCTGGCCGCGGTGTTCGGCGTGCTGGTGTGGAACCGCGTGCTGCGGCAGGCGGTGGCCGACCGCACCCGCCAGTTGGCCGCGTCCGAGTCGCTGTACCGCACCACCCTGGAGAACGTGTCCGACGCGGTGCTGCTGGTGCGGGCGGACGGCACGGTGGCGTTCGCCAGCCGCGGGGCCGAACGGGTGTTCGGCATGGACGCCCCCGCCGTCCTCGCCGGGAACGTCCGCGGCTTGCTCGGGGCCGAACTGGACGACCAGGTGGCGGCGGCCGCGGGCGGGGTGGCCGACGCGGAGGTGTCCCGCCCGGACCCGGCCGGCGGGCGGCGGGTGCTGCTGGTCACCGTCACCCCGGTGCGGATCCGCGATGCGGTGCGGCTGTACGTGTGCCACGACGCGACCGACCGGCACCGCTTCGAGCGGGAGCTGCGGCAGCGGAAGACGCTGGAATCCGTCGGCCTGCTCGCCAGCGGGGTGGCGCACGACTTCAACAACCTGCTCCAGGTGATCGGCGGGTTCGCGCACATGGCCGGGTCGGACAAGGCGTCGGCCGAGACCCGCAAGAGCTACCTCGGGCGGGTGACGGAGGCGGCCGACCGGGCCACCAGCCTGACCCGCCAACTGCTCGCCATCGCCCGCCGCAAGCCGGCCGAGAAGAGCACGTTCGACCCGGCCGCCGTCACCGCCGGCATGATCGACCTGACCCGCGGGCTGGTCGGCCGCGGGGTGGACATCCGGTACGCCCCGCCGCCCGCCCCGCTGGCCGTGGTCGGCGACCCGACCCAACTGGAGCAGGTGCTGCTCAACCTGCTGGTGAACGCCCGCGACGCCATGCCGACGGGCGGCACCGCCACCGTCGAGTGGGCGGCGTGCGACGTACCCGCCCCGCCGCCGACCGCCCCCCTGGGCGTCCGCCCTGGCCGGTTCGCCCGCCTGCGGGTGGCCGACACCGGCACCGGCATCCCGGCGGCCGTCCGCTCCCGCATCTTCGAGCCGTTCTTCACCACCAAGCCGGAGGGGAAGGGCACCGGGCTGGGGCTGGCGGTGGTGCTGGGGGTGGCGCAGGAGGCCGGCGGGTTCGTGGACGTGCGGTCGGAGGAGGGCGCCGGCACCACGTTCGAGGTGTACTGGCCGCTGGCTCACGGGTAAGCCAAGCGATTCGCTTCATCGACTGGTATTGACGGCATCTCGACACCGCCAGTACCCTCACACCACATCCTCGGCGTCTGATGTCGACGGGTCACACATCGCAAGCCAAGGAGACAGGATGACTCCGCACATTCGCACCCCGCGGCTGATCGTCGCCCTCGTGGCTGTGCTGGCGCTCGTCGCCTCTGCGGTCGCTCAAGCGCCGCCGGGTACCCCGGCGTTGCTTCAACCGCATGGGAATCCGACCGGACCGGGGTATGTGACCGCTACTCCGCCGTGGTACTACCAGGTCGTGCCGGCGACGACGGCCCTCCCCTGGCCAACGAATGTCAGTCTCCTCGATGTCCTCGCTACCCAGGGTTACAACGCGGCGGGCGGGTGGACGATCAACAGATTCGACCTGCCCGGCAACTACCGACTGGACTCGTACTTCGCATTCGCGGACACAGTGGTGGAACCTCCGGTGTACGGGTTTCCGGGAAGTTCCAATAACTGGACTGGTTCTGGTGGGGCGTTCATGGCCCTCGGTTTGGCACCAAACGCCGGGGCAACATTACCCGGAGACGGGAGGGTGCATTGGCTCCAAGTGCTCCACACGAACAGTCCTTACAACGCACTAAACCCCATCGCTGATGGAGACTGGTCCTGGTACATCGACAACGACGCCAACAAAAAGAACTCTCCGTTTTACGATGTCGCATTTGGTGCCGCCAATGCCAGCGGACTGGTTGATGACCCCAGCCGCCCATACGGCCCAAAACACTGGCGAGCATATACATTCGTGGCCGCTGAGGATCGGAGGGGCGGCAAGAAAGAATTGTACGTCGCCAACCAAGGCGTCTACTGGGGCTTCGATGATCCGCCGGCTTCCCCCAACGCAGTGCCGGCTCCCGGCGGCATCGTTCTCGCGGGGATGAGTCTGTGCACTTTGCTCGCTTGGCGACGGGCAAAGGGTTTGTTAGGCAAGAAGGAGGCGGCAACCAACCCCGGTTTGGCCGCGTGAATCAATATGCACGGCGGTCCGGAGAAGGTGAAATGTATCGCGTCAAAGTCACCCTACGCCGGTGCCTGCTCGTCATCTGCGCCGCGTTACCCGTTGCCTTACCGGGTTGCTCGTGTACCCCGCCGCCGCACGTCAAAAGTGATGGTGTGGTCGTCCAGCCAATTCCCACCACTAATGGAGGCGGACGGGTCGAGCGCGGAGTTCAGCGTGTCACGGGTTCGCCGTACCCTGTCGGCTCACCGCCGCCAGCGGTGGAACCGATGGTTTACAAGGACGAGAGGTCGGGCATCCTGTTCTACTTCGAGCGGGACGGCCAGCATGTGTCGGCCATCGACCAAGGCGGTGCCGTGCTGTGGCACGTCAACCCCACCGAACACGCCGCCAGGAAAGTGACCGAGCGCGACGGGAATGTGTGGCGGCCGTACATTACCTACGCCGGGCCAACAAGTGATCGGGATCTACTATGGTCGCGATTCGAGGGTAAGAGCGCGGAGTTCATCGCCATTGGGTTGGGTAGGGAATTCGGGCTGCTCGATGTGAATACAGGTGAATATCACTTCCGCGGAAGCGATTGACTCGCTTGCCCGTGACCGCCTCCGTCGCCCTGTGTACGTTCCGCGGTCGGCAGTACCTGCCGGCCCTGCTCGCGTCGCTGGCCGCCCAGACCCGGCGGCCGGGCGAGGTGGTGGTGTGCGATGACGCCTCGGCCGACGGCACCGCCGACCTCGTCCGCCAACTCGC
>JALHQU010000255.1 GCA_022841795.1 Fimbriiglobus sp.
CGGTGCGCCTCCGCCAGCGCGGCCGCCGCCGAGCCGTGCCCGCTGGCCGGCCCGAAGTCGCTGTCGGGCATCGCCCGCCGCCGCCACCGCCGCAAGATGGTCGCGCTCATCACCCTGCCGTTCGTCACCGGCCTCGCCCTCGGGGCGATCGCGGCGATGGGGTTCGGCGCCATCCCGGATTCGCCGACCGCCGCCACCGGGTCCGGGTCGCCGCCGGCGGTTCAGCAGACGGTGGTGGTGAACGAACTGCCGCTGGACGGGCCGTGGAAGGTGTTCCGCACCGACTCCGCCGGGGCGGTGTGGTCGGCCGACGCCTGCTCGGACGGGAAGACGCTGGCCGTCGGGTTCGAGGACGGCACCATCCGCCTGTTCGACATCGAGTCCGGGCAGGTGCTCACCACCCTGACCGGGCACACCGGGCCGGTGTGGTGCATCGACTTCCTGCCCGAGGGCAAGCAGTTCGTGTCCGCCAGCGACGACGGCACGGTGAAGCGGTGGGAGGTGGGCAAGCGGGAGCCGGTGTCCTCCCTGCCGTTCGGCTCGGCGGTGCGGGCGGTGGCGGTGTCGTCGAACGGCCTGTACCTGGCGGTCGGCGAGCGGAGCGGCGAGGTGCACGTGTTCAACCTGTCGGACGAGAAGCGGGTGAAGGGGTTCCAGCACGGCGGGTCGGTGACCGGGGTGGCGTTCAGCACCGACGGCATGACCGTGGCCGCGTCCGGCACCGACCGCACGGTGAGCGTGTGGGACATCCCCCGCGGCGAGCAACTGTTCAAGCTGGACCGGCACAAGGGGCCGGTGTACGCGGTCACGTTCTCCCCGTGCGGCGGGCACATCGCCACCGCCGGGTGGGACCACACGGTGCGGGTGTGGAGCGCCAAGGACGGGAGCGAGGAGCGGGTGCTGACCGGGCACGAGTACGACGTGTGGAGCATCGCGTTCGACGAGCGGAACGGGTGCGAGGGGCACCTGGCGTCGGCCAGCAGCGACGGCACCGTGCGGCTGTGGGACCCGGAGGCGGGCAAACAGATCCAGAAGATCGTGGCGCACAAGCCGGTGGCGCACGTGGTGCGGTTCAGCACCGACGGCAGCAAGGTCATCTCCGGCGGCCGCGACGGCGCCGTGCGGATGTGGGAGGTGAGGAAGTAGGCGGGCCGACTACACCCGGAACCAGTCCAGGTGTCCGGCTAGTTGGCGTTCGATTTCGGGCCGCTTTTCCGGTGCGGACGAGGTGAACATGGCGAGCGTGTGGGCGACCTCGACGAACCGACCGACGCGGGTGTCTGGACGGGGCGACCACGCCTTACCGGCCTTCCATCCCGCTGCTTCAAAGTGGTACATCACACCGTCCAGTCCCATCGGGTAACCACTCGGCATTCGTGTCGTGTTCAGCATCTTGTCCCACAGCTGCTCCAGCCGCGTTGCCAGCCCGTCGGATATGGTCCAAACGCTTCTTGTTGCGGGCACTGGTTTCGCACCACTCGCGTAGATCTGTTCGTCAGCGCGGATCGCAATCAGCGTCGGAGCTGTTGGTTCCCGCAACCCCTTCTGTGGTCGAACCAGTCGGACTCCCCACTCCCGCTCGAACGACGGCAGACACAGCGCCATCAGCCGTGAGCGTGGAACAGTGCGGCTATTGACCTCCAGGAGTTGGTCTGCGACCGCGGCATAGTATTCGTCAGCAATGCGGCCGAACGGTGACCACTCGGGGTGTAGGCAGTCTGTGTCGGCGACGTGTACGAGGGCCGCGGCGTGTCCGGCGCGGATAAGCGAGTGATATTCCGCTGGCATGATGTCGAGGACCTGCCCGAGATCGCAATCGCGCAGCGTGACTCCGAGTTTGCCGGCTGTTTCAGACTCCGTGAACATGCCGCGGACGTGGTAGTCGAGAACCCGCCGGATCGCACGCTCGCTCTGTTCGCTCAGCACGGCTACCTCCGCTATACACGTACGGAGTTGTAGGGTGGGCACCGCCCACCGCGCGAATCACGGTGGGCGGTGCCCACCCTACTTGATTCGAGTTCACGCCCCGAGCACATACGGGGACACATACGGCCCCTTCGGGATGACCGCCAGCTTCGCCGCCGGGCCGTACTCGGCCAGGCTGTCGGCCACCGCCGCCTCCACCGAACTCGCCGGCTCCACCCGGCACTCGTCCCGCAGGGTGGCGGCCGGCAGCCCGTGGCTGACCACCTTCACCCGGCAGTGCGCCAGCACCTTCTTCAGCATCACCAGTTGCCACTCGTCCATCTCACAGGTGTCGGACGCCGACGGCCCGGCGTACCGCCCCCGCACCCGGTAGTCGGCCAGCATCGCGCGGAACTCCGGGCTGCCCAGCCCCTCGGTCATGCTCGCCGCCAGCACGATGGTGCCGCCCGGTTTCACGATCGGCATCGCCCCGGTCAGCCCCTTCACTGCCTGGTACCACGTCGTGTCCAGCGGGTAGCCGGCGCAACTGGTGACGACCACCTCGCACGCCCGCGGCACCCCGGCCTTCACCACGTCGCGGCAGAACTGCACCCCCCGCTCCCACGCCCGAATCATGTCGCCGGCGCCGAGCCACGTCACCCGCCGCTTGCCGTCGATGCACACGTTCACGATGAAGTCGCATCCGGCCAGCAGCGCGATCTTCGTGTTCTCCTCGTGCACCGGGTTGCCCTCCAGGATGCCGCAGTCCGCCTTCGGGTGTTCGAGGAACCGCGGGCCGTGCCACACTTTCACCGTGTCCAGCCCGGCGATGCCGGGGCAGACCAGCTTCCGCCCGCCGCTGTACCCGGCCATCAGATGCGGCTCGATCAGCCCGGTGGTGATCTTCAGTTCGGCCTGGGTGTATCGCGAGTCTATCCACACCGGCACCCCGCGGTCGGTGGTGCCCAGGAAGGCGTGCGTGTCGCGGTCCTTGCCGAAGTGGTTCACGCAGCGGTAGTCGCGGGCGATGTCCGCGCCGACCAGTTCGACCAGTTCGTCGCCCTCGTTCGGCCGGTGCAGGCCGGTGGCGACGAGGATGGTGATGCCCGCCCGCGGCACGCCGGCGGCTTCCAGCGTGCGGAGGATCGGCGGCAGGAGCAGCTTGTTCGGCACCGGGCGGGTGATGTCGCAGACGACCACGCACGCCGTCTTCTTCCCGGCCGCCAGCTCCGCCAGCGGCTTCGTGCCGACCGGGTTCAACAGCGCCGCTTCGAGCTCAGCCTCGGGGTCGGACAGCGGCGGGGCGTCCTGGATGGACAGCGGCGGGGCGATCAGCCGGTCGTCGGGCAGTTCGACGGACAGGCCGGTCTTGCCGTAATCGAGGGTGACGTTCATGAGCGGTATGGGTCGGTGGGTGCCGGTCGGGTTCATCCTAGCGGACGAACTGGCGGAACGCGGTCATGGTGGCAGTGGCTGCGGCAACGGAATCCGGCAGCGGGAACACCTCGGCCGACAGGTAGCCGGCGTACCCCACGTCGTTCAGGGCGGCGAGGACCGGCCCCAGGTCCGTGTGCCCGCCGCCTACCGCCCGGCGGTTCGAGTCGGCGAAGTGGACGTGCCCGACGTGCGAGCCGGCCGACCGGATCGCCGCCGCCATGTCCGCCTCCTCGATGTTCATGTGGAACAGGTCGGCGAGCAACTTCACGTTGGTCAGCCCGAACCGGGTGAAGAAGTCCACCCCGTCGGCCAGGGTGCAGATCAGGTTCGTCTCGTACCGGTTCAGCGGCTCGTACAGCAGCGGCACATCGCCGAGTTCTGCCAGTGCCTCGGCGAGCCAGCCGAGCGCCTCGTCCCGCGTCAGCCCGTCGCCCCAGCGGCCCTGCATGGAACCGATGATGACCGGGGCGTTGAACCGGGCGGCGGCGACGGACAGGTCGCGGACGAACTGCTTCGCCTTCCGCCGCACGTCGGCGTCCGGGCTGGTGAAACTCAACTTGTGCTTCACCCACCCGGCTCCGCTGCCGACCGCCGACACCGCCAGCCCGCCGAGCGCCGCCGGGTCGGGCAGCGACTGCGGGTCGCCGGGGAACAGTTCCAGGGCGTCGAACCCCAACTGCTTGGCCTGCTCCACCGCCGTCGGCAGGTCGTGGAACACGAACGGGCCGGCGGCGAAGCACGGGTCTAGGGCGACAGTGACGGCGGACTTCATGATCAGTTCCAAGTTGATTGCACATTTCACGGCAGGCCAGTGTTGGAGTTCACGCTTCAGCGTGAGGAGCGCTCACTCACGCTGAAGCGTGAACTCCAACCCCGGCGACAATTCCCGACAGCCTAATCAGTCGATCTCCACCACCGCCTTCACCACCCCGGCGGCCGGGTCGAGCAGTTTGGGGAACTCGGGGATGACGGCGTCGAACGGCACCCGGTGCGTCACCCACGGGTTCGTGTCCAGCATCCCGCCTTCGATCAGCCGGATGATGCGGGTGAACTCCGGGGCGACGGCGTTGCGGCTGGCGAGGAACGACATCTCGCGGCGGTGCATGAGCGGCTGGGTGAACGTGATCGGGTCTTGCGTGATGCCGACGAACACCAGCCGGCCGGCGAACCCGACGTAGCGGTACGCCCCGGCCATGCTCGCCGCGCTGCCGGTGGCGTCCACCACCACGTTCCCCAGCTTGCCGTCGGTCAGGTCGGTGAACGCCTGCACGTCCGCCTCCCCGCCCTTCGCCAGCATCGTTTCGGCGATCCCCATTTTCTCCCGCACGAACGCCAGCCGCTGCTCGTTCAGGTCGAGGACGACCACCCGCGACCCGGCGAGCTTGGCGAACTCGATCACGCTCAGGCCGATCGGCCCGGCGCCGATCACCAGCACCGTCTCGTCCGGCTTCGGGTTGGAGCGGTTGACCGCGTGCAGGCCGATGCCGAGCGTTTCCACCAGCGCGAGCTGTTCGAGGGTGAGCTTCGTCGAGACGTGCAGTTTGCGGGCGGGGATGGTGAACAGCGGTCGCAGCCCGCCGTCGCAGTGGACGCCGAGCGTCTGGTGGTTCTCACAACAGTTGGTGTGCCCGCGGGTGCAGGAGTAGCACGTCTGGCAGTTGATGTACGGCTCGATCGCGCAGCGGTCGCCCGGCTTCACCTTCGTCACGCCCTCGCCGACGGCCACCACCTCGACGCCGAGTTCGTGGCCCGGAATGCGGGGGTAGCTGAAGAACGGCATCTTGCCCAGGTAGCCGGCGAAGTCGGTGCCGCAGATACCGACGCGGCGGACCCGCACCACGGCGTCGCCGGGGCCGGGGGGCGGCGGGTCGGGCAGGTCGAGGGTGCGGAACTGTTTCGGTTCGACGAGCTGGACGGCTTTCATGCCGGCCATTGTAAGAAGTGGCGGGCCGGGGCGAGAGGTGCGTGCCCCGGCCCGGCTGTCGTCACTTGTCCTTTTTCTCTTCCGTCTTCTCCCGCTTCGCCTCGATCTTCTGCTCACGCTTCTGCCCGTCCACCTCGGTTTCGCCGGTCATCTTCAGGGTGTCGCCGTCCACCTTCCCCTTGTACTTGGTCGTCACCTTGGTCCCCTGCCGCTCGCGGGTGACGCTGAACGCCACCTCGCCGTCCTTGAACGTGCCGTCGCTGATCTCGGTTTCCATGTTGTTCCGGCCGGGCATCGACCCGGTCAGCTTGTCCTTGTCCAGCTTCAGCTTCAGGGTGACGGTCCGCTTCATGTCGCCCATGCCGGCTTCCCACTTCCAGGTGCCGGTCGGGTCGTTCTTCTTCTCGTCCGCGGCCCCGGCGAACCCGGCCAGCAGCCCGACCATCCCGATCGCGAGTAGCGTCCGCATCGTCAATCCTCCTGGTACGGCCGGCGGAATGGCGCCCGCGACTCTGCGGGCCGCCCCGGCCACATGATGCCGTTATAGACGCATGGGGCGTGCCGACGATTCGTGAGTCAATTCTCACAGTCGGAAGTTCCCCGGCCGGTGTCCGACCCGGCGACACCGCCGTGCATCCGCCCCGACTCCGCGGTACAGTAGACGTGTCCCGCACCGGAGGCCCCGCCGTGGCCGACGACCGCAAGCTGCCGCTCATCGACATCGCCTCGGTGGTCATCGCCCCGGTGCTGGTGATGCTCAAGGTCGGCAGCCTGGTGTTCTTCCTCATCGAGGTGTTGCAGGGCGGGCGGTTCGAAGGGCGGCTGCAGTACACGTTCTTCTTCTTCGTGTTCGCCACGGTGTTGGTCGCTCGCATCAGCATCCGCGACGGGTCAAAGAAGGCGGCGATCTACGGCATCCTCCTCGGCGCCGCGTGTTTCGTGGCGATGATGGCGTTCGTCGAGTACAACTCGCCGCTGTTCAAGGCGATCGGCCCGGTCATCAACATCGGGCTGATGGCGCTCGTGTGGTGGTCGGCGCACAAGCTCACCTGGGACTGCACGCACCTGGAGGAGGGTCGCAAGGCGTCCGGCCGCGGGGTGCTGGCCGCCGCCGGCTTCGACGGCACAAAGGCCACCACCACCGCCGAAGACGACGCCGAGTACAACCCGGACCGCTCGGCCGACGAGACCAAGAAGCGCCGCCGCAAATCCAAGTACGACCTGCCGGACACCGGGCCGGTCGGCTGGTGGCAGCGGTTCCAGAAGTACCGCGAGTGGCGGAAGAACAAGCCGCACACGCCGGGGGTGTGGGTGCTGTACTTCGCGCTGGCGGCCATCCCGCTGTTCGGCCTGGGGCAGGCGATCATCCCGGCTGAAGACACCGCCCGCCGGTCGTCCACCTTCTGGCAGATGGCGGTGTACGTCGGCAGCGCGCTCGGGCTGCTCATGACCACCACGCTCATGGGCCTGCGGCGGTACCTGGAGGACCGCCGGGCGAGCATCCCGACGGCGATGACGGCGGCGTGGCTGGGCATCGGCGGGGTGCTGATCGCGGCGTTCCTGGCGTTCGGTGCGCTGCTGCCCCGACCGCACACCGAGACGCCCATCTTCAGCTTCCAGAAGGGCGGGAAGAAGGACCGGCAGGCGAGCAAGAATGCGGTGGTGAAGGACAACTCGGCCGGCAAGGGCGACGGCGCCGCCGGACAGCGGAAAGAGGCCGGCGACGGTAAGACGAACGCGAAGGGCGGGAAGGAAGGCGGCAAGGGCGAGGGGCAGAAGTCGAGCGGGTCCGGGGATAAGCAGGGGAAACAGGGCGGCAGCCAGGGCAAGCAGCAGGGCGACAAGGGCGGCGACGGGAACAAGGGCAACGGCGAAAAGGACGGGGAAAAGTCGAAGGACAACAAGTCGAACGACAAGGGTGACGGGAAACAGAACGACCAGAAGGACGGACCGAACCGCAAGGCGGACGACCAGAAGGGCGACGCTGGCAAGGCCGACAACGACGGCGAGAAGGCGGACGGCGAGGGGGACGAGGGGGACGGCAGCGACGAGAAGTCGTCGCAGTCGTCGTCGCAATTCATGCAGTCGTTGGAGAAGATCAGCGAGGGGTTGAAGTGGGTCGTGTGGGTGGTGCTGGCGGTGGTGGTGATCGGCGGGCTGCTCTACTTCGGCATCAAGTACCTGGCCAACTTCACCGGCTGGGCGAAGGGGCTGCTCGACTGGCTCCGCGGGCTGTTCGGCAGGAAGCCGAAGGCGAAGCGGGAGGCGGTCGATGACGACGAGCCGGTGGAAGAGGCCGTCGAACGCCCGCCGCCGTTCGCCGCGTTCAGCAACCCGTTCACCGACGGCACCGCCCGGCAGCGGACCGCCCGCGAGCTGGCCGAGTACACGTTCGCCGCCCTCGACGCCTGGGCGTGGGACCGGGACGCCGGCCGGCCGAAGGACGAGACGCCCGGCGAATTCGTCGCCCGGCTGGGCGAGGAGTACCCGAAGGTGGAGAAGCCGGCGGCGGACGCGGCGGCGTTGTACGCGCACGCCCTGTTCTCGAAGGCCGACCCGCCGAAGGACGCCAAGCCGCGGCTGGCGAAGCTGTGGGCGGTGTTCGAGGGCGTCGGCGAACCCGCCGGGGTGGAGTAGGAACAAGCGCATCCGGAGTCGAACATGACTATCTCGTTCCGCATGACCGTCGGTGTGCTGCTCGCGCTGGGCACGATCGCAGGGGTGTCGTCGGCTCAGCCGATCAAGCCGGGTCCGGCTACGACGAAGCCCGAACGGAAGCTGGGCCGGTTCACCAAGCCAGGGATGAACCTGCCTGTGGAACTCCGGTTCGGGGACTCCGGTTTTGGTAGCGATATCGAGAACGAGTACCAGAAGGCATTGGCGGAAGGGGAGATACACGAGAAGCTCACTGCCGCCCGCGTACTGTGGGAGGGGCACAGTCGCCGTCAAGCAAGCAACGTGCTCAAATTCCTGGCGGAGCCACCACCCGGCGGGGACGATTTTCGCAAGCTCCAGCGGGATGTCGAGGCGTCTCTCCAGCCGCAAGCGATCCTGTACGAGTTGAAAGAGGGCGACTACCTGTGGGGGTGCTGGCTGGCGTTCCTCCGCCCGCACAAGGATTTGGTCTCCACTTTGGTGGCCGGGTTGAAAGATCATCCCGACATGCTCACCGAAACGGCGCTTGCGCTCGGCAACTCTGGTGACCCGAAGGCGAAGCCGCCGCTCGTCGCACTGCTCCGGGGCACGGACGACCAGTCCGCCATGATCGCTGCCCGGACACTCGGGTACTCAGGGGATGCGGAAGCCGAGTTGATCGAAGCGTTGACTAAAAAAAACGACGAGGTTAAGGCGAACGCTTGCTGGGCGCTGGATCGAACGGGCGGTGCCAAGGCGCTCCCAGCTCTGGGGAAGCTGGCAAAGGACGACCGCGACACCGGGTATGTGGCCTTGCAGCGTGCGGCCAAAACTGCGATCGAGAGCATCAAGAAACGGGAGAAGAAGTAGGCAACGGTTTACAGCGTTCACTTCCCCAGCGCCAGGTCCACCACCAGCAGCCGCGGCAGTGCGGGCCGTCGCCCCGCAGGTGGGTCAGCATCGCCGGGTCGTCGCACCCGACTTCCTCCAGCGGGGTGAGCGTCTTTAGTGTCGGTAGGTTTCATGTGGCGAGGGAGGCCCAGTAGGCGTCCCACTGGCCTTTCTCGCTGCGGAACAAGGCGCGGAGGTGGCACACGCTATCCGCGCCGGC
>JALHQU010000256.1 GCA_022841795.1 Fimbriiglobus sp.
TCGGGGCGGTGTGGCCGGCGGCGCGGGCCGAGGGCGCCGCCCACGCCGCCGCCCTGGTGCCGGCGCTGGCCGTGCTGCCTGCCGCGTTCGCCCTGTCGGCGTGCTTGAAATCGGCTCGAATCAGCGGTCCGCTCACGCTCGTGGTCGTCGGGCTGTTCGCCCTGGTCGGCTGGCACCCGCCCGCGGCCGACGCCGTGTCCGTCGTCTTCCCACCCGTTCACCCGCTGCGGCTCGGGCTGGCCGACGATCAACAACAGTTGGTCGCCGCCCTCCGCGAGCGGACCACCCGCGACGCCCGCATCCTGATCGAGGACGCCGACCCCGCCCGCGACGGGTGGAACTGGACCGCCCTGCTCCCGCACCTGACCGACCGCCTGTACCTCGGCGGGCTGGACGCCGACGCGCACGTCGAACACGGGTACTGCTCGCTGCGGAACGGCCGGCTGGCCGACCGCCCGTTCGCCGACTGGACCGCCGCCGACCGCTCCGCCCTGTGCCGCCGGTACAACGTCGGCTGGGTGCTGTGCCGCACCGCGGGGGCGGCCGAGTGGTGGGCGACCGACCCGACGGCCCGGCTCGTCGGCCGGTTCACCGACGCCGGCGCGGAGGTGGTGCTGTTCGAGCTGGCCCGCGAAAAGTCGTTCGTGCTCAGCGGGTCGGCGACGGTCGAGCGGATGGACCCCGGCCGCATCATCCTGACGGACGTGGTGCCGGACGAGAACCATCAGGTGCGGCTGAGCCTGCACTTCCAGAAGCAGGTGCGGGCCGGCCCGTCCCCGCTGGTCGGGGCGGTGGCCGAGAAGGACCCGCACGACCCGGTGCCGTTCCTCACCCTCATCGTCAAGGTTCCGGTGTCCCGCGTCACGTTGACGTGGGAACACCCGTGACGGGCGGTCCGCCTCTCATTGATTCCGGTCGGGTGGGGGGACCCCTTTCCGGAATCATTCCCACTCGGCCGGAAGAAACAGCGTCTTATCGTGTAGCCGGCGGCCAGCCTTACCCCGGCCTAACTGCGAATTGAGGCCGTCCGGGCAGGACGGGCCGGTTGCCGATCAACTTCCACATCCTACCCGAGTACCCGCCAAGAATAGCCCCTAACCCGCAAGTCCATGGCGAAACCACTCGTCCGCGGAGACAGTCGGTCGTGCCCGGTAACGAAGCTTGCGTTGTGGCACCGAACTGGTCAAACTCACGTGGGATGTCGGCCCGTTCCCCACCCGCCAACGACACATGCAACCCGCAGACCCGGCCACTCTCGGTCCGATCAGCATCCGCATCAGCGGAACCACGCCGTACAAGTCCATCCGGGAGGTCCGGTGGGACAACGTTCCCGCATTGGCGATCCTCACCGGGCTGAACGGAGCGGGGAAGACGCAACTCCTCGAATACCTGGCCTACTCTCTAACCGAGACAAATCCGCCCGGAGGAGCGAGACTCACGCCACCCCAGATCACTGGTGACAGTTTCCCCCCCCACGTCTTGTCGTTTTTGCCGAGTCTGCCAGAGCCGTTCGGCGCCACAAAGCTTCGTGTTATCAACCTGGCTGAAGGGCGGAAAAAGCTTCTCCGACAACTCATTGAAAAGAACTGGACGCAGCAGGATCTGCCTACACGTATGAGGAGTTTCAAAGCTCTCCACTACCAGAACGATACCGAGAGCGATCAGAGCTTGCGTGACGATTTGGCATTCATGCTGGACGACGTGGATCCTGTCATTGGCCTGCCATATGTTTTTCTATCACATCGACTCCGCTACTTTGATCGGATCTTGCAAGGCGAGTCGAAGGCGAACGTCGAGAGCGACTTGGGACCGGCCCCCTGGGATGTCGTCAACGACACACTCTCGGCGGCCGGGTTTCCGTTCTCGGTCACGACACCGGACAAAATCGGCATCCTGGACACCTATCACCTGCGTCTCAATGACCACGTTCTGGGAGGGGAACGAGAGCTGAACGATTTATCCTCCGGCGAAAAGGCGATACTCCGCACCACGCTCTGGCTGTACAACGCCCACCACTCGCGGCTTCCCAAATTACTCTTGCTGGACGAACCGGACGCGCACCTGCACCCATCGATGACCCGCCAGTTCCTAAACGTCGTCCACAGGGTGTTGGTTCAGAAGTACGGTGTGCGGGTGATCCTGACCACGCACTCCCCGTCCACCGTCGCGCTGGCGCCGGACGGGTCTGTGTTCGAGATGCGAAAGGGTGAGGCGGCGATTCTGTCGTCGGCGACGAAACAAAAGACGATCGGCTTGCTCACGTCCGGACTGGTCATCGTGTCGGCGGGCACCCGGTTCGTCCTGGTGGAGGACACGGACGACGTGGAGTTTTTCGAGACGTTCCGCGACATGCTGACGGACTACGGCCCGACGTGCGATCCGATGGCGATGGAACCCGCCCCCAGTGTGGTGTTTCTTCCGGCCTCGCTCGGTGAGGGCAAGTCGAAGGTCGGCGGCGGATGTGGCATCGTCACCCAGTGGGTGGAGAAGTTCGATGGCGACCCGCTGGCTGAGATGTTCCGCGGAGTCATCGATCGGGATTCAGGGAATACTGGCACCGACCGCGTACTCGTGCTGCTCCGATACAGCATCGAGAACTACCTGCTCGATCCGCTGGTGGTGTTCGGCCTGCTGCACGAGAATGACACCGCGCCGAAGGTGCCAGGGGTGTCCGTTCCGAGGGGCCAGGAACACCTGCTGAACAAGTTGGAGGCCGGGCAACTCCAGTCGATCGTCGATGCGATTTCGGTGGCTGTTGAGCCCAAACTCGGAACCCTGACCGCCGCCGATTCGGACCTGGTTGAAGTCGAACTGACGAGCGGGGTGAAACTGAAGTACAAGGGGTGGATGCTCACCCGCCGGGGGAAGGATCTGCTGCAGAATTTTCAGGATACCTTCGGCGGCCCGAAGATCATTACTCTACCTCGACTCTACCAGTCGATTCGGACCCTCCGGATGATCCCAAAGGATCTGGCCGAACTCATGAGGCAACTTCAGGCTTAGAGGCGGTTACTTATCTCGGGATGACGGGGTTCGAGTTGGCCGACCGCCAAGCCTGTCGTCAAGAAATAGCGCGGCGGGGCGGTGCCGGGCGTCCCCCAACGCCCGGCACCGCCCCGCCGCGTGTCGTTTTCCGTGGCACCGGCGGCCCGCCGGTGATCCCGCTTACATGATGCCGCCGTGGATCCGCTCGGGCGTCATGTGCGACGGCATGTCGTTGAACCAGAACCGCCGCCAGGTCTCGCCGATCTGGCGGTAGTCCTCCGACTGGTTGATCATTTGGTCCATGCGGATCAGCGGGTCGCTGCCGTACTGGTTGACACAGCCGGTGCCCCCGACCAGCCCCGCGACGCCCGCGAACAGCGCCAGAATGATGCGCCGGCTCATTGTCCCCGCCTCCGTGCGTGGCGACCCACCCGAGTATCCCCCCACGGGCGGCGGGTGCCGGCCGGGTGATCCGGCCGAACACGCCATCGGGTCTATGGCCTTTTCATCGGCATCACCCGCCGAATCCTTCAATTCAATTCGGCCAATTCAGCCGGCGGGACCGGGGGAGGTTGCCCATTCTGTTGTGGCAAGATGCAATCTTGCCCCACGGGCCGCGGCGGAAACCCTGGTTGAGGCAGGGGTTCCGCTGATTGGAACACCGGCGGGCCGCCGGTGCTACGGAAGACAGGATGAAGACACCGGCGGGCCGCCGGTGCCACGAAACCATCTTCTTCCGTGGCACCGGCGGCCCGCCGGTGTTCGCAACTACCGTGGTTTCATCGGCAGCACCGACGGCCGGTCCGGGTCGTCCGCGTCCTCGCCGCCGCCCCCGACCGCCGCGCCCACCGGAACCCCCTCGTCCTCCGTGTCGTCCGCCGCAGGCGGGGTGGGCTTCCGCTTCGACCCGCCGATCGTCCGTCCGGCCGGCGACGGCACCTCGGCCGCCCGCACCTTCTCCTCCATCACCTTGCCCGGCTGGAACACCACCACGTTCTTGGCCGGCACCTCCACCGGGGTGTCGGTGCGGGGGTTGCGGGCCATCCGCGGCTTCCGCCGCTTCACCTCGAACACCCCGAAGTTCCGCAACTCGATCCGCCCCTCCTTCACCAGCGCGTTCACGATCAGGTCGAACGTCTCCTGAACGATGTCCTTCACCTTCACCTGCGGCTCGTTGAACTTGTCGGCGATCAGCTTCACGATCTCTTTTTTCGTCACGGCTTGTCCCCGGAGGGGTGGAGGTCGGTCGGATGGTCGCCGTCTCAGTTAGCCCGACGCGCGAGCGAGGGGCGTGCGGTTCGGCCCTCGCTCGCGCGTCGGGCTAACCAACCCCGCAAACAGAGACTGCACCGTCGGATGGCCGTCCGTGAAATCCTAAGCGATCCTAACCCGATGTCAAGACGCTAGTTCGGTTCGACCGGGCGGAGCAACACTCGCGCCAACCCGGTCACCAGCAGGATGACGGTGAGGACGGCCAAAACCCACTCCGGGTTTTCGCGGACGAACCCCCGCACGAACCCGGCCATCGAGCGGAGCCTGTTCCGCGGCAACGAGTTGCGGAGCGACCGCCGCAGCGCTAAGTACCCGACTTCGATGACCCTACGCCCGGCTGCCCAGTCCGCCGCCAGATTCGCCCGCTGACCGGGCAGCAAATCCCGCATCACCACCGCCGGGTGCGGCTGAACGAACACCGCCGCCACCGCCGCCCCGTCCCCGGAAATCACCGTGGCCGCGCCGGGGAACGACACCAGCAGGTCGTGCAGTTCCCGCCCGGCGGTGCGAACGATGTACACCGCCTCCGGCGTGCGGATGGGGTCGCTCGGCACCCCGGCGAACGGCCCGAGGCGGTCCCACACCCGCCGCAGCCGCCGCAGGAACGCCAGCTCGCGGTAGGCTTTGCGGCGGTTGCCGAACGCCCCACTGCCGGCCGGCGGGGCGATCTCGTTCAGCAGCACCGGGTCGAAGTCGAGGACGACGGGTTGGGTGATTGTGGCAACGGTCGGCGGAAGGGAAATCCCCCTCGCCACTGGTTCGGCGCCGGCGACGGTGACGAGTTCGGCTTCGAGAACCTGGGGGGCAGGAGGTGGAACGAGAACCGGGATCGGCTCGGCCGGCGGGGTGGCGACGGCGAACAGCGCCTGGGCCAGCCGGTTCATCCCCTCGGTGACGAGTTCGGGGTGGACGAGTTGGTGCGGGCGGAGGCGTTCCATCCGCTCCAGCGCGTTCTGCTCGGCTTCGGCCAGGTCCACCCCGCCGCCCGGCGGCAGGCCGAGCAGGGCGCGGTCGTCCGGCGGCCACGGGCCGGGCGGCAGACCGAGCCAGGTGAGGAGCAGGGTGGTGTCCATGGTGTGGCCGGCCGGTCCGCCTTGTTCAGCTTACCTAGCGTGGCTATAACCCCCGCTGGTCGTGCGACTTCATCCGGGGCGCCGTGTTCATGCGCAACTTCGTCCGCGTCCTCCGCATGTCGTGGGCGTACCGCACCCGGCTGATCATATCGGTGATCGCGGCGATGTGCGTGGCCGTGTTCTGGAGCCTGAACATCTCGGCCGCCTACCCGGTGCTGGTGGTGCTGTCGAACAACCAGAGCCTGCAGGACTGGGTGCAACAGCAGATCGACCACTACGAGAAGCGGGCGACCGACCCGGCCAAGCTGAAGCAGGTGGCCGACCTGCAAGCCGAGCGGCAGGTGCTGGACGAGAACCCGGCCGCACCGGACCAGCACATCCCCGGCTGGCGGGAGAAGCGGGAACGGGAGATCGCCATCGAACTGGCCGGGCTAGAGAAGGAGTTGAGTTCGGCGAACTGGAAGGCGTGGCTGTACCGCTGGCTGAAGACGACGGTGATTCAGTACCTGCCGAACGACGCGTTCCGCACGTTCGCCTGGATCGTCGCCGCCCTGGTCATCGGCATCGCGGTGAAGGGGGTGTTCGAGTACGTGCAGGAGTCGCTCATCGGGGCGGTGGTGCAGCGGACGCTGTTCGACTTCCGCAACCAGTTCTTCCGCCGCGGCCTGCACCAGGACCTGAAACAACTGGGCGAGGCCGGCACCACCGAGCTGATGAGCCGGGCGACGAACGACGTGGAGCAGATCGGCACCGGCATGAAGATGCTGTACGGGCGGGTGATGCTCGAGCCGCTCAAGATGGCCACCTCGCTCGTCGCCGCGTGCGTCATCAGCTGGCAGCTGACGGTCATGTTCATCGCCGTGGTGCTGGTGGCGGTGGTGACGCTGAACAAGGTGAGCCGGTCGATGAAGAAGGCGGCGAGGAAGGTGCTGGAGCGGATGAGCGAGCTGTACCGGGTGCTGCGGGAGGCGTTCGACGGGTTGCGGGTGGTGAAGGCGTTCACCGGCGAGAGCCGCGAGCGGCGGCGGTTCCGCGCCGCCAACGAGGACTACTACCGGAAGACGGTGCGGGTGATCCACATCGACGCCGCCGTCGGCCCGCTGCTCGAAACCCTCGGGGTGATGGCCGTCGGCCTGGCGCTCCTGGCCGGCGCGTACCTGGTGCTGAACAAGTCCACCCACCTGTTCGGCGTGCGGATGGTGGACGACCCGATCGGCCCGGAGGCCCTGCTCACCCTGTACATGTTCCTGGCCACCATCGCCGACCCGGTGCGGAAGCTGAGCAGCGTGTACACCAAGATGCAGTCCGGCATGGTGGCCGCCGACCGGGTGTTCGCCCTGTACGACCGGGCGCCGGCGGTGGGCGCGAACGCCGACGGGCCGGTGGTGCCGCGGCACGCCAGGGGCATCAGCTTCCGCAACGTGTGCTTCAGCTACACCCCCGGCAACCCGACGCTGAACGACGTGAACCTGGAAGTGACGGCGGGCGAAACCGTCGCGCTGGTCGGCCCGAACGGGTGCGGCAAATCCACCCTGCTCGGCCTGCTGCCGCGGTTCTACGACCCGGACCACGGGGACATCCTGATCGACGGGGTGTCGCTGCGGGCGGCCAACCTGCGGAGCGTGCGGAAGCAGCTCGGCATCGTCACGCAAGACACGGTGCTGTTCGACGACACGGTGCTGGCGAACATCGCCTACGGGCGGCACGGGGCGACGGACGCGGAGGTGGAGGCGGCGGCCAAGGCGGCGCACGCCCACGAGTTCATCGTGACGCTGCCGCAGGGGTACCAGACCCGCACCGGGGACATGGCCGCCAGCCGGCTGAGCGGCGGGCAGAAGCAGCGGATCGCCCTGGCCCGCGCCATCCTCCGCGACCCGCGGATTCTGATTCTGGACGAGTTCACGTCGCAGATCGACGGGGAGAGCGAGCAGAAGATCCAGGAGGCGCTGCGGGCGTTCGTGAAGGGCCGCACCACGTTCGTCATCACCCACCGGCTGAGCACGCTGGAGCTGGCCGACCGCATCGTGGTGATGGACGGCGGGCGGATCGTCGCCACCGGCAAGCACGCCGACCTGATCGTGAACAGCCCGACGTACCGCCGGCTGTACGACACCCAGGCGTTCGCCGACCTGGCCGGCAAACAGGCGGCGTGACGATCACGGGTGGGTCGCTCTCTCCGAGAGCGACTCGGAACCGACTCCCGGAGGGAGTCGGCCACCCGGACGCCGCCCGGCGGGCGGCACCTACCGAAGACGGCCACTGCGTTGGTGTCCGGCCTTCAGGCCGTTCTTCGCTCGGCGGAGGACCGCCTGAAGGCCGGACACCAACGAAGAGCGGCTACCGCTACCTCCGCTGCCCGCGTACCAGCACCGCGGCCAGCGCCAGAAACGCGGCGGTACACGCCGCCACCACCCCCACGCCAATCGCCATCACCCGCAACACCGACCGCTCCGGCCCCGCCGCCGACAGCGGCCGTTCGCCGCGCGGCCGCATCTTCGCCCGGTCCTCCGTGTCCGACGCCTCCCGCAGCTCCGCCAACTCCCCCGTGCCGACCGGGAACACCTCGCCGGTGCGGAAGTCGAGCGTCCGCTTCTGCTCCGCCCCGCCGGCGGTGGTGCGGACCGTCACCCGCCCGCCGGCGTCGAGGAACGCGGTGATCGAGCACTCCGGCCCGCCGTCGCAGTCGGCGGGGGTGAACCTGTCGCAGTCGAACAGCTCCCGCAGGGCGAACGTGCGGGCCGGCTCGCCGTTCTTGTGGACCACCACCGCCGGCCACTCGTCCACCCCCGGCGGGCGGGGCGGCACCCGGTACTTCGGGTCGGTGATCTGCCGCCAGTTCCGCTTCCGCTCGACCACCCGCACGGCGTACACCCCGTCGTTCGACACGCCCACGCTGGCCTCGAACTGGGCGTACCAGTCGCACGTCCACACCGGGTGCGCCGGGTCGTCGGCCGGGTACAGGCCGGACTTGCCGTACTTCTTCCGCAGGTCGTCGTCCGGGACGTTGCGGATGGACTTGGGTACGAGCATGACCAGCACGTGCCGGCCGTCGGCGGTCGGCTTGGCGTAGCTGCGGGCGACCGGCGGCTCGTACCCGAACGCGGTCGAGGTGAAGGTGATGAACGCCAGGGCCAGGAGGAAACCTGAGCCGACCGCACGGCGGTCGGCGGGCCGGACCCGCGGGGGGCGCCCCCAAGAGGGCGCCTCGTAGGGGCCGCCCTCTGTGGCGGCCCGTTGGTCCGGCCCCGCCGGACCAACTCGACATGGTGCTCGCATGGCACGTCCCGGAAACGAAAAAACGGCGGCGGTCCGGAGACCCCCGCCGTTCGATTCTACCGCCGGGCCGCCGGCTCAGTCCTGCTTCTTCGGCTCTTCCTTCTTCGGAGCCTCGCCGCCCACCGGCGGCTTCGGCATGGCGTCCGGGGCGGCGGTGCCGGCCGGGGCGCCGACCACCACCACGCCGGGCGGGCAGCCGATCGGGGCGCCCATCATCACCGGGGCGGCCATCATCGGGGCGGCGGCCATCGTGGAACCGAAGCAGCCGCCGCCGTAACCGGAGCCGACGACCGCGCCGCCGTGGCACGACCCGCCGCCGTGGCAGGACCCGCCGCGACCGCCCAGGAACCCGCCGCCGTGGCACGACCCGCC
>JALHQU010000257.1 GCA_022841795.1 Fimbriiglobus sp.
CCCGGCGGGGAGCGCGTGGAAAGCGCTCCCCGCCGGGTCGCGGCTACGGGGCTTCGCCCTCCTCGATCTTGCGGTACAGCGAACTCAGGCTGATGCCCAGCCGCCGGGCCGCCTCCCGCTTGTCCGGGGTGTGTTCCAGCACGCGGGCGATGTACTGCCGCTCGAACCGGGCGACGGCCACCCGCAGGTCGTCCGTCCCGGCCGGCTCGCCCGCCGGCGGGGTCAGGTTCGGCGGCAGGTCTTCGGGCAGCACCAGCGGCGGCTCGCCCAGGATGACCGCCCGCTGGAGGGCGTTGTCCAGCTCCCTCACGTTCCCCGGCCACGGGTACGCCAGCGCCGCCTGCATGGCCTCGTGGCTCAGCCCGGTGAACGGCTTGCCGGCCGCCTCCGCGTGCCGGGCGAGCAGGAACGCGGCCAGCTCGGGCAGGTCGTCGCGGCGGTCCCGCAGCGGCGGCAGCGTCAGCGACACCACGTTCAGCCGGAAGAACAGGTCCTGGCGGAACCGGCCGGCGGCGGCCTCTTTTTCCAGGTTCTTGTTCGTCGCCGCCAGGATGCGGGCCTGAACTTTCACCGGCTCGCTCGCCCCCACCGGCAGCACCTCCTTCTGCTCGATCGTCCGCAGCAGCTTGGCCTGGGTCGTCAGCGGCAGTTCGCCCACCTCGTCCAGGAACACGGTGCCGGCGCCGGCGTGGACGAACACCCCCGGGCTGTCCCGGTCGGCGCCGGTGAACGCCCCCTTGCGGTGGCCGAACAACTGGCTCTCCATCAGCTCGTGCGGGATGGCGGCGCAGTTCACCGGCACGAACCGCCCGTCGGTCGGCTTCGCCGCCTGCGCCAGCCGGTGAATCACCCGCGCGACCACGTCCTTGCCGGTGCCGCTCTCGCCCAGGATGAGCACGGTGGACGGGGTCGGGGCCACCCGCCGGGCCAGGTCCATCACCCGCTTCATCGCCGGGGTGCGGCCGACCACCAGCTCGCCGGCCTCGGCCCCGCGGTTCAGTTCCCGCCGCAGCCACTGGTTCTCGCGGTACAGATCCCGCTGCCGCAACAGCCGGGCGATCTTGGCGTGCACGTCGTGCAGCAGGATCGGCTTCACCAGGTAGTCGTGGGCGCCCTTCTGGAACGCCTCGACGGCCGTCTCCACCGTGGCGTAGGCGGTGATGAGGATGACGAACGTCTCCGGGCACAGGGCGGCCAGCCGGTCGAGCACGTCCAGCCCGTCCATGCCCGGCAGGTTCACGTCGCACAGGGCCACATCGAACCGGCGGGCCGACGCCAGTTCCACCGCCCGCTCGCCGGACTCGGCCGCCGCCACCGCGTACCCCTCGCCGCGGAGGAACTCGGCCAGGGTGTCGCGGATCACCGGCTCGTCGTCGATCACGAGGATCGACGCGGGCTGGGCCGGCGGCGGGGTGCGGAGGGACATTGAAACCTCACTGGGTCCCAGGGCTGACGCCCTGGGCTACGGCCGCCGGCCGCTCCGCGGCGAAAGGCAACTCCCCGTCTTCGCCCCGGAGGGGCCGTCGGTCGTAGCCCAGGGCGTCAGCCCTGGGAACGGCGGCCGGCAGCGTCACCCGGAACGTGGTCCCGGCGCCCGGCGCCGACTCGACCGCCACCCGCCCGCCGTGCGCCTCCACGATCCGCCGGATGACGAACAGCCCCAGCCCGGTGCCGTGCGGCTTGGTGGTGAAGTACGGGCGGAACAGCCGCGGCCGCACGTCCGCCGGGATGCCCGCCCCGTCGTCCGCCACCGCCAGTTCGACGTGCCCGTCGTTCGCGGTGGCCGTCACGTCGATCCGCCCGCCCTTGCCGGTGGCGTCGATGGCGTTCAGCACCAGGTTGAACACCACCTGCACCAGTTGGTCCCGCACGCCGGGCAGCGGCGGCAGGTCGGCCGGCACGTCGGCGGTGATCGTCCGGCTCTTCCCGCCGCGGTAATACTTGGCGATGCTCAGCGCCTCGTCCACCACCTCGCGGGCGGACACCCGCCCCCGCTCGTGCGTCGCCGGCCGGCTGAACGTGACCAGCTCCCGCAGAATGGTCTGGATGCGGGCGAGCTGGCCGGTCACCAGCGTCAACTTCTCGCGAGTGTACCCGTCCAGGTCGCGGCGGTCGAGCATCTGCACCACCGCACTGATGCTGGTGAGCGGGTTGCCCACCTCGTGCGCGATGCCGGCCGCCAGCAGGCCGAACGCCGCCATCTTCTCCTGGTGCAGCACCTGCGCCTGGCTCTCCTCCAGCTCCTGCGTCCGCTCAGCGATGCGTGTTTCGAGTTGCTCCTTGCCGGCCGCCAGTTCCGCCGCCGCCCGTTTCAGCAGCCGGGCCAGCGCCACCGCCGCCGCCGTCACCCACAGCAGCACCACCAGGGTGAACGCCATCACCCGCCAGTCGTTCGGGGCCACCGGCACGAAGAACAGCAGCGTCGAGTAGCCCAGGCAGTTCAGCCCGCAGGTGATGAGCGGCACCCGCGGCGGGTGGCGGACCGCCCCGCACACCAGCGACAGCAGGTAGTAGAAGCGGAACGGGCTGTCCAGGCCGTGCTCGAAGTAACACAGCAGGGTGATGAACAGGGCTTCGAGTGCGGACACGCCCAGCGGCAGATCGCGGAGGAACACCCGCCCGCGGAGGAAGAAGGCGGTGTCCAGGACGGTGTACGCCAGCCCGAGCAGCAGGATGATGTTCAGCGGAAGGGGGTCCGCCCCGGCCGAGTTCGCCACCACCGCCCCGACCACCAGCCCGAACCAGCGGATGGACACGGCGATGGACTCGGCCTGAAGCTCGATCTGAGAGCCGGTCGGCCGCGGGGCCAGCCGGTCGAGGAAGGATGGCATGAGGGCATTTTAGCGAACCCGGCGGCGCACCTTTAAGTAGTAGGCACACTCCGTGTGCCGTTCTTTGTCTTCTCCGGGTGAACCCCGACCGCCAGGGAGGGGGTGAGACCACGACACCCCCTCCCTGGCGATCGGGTTCACCAAAGAACGGCACACGGAGTGTGCCTACTACTTATTGCGAATCGGGCGGCGCACCCGGCCGGGTCGGGGCAGTACAGTGTGTGAGCCAACCGGAGGGAACAAATGCCGGCCGGGTTGCAAACGCTGGTGGACCGGCTCCGCGGGGCGGTCCGCCGCGACGCGCTGGCGAGTGCGACCGACGCCGACCTGCTCCGCCGGTTCGCCGACCAGCGGGACGAGGTGGCGTTCGCCGAACTCGTCCACCGGCACGCCCCGGCGGTGTACGCGCTGTGCCGCCGGCACCTCACCCGCCCGGCCGACCTGGACGACGCCTTCCAGGCCACGTTCGTGGTGCTGGCGCAGAAGGCCGGCACGGTGGCGAAGCCGGACAAGCTGTCGGCGTGGCTGTGCGGGGTGGCCGACCGGGTGGCGCGGAAGGCCCGAGCGCGAGCGGCGAAGCGGGCGGGGAAGGAGCAACCGCTCGGTGGGATCGACCCGGCCGCGGCGACGCCGGACCCCGAGACCGACCTGCGGGCGGTGCTGGACGACGAGTTGCGGCAACTGCCGGCCGAGTACCGGGCGGCGGTGCTGCTGTGCGACGTGGACGGGGTGAGCCGGCGGGAGGCGGCGAAGCGGCTGGGCATCCCGGACGGCACGCTTTCGAACCGGCTGGCCCGTGCCCGCGCCATGCTCGGCCGGCGTCTGCTCCGCCGCGGCGTGGCCCTCGGCGCGGGCCTAGCCCTCTCGTCCGCCGCGTCCGCCGCCGTCCCCGCCCGGCTGGTGGCGCTGGCCGTCTCGCAGATCAGCGGCTCAGCCGTTCCGCCCGAAATCCTGTCCCTGGCCTCCGTGGGGGTAACACCCGTGATCACGATCCGACCCGTGTTGGCCGTGCTGCTAGCTGGCGTGTGCGCCGCCGGGATGTCTGTGCTGAGCGTGTCCGCTCGCGAGCCGGTGAAGGCCCCGCCGCCGAAGGTGACCCCCTCGCCCGAACCCGTTGACCCCGAACCGGAAGAGGTGAAGGGGTACAGCCAGGTGTCGGCGTCCGCGTACTCGCGAGACGGCAAGGGGCTGGCCATCGTGCGGAGCGACTTGCAGGTGGTGAAGGTGTACGACACCGCCACGTGGAAGGTGCTGCACACCATCGCACTCGGGAAGGAGATGTGCTTCGCCGTGCAGTTCTCGGCCGACGGCGGTACCCTGTACGCCGCCGGAATGGACGGGCCGATCCGCACCTGGGACACCAAGACGGGGAAGGCCGGACCGACGCTCGACGCGAAAGCCGGGCGGTGTTTCGGGCTGGTGCTGTCGCCCGACGGCCAGCGGCTGGCCTCCGGGCACGACGACCCGGACGCCGGCAAGTCGTCCATCCAGTTGTGGGACATTAAGGCCGGCAAGGTGGAGCGGATGCTGGCGTGCGATGAGTATCTGCTGTCGAACACCATCACGTTCAGCCCGGACGGGAAGACGGTCGCCGGCGGGTACCACGCCAGCCATAAGAAGAACCCCGACGCGGCCGGGTTCCACGGGGTGATCGAGTGGGACGCGGCCACCGGCAAGGAGGCGAAGCGGTTCGACACCCCGCGGGTGACGCCGGGGGCACACCCGGTGGCCCACGCCATCGCCTACACGCCGGACGGGAAGAAGTTGATCCTCGGCGGGGGCGAGGCGGTGCCCATCCCCGGCCAACAGGGGAGCACCATGCTGTACGGCTATCTGTGGGTGATCGACCGCAAGTCCGGCGAGGTGGAGAAGACGCTGGTGAGCAACCGGAACGACTACATCCGCACGCTCGCCACCTCTCCCGACGGGGGCAAACTGTACGTGCCGGCCGACTCGCTGGCGGCTCGTGCTCTGCCGCGGGGGGTGAACCCGAACAACGTCAACCCGGTACACGAGTTCCAGTGCTGGGACACCGCCACCTGGGAGACGGACTGGGTGGTGACGAGCGGCACCCCGCTGGGCGTGTCGAAGATCGCGGTGTCGCCGGGCGGTAAGCGGGTCGGCCTGACGGGGACCAACGGGTTCCACCTGCTCGACGCCAATACCGGCGACCCGAAGGGCGGGCTGGTCACGTTCGTCCGGCCGCGGTGACGGCGGCGAGCCGCCCCCTCACACCCCCATCTTCGCCTTGATGGCCGCCCAGATGTCGGCGATCACCTTCTGGGCGGTGGCCTGCACCAGCCCCTTCGGGGCCAGCTTGAGCAGCCCGGTCATGGCCGTGACCGCCGCCGTCCAGTTCACGATGGTGCCGGTGCCGTCCGCCACGAACGTCAGTTCGGCTTCCACCACGCTCCCGCTGCCCACCCCCTTCGACTCCACCCGGTACTTCACCCACTGCCCGGCCAGCCGGTCCATGACCGTCGCGGTGGTGTCCAGCTCGCCGGCCAGGAACGCCAGCTTCGGCCGCACCTTCCACTCGGCCCGGTCCGGCTCGGCCAGGGTGACTGTGGAGTCCGGCAGGTGGTTGGCCAGCTGCCCGGCGTCGGCCAGCACGGCGAACACCCGGTCGGGGGCGGCGGCGAACGTCTCGGCCCCGGAGAAGTGGATCATCGGCCACCCGTGAGTCGGCTGAGGGAGGATCGTCCCCATTCTAGTGGATTAGAGACCTCACCCCCCAACCCCCTCTCCGACGCGGAGAGGGGGAGTTCGCTTGTAACAGCCACGCTCCCGGCTCCGGCCTCCACCCGTATACTCACCTTCACCCCGCCCTCATTGCGAGGACCGACCACCATGACCCGCCCCGCCGTCGCGCTCATCGCCGTTCTCGGCCTCGTCGCCGCTGTTGCCGCCCAGCCTGCAGAGTCGGCGGACACGGCCAAAAACCTGATCGCCAAGTACAAGGCGGAGCGGGCGGACGCGACCAAGACGTTCACCCCCGAGGAGTTGTCGGCGGCGGACGAGCAGGCCCAGCGGGCGGAGGCGGCGCTGGCCGCCGGGAACGCCGCCGCCGCCACGCGGCTGGTGACGGACGCCCGCTGGCAACTGCCGGTGCTGCCCAAAGACCTGCCGGCGAACGTGGTGCGGGTGCTCGGGGCCGGGCGGATGCGGCACGGCGACCGGGTGAACGCGGTGGCGTACTCGCCGGACGGCGGGCGGCTGGCCACCGCCTCCCGGGACGGCACGGTGCGGGTGTGGGACGTGAGCAACGGCCGCGAGCTGCTGGTGTACCGCGGGCACGAGGGGGCCAAATTCTCCGAGCCGGAGGCGAAGGAGAAGGCGAACGTGTTCCGGGTGGCCGGGGTGGCGTTCAGCCCGGACGGCAAGCGGGTGGCGTCGTGCGGGGCGGACGAGATCCAGGTGTGGGAGGCGGACACGGGCAAGGCGGCGGCCACCCTGAAGGGGCACAAGAAGGACGTGACCGGACTGGCGTTCGCCCACAAGAACCCGAACCTGCTGCTGTCCTGCGGGGACGACAAGCGGGTGCTGCTGTGGGACGTGGCCGCCGGCAAGCCGACGTTCACCTCGGACGAGCTGGACACGCGGGCCGAGGCGGTGGCGTTCAGCCCGGACGACACCCAGGCGGCGGTGGTGGACGGCGGCGGCAAGCTGGTGGTGTTCGTGCTGGACAAGGACAAGGTGAAGCTCGGGTTCGGCGGGCAGGCGTCCGACGCCCGCGGGCTGCACGCCGTCACATTCGCGGCCGACGGCGTCACCCTGTTCGTCGGCGGCATGGACTCGAAGGTGAAGCAGATCTCCGGCCCGCGGGGGGCGGAGGCGGCCATCGGCAACACGGTGCGGCGGCTGGAGGCGCAGGGCGGGTCGGTGGTCGGGCTGGCCCGCACCCCGGACGGCAAGCAGGTCATCTCCGTCAGCGGGGATAAGGACGCCACCCGGCCGGGCAGCGGGGACAAGGACCGGGACGTGATCGTGTGGGACGCCGAGACCGGCCGCCAGCTCCGCGTGTACCCCGGCGACCCGGCGCTCAAGCGGGGGGCGTGCATGGCCGTCCGGCCGGACGGCCGGCAGATCGCCGCCGGGTACGAGAACGGCACCATCCGCCTCATCTCCTACGCCGCCACCGACGACCACCGCCCGTTCGCCGACGCCAAGGACAACCTGCTCACCGTGTTCCCCGGCCCGGACGGGAAGTCCTTCGCCGCCGCCGGCGCCGACCGCACGGTGCGGGTGTACGACGCCGAGTCGGGCAAGGTGACGAAGGAGTTGGCCGGGCACAAGCTGCCGGTCACGGCCGGGGTGTTCCTGAGTCCGACCACGCTCGCCACCGCGTCCGGCGACCGGCTGGTGAAGGTGTGGGACACCGGCACCGGCGCGGCCAAGGACCTGGCCGGGCACGGGCTGGCGGTGCTGGCCGTGGCCGCCGACCCGGCCGGCAAGCTGCTGGTGAGCGGGTCGGCGGACAAGACGGTGCGGGGGTGGAACCCGGCCGACGGCAAGGAGCGGTGGAAGTGGGAGGGGCGGTCGATCGTGTGCGGGCTGGCGGTGTCGGCCGACGGCAAGCGGGTGGCGGTCGGGTGCGCCGACGGCAAGCTGGTGCTGCTGACGGTGGACGACACCGCGGCGAAGGTGGCGGGCGAGACGCCGGCGCACACCGGCGGGGTGGCGGCAGTAGCGTTCAGCCCGGTCGGCGAGCGGATCGCGACGTGCGGCGGGGACGGGGCGGTGAAGACGTTCACCGCCCCGGCCGCCGGCCCGCCGAGCGAGATGTCCAAGTACGACCCGCCGTTCAAGGTGGCCGCCGGCGCCGCCCCCATGCCGGTCACGTCGGTGGCGTTCAGCCCGGACGGCAAGCAGATCGCCGCCGGCGGGGCGGAGGGGGTGGTGCGGGTGTGGGACGCGAACACCGGGGCGGAGGTCCGCGGCCTCCGCGGGCACGCCGGGTGGGTGACGGCGGTGGCGTTCGCCGCCGACGGCCGGTCGGTGTTCTCGTGCGGCATCGACAAGGCGGTGCGGCAGTTCGACCTGCCGCGGTCGGAGGGGGCGGCCGCCGGGCACCGCGGCACCATCCAGGCGGTGGCCGTCAGCCGGGACGGCAAGCTGATCGCCACCGGCGGGGCGGACCGCACGGTGAAGGTGTGGGACGTGGCCAGCGGGCGGGAGATCGCCACCCTGATCGGCGAGAGCGAGAAGAGCGAGTCGCTGTACGCGGTGGTGTTCGTCGGCACCGACCAGGTGGCGGCCACCGGCGGGGACAAGAAGGTGCGGGTGTGGTCGATCCGGCCGAACAAGCTGCTCGACGACAAGACGCGGGCGACCAGCAACCCGGTGTTCTCCCTGGCCGCCACCGCGGACGGGGCGACCATCGCCGGCCCGTGGTCGGACGGCGGGGACACCAAGGCCAGCGAGTCCGGGTTCGACCTGTTCACCGCCGACCCGGCTACCGGGGTGTTCAAGACGAAGGCGAAAGACGCGGGCGGCGAGGCCACCTCGGCGGCGGCCGTCTCGCCGGACGCCAAGTGGGGGGTGACCGGCGGGCGGGACGGGGTGATCCGCCTGTGGGACCTGGCGAAGAAGGAGCGGATCGGCGGCGACTGGCCGATGCAGAAGACGACGGTGGCCGACCTCGGCCTCACGCCGGACCGCACGCGGGTGGTGGTGATCGACGACCAGGGGGAGGTGCGGGTGGCGGACACGGACAAGCGGGAGGTGCTGGCCAAGGTGAAGGCGGTGGTGGCCGAGGTGCGGGGGGTGGTGGTGTCACCGACGGCGGACAAGTTCGCCACCCTCAGCTCGGACGGCGAGGTGAAGGCGTGGGACATGGCGTGCAAGGAGCTGCGGGCGTGGAAGTTCCCGCACGCCCCGGCCGCGGCCGTGTTCACCGCCGACGGCAAGCGGCTGATCCTCGGCAACCAGGACGGCACCGCGTTCGTGCTGGAACTGCCGTGAGCGGCGACATGGTGAACCCCGACCGCCAGGGAGGGGGTGTTCGGGTGAACCGACGGCATCAGCCGCCCGGGTGGTGAACCGCGGGCGTCAGCCCGCC
>JALHQU010000258.1 GCA_022841795.1 Fimbriiglobus sp.
GTGAGCGACCGGAGGGTGTAAGTCCTCCGGTCGCTCACGCTCCCGGCTCGCCAGTCACGCTCCCGGCTCGCCAAGCATCGACTCGCCGAGAACTCACCCCGCCGCCTGCGACAGCGCGGCCAGGGCGGGGGCGTAGTTCGGCTCGCTCGCCACCTCCGGCACGTACTCGGCGTAGGTGATCGTCCCGCCGGCGTCGACCACGAACACCGCGCGGGAGTGCAGGGGCAGCGGCAGCCCCTCGATCAGCACCCCGTAGTTCTGGCCGAAGCTGTGGTTGTGCACGTCGCTCAGCGTCTGCATGCTCTTGACGCCCTCGGCGGTGCAGAACCGCTTCTGGGCGAACGGCAGGTCCAGGCTGACGGTGTAGCACGCCACCTTGTCGCCCAGCGCGTTCAGCGCCTCGTCGAACTTCTTCGTCTGGATGCTGCACACCGGGGTGTCCAGGGACGGCACCACGCTGAACAGGCGGGCCTTCTTCGGGGTGTCGGCCAGCGTCACCGGGGCCAGCCCGGTCAGGCACTTGAACTCCGGCGCCGGGTCGCCCGCCTTCAGTTGCGGGCCGACCAGCGTGTACGGTTCGCCCTTGAACGTGACGGCTTTCTCGCGCTTCTGCATGGTGGACCTCCGCAGGTGTGGGGAACCCCCGCATGATTAGGCGCGGCGGGCGGAATCGGCGAGGGGCGATCCGGCGAACCGTGGCCGTCAGGCCGCGGGTGGTTGAACCACCGGCCGGCTGACGCCGACCGTTCGCCGTTAGTATTGAGCGTGAACCCCATGAAGTCGAAACACCCCGGAAAACCCGACCTGCCGACCAAAACCTGCGCGGCGTGCGGGCGGCCGTTCGCCTGGCGGAAGAAGTGGGCGAAGGTGTGGGCGGAGGTGCGGTACTGCTCCGACCGCTGCCGGCGGAAGCGGTGACGGCGCTATCCGCGGTCGGCGTCGAGCGCCACCTTCAGCCGGGCGCGGGCGTACGCCCACATGCGATCCGCGGTGGCCGGCGACACCCCGAGGGCGTCCGCCGCCTCGTCCATCGTCAGTCCGGCGAAGAACCGCAGCGACACCAACTCGGCGTGTGGCGGGTGCGTGTCGGCGAGGCGGTCGAGGGCGTCGGTCAGGGCGAACAGTTGGTCGTCCGGCAGGCGGGCGGGGAGCAGGTCAATCGGCAGCGGGTCGCGGGCGGCTCCGCCGCCCCGCTTGTCCGCCTGCTTCGCCCGCGCGTGGTCGATCAGCACCCGCCGCATGGCGACGGCCGCCGCCCGCAGGAAGTCGTTCCGGGTGGCGAACGCCCGCTCCCCGCCGAGCCGCACGAACGCCTCGTGGACGAGCGCGGTGGCGTCGAGCGAGTGACCGGCCGGCTCGTGCCGCACCTTCGCCCCGGCCAGCCGGCGGAGTTCGGCGTACACCTGCGGCAGCAGCTCGGCGGGCGACGGCACGGCTACTCCTTCCGCGGCGGGGGCAGCACCTCGCGGTACGCGGCCCGCAGTTCCCGGTACTTCTTCGCCTCGTCTGGCTTGTTGGTGGCGGTGTACAGCTCGACCAGCCGGTCGAGGGCCTGTGGGATAAGGGTCACCCCGTGCGGCGGGATGGCTTTCTCGCGGGCCTTCATCCCCTCGTACCCCTTGACCAAGAGCGGCTCGGCGTCCACGTACCTCTTCTGACCGAACAGCGCCGCCCCGAGCCCCGATTGGGTGTCGAACCTGTTCCAGGAGTCAGGTTGGATCTTCTCCCAGGTGGTCAACGATTCACGAAACACCCCCTCGGCGTCGGCCCACTTCTGCTGTCGCAGCAGGTTCACCCCGAGCGCGGTCAACTCGGCCGCGTACGCCGGGTGTTCCACCCCGACGCGACGCTTCCCGACCGCCAGCCACTTCCGCCGCCACCCTTCGGCCTTGGCGTGTTTGCCCGCCTGCTCGTAAGCGTAGATCGCACGCGGCATGACCCGATCCGCATGCTCGTGCTGGAACAGGAGCTTCTCCAGCCCGCGGGCCGCCTGCTCGAACAGCGGCAGCGCCTCGGGCAGTCGGCCGACATCCTGGTACGCCCCGGCCAGACTACCCACCGTCGTCAGGGTGGACGGGTGGTCCGGCCCCAGGGTCGCCTCTTTCCGGGTGCGGACCTGCTCGTACAGCGGGATCGCCTCCGGCAAGCGGTTCGCCGCCACGTACGCTACGGCCAGATTCTGTAGGGTGGCGAGGGTGGCCGGGTGGTCCGGCCCGACCGTCCGCAACAGCCCCTTCCGCACCTGTTCGTGCAGTGCGATCGCCTCGGACACCCGGTTCACCGAGCGGTACGCTGCCGCCAGGTTGTTCCGGGCGGTGAGGGTGGCGAGGTGGTCCGGCCCCTGCAACCGCACGTACCCGGCCAGGGCCTGCTCGAACAGCGGGATCGCTTCCAGGGGCCGGCCGTCGGCCCGGTACGCTGCGGCCAGATTGTTCGCGGTCATGAGGGTTTCGACGTGATCCGCTCCCTGTGTCCGCGTGTTCACGTCGTGGACCTGTTTGAAGAGCGGGATCGCCTCCGGCAGCCGCCCGGACGCCTGGTACGCCTCGGCCAGGTTGTTTAAAGTGACGAGGGTGTGGGGGTTCTCGACCCCGAGCACCCGCACCTGGGCGTCACGGACCTGTTCGTACAGCGTGGTCGCCTTCGGCAGCTGGCCGTCAGCCCGGTAAGCCGCCGCCAGATTGCCCAGCATCGTGAGGGTGTCGACGCGGTCCGGCCCGAACACCCGGACGTGCGACTCGCGGATCTGCTCGAACAGTTTGATAGCCTCGCGTGTCCTCCCGGAATCGCGGTACGCCACCCCGAGATTGTTGAGGGTGGTGAGGGTGTCGGGGCGGTCCGCGCCGAGGACCACCTCCCGAGTGGCCCGCGCCTTCTCGAGCACGGCCACCGCCTTCCGGTGGCTGCCCAGCTCGCACAGCGTGTTCCCCAGGATGGTCTGCAACTCGGCCACCGTCTCGGCGTCACCGACGGCATCGGCGTCCAGTTCGTCGGCCAGCTTTTCCGCCCGCCGCCGCAACTGCACGTACAGCGGGTCGCCCCCCCTCTCCTCCGCCCGCGGGTCGAGGCCCTTCAGCAGACCGGCGAACTGTTTCGTACCCTTCTCGATCTGCCCGAGTCGCTTTTGCGCCTTCTCCTTCGCCGTTTTCTCCTTCAGTGCCGCCCGCTCCGCGTTCGCCTTCTCCTCCTTCGCCTGCCGCTCGTTCGCCTCGGCGATGCCCCGCTGCCGGGCCTCTTCCTCCCTCGCCGTCTCCTTCTTCCCGGTTTCCTCGCGGGCGAACCCCTCCTGCCGCTTCGCTTCGAGCAACCCGAGGGTGGTGCCGATCACACCGGCCACCAGCGCCCCGAACACCAGCCCGGAGGCGAGCACCGGCCCGCGGTTCCGCTGCACGAACTTCCGCAACTTGTAACCGGCGGTCGGCGGGCCGGCGGTCACCGGCTCGTGGTTGAGGAACCGCTCCACGTCCCGGGCGAACCCGCTCGCCGTCTCGTACCGCCGGTCGCGGTCCTTGCTCAGCGCCTTGAGCACGATCCAGTCCAGTTCGCCCTTCACGAACCGGCCGAGCTTGGCCGGCTCCGTCTGCCGGTTGGCCGCGACGGTCGGCTTGGATTCGCTGGAGGACAGGCGGCTGGATGGCGTCGGCGCCTCCTGCTCGCGGACCAGCCGTAGCATCTCGTCCAGGGCCGCCGCCTTGATCGTCTCCCGGGTGAGCGGGGTGGTGCCGGTGAGCAGCTCGTACAGGATGACCCCGAGGGCGTACACGTCGGCGCGGGTGTCCACGTCCACCGCGTTGAAGGTGGCCTGCTCCGGGGCCATGTACAGCGGGGTGCCCAAGACCGACCCGAACCCGGTGAACAGGGTGTTCTCGGTCAGCCGCAGCCCGCTGGTGGCCTTGGCCAGCCCGAAGTCGATCACCTTCGGCACCGGCTTGTCGTCGTGGCTCTCCACCAGGATGTTGGACGGCTTCAGATCGCGGTGGATCACCCCCTTCTGGTGCGCGTGCTGCACGGCCGAGCAGATCTGCACGAAGAGGGCGAGGCGGTCGGGCACGCTCAGCCGGTGCTGGTCGCAGAACTCGGTGAGCGGTACCCCCTTCACCAACTCCATCACGAAGAATGGCGAGCCGGGAGCGTGAGCGACCGGAGGTGCCGCGAACGCTCCGGTCGCTGACGCTCCCGGCTCGCCGGTCGTCCCGGCGTCCAGCAGCTTGGCGATGTGCGGGTGGTCCATCAGCGCGATGGCCTGCCGCTCGGCCTCGAACCGCGCCAGGATGGCCTTCGACTGCCCCCGCTCGGCGCGGATCAGCTTGACCGCCACCCGCCGCCGCACCGGCTCCGTCTGCTCGGCCAGCCACACCGTGCCCATCCCGCCCTCGCCGATCTGCTGGAGCAGCTTGTACCGCCCGGCGATCACCCGCCCCGGCGTCTCGTCGGCGGTCGGCGCGGAGCGGGTGGTGCCGTCGGCGGATCGGGTGGCGGCGAAGTCGGCGACATCCACCGTCGCCGGGTCGAACCGCGGGTCGGCGGCGAAGTGGGCGGCGACGAGCGCGTCCAGCCGCGCTCGCAGGTCGGGGTTGCCGGCACACGCCTGGTCGAGGAAGGCGGCGCGGGCGTGGGCGTCGGGGACAGCAATGGCGGCGGCGAAGATGGATTCCTCGGTCACGGCGTGGGCCTCCGGTGGGGAGCGTCACCAGCGTAAGCGGAAACGGGGATCGGAACGCATCAGAAAAATCGGGGCGGCGGGCGAACGGAGACCCGACCGCGAGGTCGGGGTGGGAGCGATGATGAAACCGAACCCTGCCGACTCACGGGGTTTCAGGGGTGAAATTCGGACGGAAGTTGCGTTCCAGCTTGGCGTTAGGGCCGTCACCCACCCCAAACGCCCCACGAGCCGCGATCGGTTTCCGGGGATTCCCCGGCGGCGGTGTAACGCTCTTTGCGGCTCGCGGCACTGGTCCGGCATACCGCCGTCCGGTCGTCGCCCGGCCGCGGTGGCCGCCCCGTTCGCCAGACTGGAGCCGTCATGCCCGCCGCCAACTCGCTCCCGATGCTGATGATGGGTTCGTTCGGGGAGGCCGTCCGGCTGCTCCAGAAGGCGCTGAACAAGGCGCCCAGCACGCTGCCCAAGCTGGCCGAGGACGCCGCCTTCGGGCCGAAGACCGGCACGCGGGTCAAGGAGTTCCAGGGCAAGTCGAATCTGACGCCGGACGGGGTGGTCGGCCCGCTCACCTGGGGGCAGCTCCAGCCGTGGCTGAAGATCGTCGAGGGGCTGGTGACCACCACCGTGCCGTCGGCCGACGAGGCGTCCGCCCGCGGCCGCATCGTCCAGCAGGCCGAGGCGTACCTGAAGCTGTACGGCTGGGAGGGCACGCTGCCCAAGCAGAAGAACGGGGCGGTGGACCGGGCGGCGCTGCGGGCCAACCCGCTGAAGATCGCCGCCGCCTACTGCTCGGACGGAACCAACCCGTTCCGCCCGCGGGCCGGCGGGGCCAGCCTGGGGGTCATCTTCCACGGGGCCGGGGGCACGACCGCCGCGAACGCCCAGAAGAGCCTCACCATCACGGCCGAGACGGAGGGGCACTACCAACTGCCCGGCAGCCCGGCCAAGACGACCCTGATCAACAAGGACATCGGGTCGTGGTGCGGGGTGTTCGCCACCTTCGTCATGCGGATGGCCGGACTCCAACTGAGCGGCTGGCCGCCGCGGCTGAAGGGCAAGGCGGACGAGTCGCAGGGGCCGGCCGAGTTCGAGCGGGTGGACGTGACCGGGGACGTGCGGCGGGGCGACATGGGCGTCTTCGACTACACCGGCTCCAACCACCACTTCCTGGTGACGGACGTGCAGGGCGACCGCGTCCTGACCATCGACGGCAACATCGGCGACCCGGACCCGGCGGTGGTCGCCCCGTGGTCGAGCGTCATCGCCCGCCGGTCGTACACCCGCGTGGGCAAGACCGCGCTGAACAACGCCAAGGGCAAGACCAGCCCGCACTGCTACTTCATGCGGCCGATCTTCGCCACGGTGTTGAAGAAGTAGCCGATCACCCGCCGGCCGCCCGCCCCCGCTGCCGCTGGCGGTAGTACTTCAGCCCCGGCACGAAGAACGACGCGGCCGACACCAGCCCGAACACCAGGTGGCCGGTGGCCGGGACCGCGGCCATGTACACGGCGGTGGCGAAGTACCCGAGCGCCCACAGGTAGAACTGGCCGCTCAGGGTGCCCGCCTTGAACGCGAACACCACCCCGGCGATGACCGGCAGCACCGGCGACAGGGTGAGCGACGACAGCCCCTGCACCACCTCGATGATGAACAGGCCGATGCTGGCCGCCGCCCCGCCGGCCCAGGCGTGCGCCACCTGCCGCTCGACGAACAGCACCGGCCCGCCTCGCCGCCGCAGCCGCCAGAAGATGCTCCCCCACGTCACCAGCCCGAGGCCCCACGCCGCCAGGTACACCGCGTGCGACTCCACCTTCGCCCACGCCATGAACTGAGTGACCACGCACAGCACCAGGATGACCACGCTGTGCCACATCCACAGCAGGCCCCAGTTCTCCAAGACCGCCGCGTGGTGCGTCTCCCGCAGCAGCCGGGACACGAACGACCCCAGGCTGCCGGCCACGCTCAGCGGGTCGCCCACCAGGTACGCTTCCAGGTCGGCGGCCAGCGCGGCGGCGGCGGGGTACCGCAGCTCCGACGGCTTCTGCAGGCACTTCAGGCAGATGAGTTCCAGGTCGCGGTCCACCGCCGGGTTCAGGTCCCGCGGCGGGATCGGCTCCTGCTCCAGCACCATGAGCAGGGTCTGCAACGGGTCGGACGAGCGGAACGGCGGGCGGCCGGTCAGCAGCTCGTACAGGATGGCGCCGAGGCTGTACACGTCCGCCGTCGGGCCGATGTCCTTGCGGCTGGTGGCCTGCTCCGGGGCCATGTAGCTGGGGGTGCCGACCACGTCCCCGGTGCGGGTGAGCGACTCGGCGTCGGTCCGCTTGGCCAGGCCGAAGTCGGACACCTTCGGCTCCGGGGCGAACGGCTGGCGTGAGCCGGCCGGTGGTTCAAGCTCACCACCGGCCGGCTCACGCCAGCCGTTCGCCAGCAGGATGTTCGACGGCTTCAGGTCCCGGTGCAGCACCCCGTGCTCGTGCGCGTGGTGGACGGCGCGGGCGATGACCGCCACCAGCCCCGCCGCCTCCCGCGGCGGCAGCGGGCCGTCGGCGTTCACCTTCTGCGCCAGCGTCTGCCCCGGCACGTACTCCAGGCACAGGTACGCCTGCCCGTCGGTGGTGCCCACCTCGTGAACGGTGACAATGTTCGGGTGGTGCAGGCGGGCGGCGGCCTCGGCCTCCCCGCGGAACCGCCCGCGGTCGGCGTCCGACGCCAGGTGTGCCTCCCGCACCATCTTGATCGCCACCGTGCGGCCGAGCGACTGCTGCCGCGCCTTGTACACCACGCCCATGCCGCCGCGGCCGAGTTCGGACTCCAGGACGAAGTCGCCGAACGCCCGCGGCAGCGGCGGGGTGGTGTCGTCAGATGTGGGGCGGTAGGGCAGGGTGGACGATTTGGATGCGGCGGCCAGGTCGGCGAACTGGGCGACCGCCCACAGCTCCTTCAGTTCCGACGCCAGGTCGGGGTGGCGGGCGGCGACCGCGTCCACGTCGGCGCCGCCGCCGCGGGCCTGGGCGGACAGGTCGGCCAGCAAGAGGGCGAGTTGCTCGTCGCGGTCCGGGGGCATGGGGGTGTTGTAGCCGGCGGGCGGTCTTCCGGGTGGCCGACCGTCTCCGACGGTCGGCGCCGACTCCCGGAGGGAGTCGGCCACCCGAGGTCACCATGTCGGCACCGACTCCCGGAGGGAGTCGGCCACCCGGGGTCACCACTTGGCGGCGAGCGCCTTGTCCTTGTCGTCGTACACCCGGATGTTGAACAGGTTCCGCAGGTCGCCCACCAGCCCGGCCAGCTCCGGCCGCAGGCGGCACAGGGCGAGCGTACTCCCCTTCGCCTTCAGCCACTGGCTCAGGTCGGCGAACAGCACCACCGCCGCCGACGCCATCCGCCGCACGTTCTTCATGTCGATCAGCACCCGCAGGTTGTTCACCCCCAGGTTCTCCTGCAGCTCCATCTTCAGGTGCGCCAGCTCGGCCTCGTCCACCAGGTGCACGTCGTTCAGCCGCACCACCGTCACCCCGCCGTCGCGGGTGATCCGCAGCCGCCCGCGGACCACCCCCCGCATGGCCGCCGCCTTGCCCAGGATGGCCTCGGCCGCCTTGGACGCGGCCAGGTACTCGCGGTCCGGCGCCCGCATCAGGTCGTCCAGCTCGTCGAACGCCGACCGCTTCGGGCCGGCGTCCTCGTCCAGCGCGCGGAGCGCCCACTCCTCCAGGTCGCGTTGCGACAGCTGCTTCTCCTGCAACGACACGCGGAACTCGAGCGGGCCGACGGCCACCGTGTCGCCCTTGTGCAGCGGCCACTCGGCGCTGGTCGGCAGGTCGTGCCCGTTCACCCGCGTCGGCTGGCCGCTGCCCAGGTCGCGGACGAACACCTTCCGCCCGCGGGTGACCAGCGCGCAGTGCTGTTCGCCCAGGTCCGGGTGGGCGGCCCGCAACTGGCAGGTGGTGGCCGAGCCGATGACGAACAGGTCGACGTGGATGGGGATGGGCCGCCCGCGGTGCTTCCCTTTGGCCACGATGAGGAAGAACTTCATGACGCCACCCCGTGGGGAGTAGGGGGCCGGCAACACTGAACTGATGGTTTTCATGTGAAATCCTACTTCAGGATTCCACCGCCCGCAAGCGGGAACGGGCGTTCGAGGTGTGGCCGTTAGCCCGACGCGCGAGCGAGGGGCCGGCGGCGGTCGGCCCCACGCACCC
>JALHQU010000259.1 GCA_022841795.1 Fimbriiglobus sp.
GCGCCCAGCGCCCCGCCGCCGCCCAGCGCACCGCCGCCCAGCGCCCCGCCGCCGCCCAGCGCCCCGCCGAACCCCTGGTTCCCGAGCTGGCCGAACTGTTGGGCCTGGCCGATCCCCTGGCCGAAGAACTGGAGCTGGGCGCCGAACACCGACAGGTTCTGGTTCAGCGCCTGCTGGTTGATCGAGTTCGGGGCGGCGAACGCCAGGTCGCCGATCTCGAACGCGCGGGTCACCTTCTCGTTGATCCGCGCGTCCATCGTGGTGATCTCGATGTACTCCGGGCGGACGATGAACGACGCCTTGATGTCCAGCAGCGCGATGTCCAGGAACGACCCGAGGGTCATGCCGGTCAGGTTGGCGTCGTTGGCGAACTGCTTCTCCTTGATGTTCTCCCCGTCCGGCCCGCTCAGCTTGAACAGGTCGTCCCGCACCACGAACTTGATCTGCCGGTTGAACTGCCGCTCCAGGTCGTCGATCAGCTGCTTCAGGTTGGTGCCCTTCAGCCCCTGGTCGAACTTCACCCGCTTCGGCACCCCGGGGATGTTGTGCGTGCCCTCGATGATCGCCTGCAGCGTCCGCAGGCTCTGCGGCACGTTCGCCCCGACCGTCTGGTTCTTGAACTCGTAGATCTCGCGGCGGCCGCGGATCTCCCGCCACACCGACGCCGGCGGGAAGTGCACCGGCGGCTCGTCCGGGTACGGCACGTACGACTTGTCCACCTGCAGCATGGTGAGCAGGTAGCGGTCCTCGCGGAGCCGCTTCATCTCCCGCTGCTCCCGCAGTTGCGTCGCCGACTGGCCGATGCGGTAGGTGGCGTACACCTCCGGCGGCACCGGCAGCCCGCGGTTCACCCGCTCCTGCTCCATCACCTGCGCTTCCCGGTACGCCAGCTCGTACCGCGCCTGGCTCATCAGGTAGCGGAAGCGGTCGATGCGGGCGCGGGTCTGTTCGTCCTGCGACAACTGCCGGTCGTACTCGTTCAGCCGCTCGCGGGCGGTGCTGATCCGCTCCCGCTCGGCCGCCAGCCGCAGCTTGATGTCGGCCGACTTGACGGCCACGTCCCGCATGGCCGACTCCAGGTCGGCCACCAGCCGGTTCCGCACCGACTCGCTCAGCCGGTCGAGCGAGCGGACCGTCTCCCGCTGCCGTTTCAGGTCCTCATACGCCCCGTCCGGGTCGGCCTCGCGGAGCTGCCGCACCCGCTTGAGCGTCTCGTCCACCAGCGCGCGGGCCTCGGCCTCGGCCACCGCGCGGGCGGCGTCCGCCTGCTTCACCAGGGTGGCCGGGTCCACCCCCGGCCCGGCGGCCGGCGGGGTGGCCGGCTGGTTGCCGGCCGGCGGCTGTTCGGCCGGCGCCTGGAAGCTGATCTGCTTGCGGCCGGTCTGCTCGTCGTCCTTCACCCGCTGCTTCAGCTGGTTCTTGGTCATCTCGCCGGACCGCAGCTTGCCGATCACCTTGGTGCCGGCCTTCGCCTCGGCCGAGTCCGGGTCGATGTGGGTGGCGGCGGCGAACAGCTTCTCGGCGTGGTCCAGCTTGTCGGCCACCACCGCGTCCAGGGCGAGCACCAGGAACTCGTCCCGGTACAGGCGGAACTGCTCGCTGGCCATGGCCAGGGCGCGGTCGGCGGACAGCACCACCGGCGCGTCCTTGGTCTCGGCCGTCCGCCACTGGTCGATCATGGCGGCGACGAAGTAGTTGTCCGATTGGGAGGCCGGCAGCCGCTCGGTGAGCGTCACCGACTGCTTCTTGCCGGCGACGGTGCCGTCCACCGTCAGCGTCAGGTTGGCCACCTCACCCTTCACCGACCCGACCACCAGGGTCGGGCGGTCCGCCCGCAGCGGCGGCAGTTGGCCGGGGAACAGCTCGCCGGCGGCCGGGGCCAGGGTGGCCTTCGTCACGGTCAGCACCGGCACGTCGAACGACTCGGTCAGCCGCTTGGAGAACGCGAACCGGCCGGTGGCCGACCCCATGTCCTCCTTCACCCGCACCACCGCCCCGCCGGTGAGCATGCCGAACCCGTGCAGGGTGTTGGCGGCCACCGGGTAGCCGAGTGGGACGGCGAAGAACTGCACCTCCCGCTCGACCATCCGCTTGCCCAGGTCCACGCGGGCGGCCTCGGTCAGCGGGGTCGGGCTGGCGGCGCTCTCGCCGTCGCCCAGGTACAGGATCACCTGCTGCCGCCCGGCCTTCCGCTCGAACGCCGCCAGGGCCTTGTCCAGCCCGGCCTTCAGGTCCACCGCCCCGGCCCCGTACTCGTCGTTGGCCAGCGTTTCGGCCGCCTTCTTCACCCCGGCGTCGGCCGCCGGTTTGAACCCGCGGGTGAGCGACCGGGTGTGTTCGCCGCTGTCCAGGTTGACCGTCCACACGTCCACCCGGTCGTCCGCCCCCAGCTCGTGGGAGAGGGCGTTGACGATCTGGGCGGCGCGGTGCAACGACTCACCCGCCTGGCTGGCGGACGTGTCCACCATCACCAGCACGTCCTTCGGCCGCGGGGCCGCGGCCGGCAGGGTCGGCTTCACCTGCCAGGCGAACGCCGTGTCCCCGGACTTCAGCTTGTACGCCAGGGTGGGGCGGTCGGAGAACTTGGTCTTGGCCAACTCGTCGATCAGCTTGGGGGCGTCGGCGGCGGTCGTCCGGGCGGCGGGGGCCGTCTTGGACGAGGTCACGTCGCCGATCACGGTGCCCACCACCACGGACGCGGCGGCGGCCCCGAAGATCGCGGTCAGCAGCCGGAGGCGCTTGACGATCGTCATGCCCGGGCGCTCCTGGGAAAACAAGTCCGGCGGGGAAACCGCCCGGACGGAACGGGACGAACGGAAGAGAGTCACTGTACCGCGCCCGGCCGGCCCGCCGCCAGCGGGATTCGCCGGGCAACGGGGGGCGGACGGCTGATCCGGCCGTCGGTTCGGCAACTCTATCCGGCCTAACGGCCGGGTCCGACGGATGTTGGCGGGAATGTGCGGTCGGGCCGACCGTGCGGCGGGCGCAACCGGCGGAACGGGCGGAATTGCTAAGGCCGGACGCGAGGATTTTAACTTGACTGCCCCCCCCGGCGTCCTAACTTCTGGCAGCCCCTGAACCGTGCGAATCTCCCGCCCGTTCGTGCCCGTTGCGTGCCACCGCGGCGTCGGAGTACCCCCTCGAATGGCTCACCCGGACCTACCCACGGACACCACCACCTCGATCACCGCGGCCGAACTGCGGCGGCGGCTGCTCGCCTCCACCCCGCCCCCGCCGGGCACGGCGGTGGGCGAGCCGGAGCCGACCCCGGCCGCCGCCCGCTCCCGCCTGACCATGCCGGGGGCGAACGGCCCGGTGGCCGCGTCCACCCTGCCGCCGGTGGTGGACCAGACCATCCCCGAGGTGCCGATTCTGCCGGCCCGGTCGCGGATGCAGATGCTGGACGCGAACGCCCTCGCCCTGCTCAACGGCCCCGCCACCCAGGTGATGGACGCGCCCGCCCCGCCCCCGCCCCCGCCGTCCGGCGGCAAGGGGTCGGACGACTACAAGCGGCTGAAGCACGAGAACCGCGAGCTGCGGAAGCTGCTGGAGGAGATGAAGCAGCTGCTGCAAGAGGCGAGCGACAACGAGCAGGCGGCGAACAGCCGCGAGGCCGAGTTGCAGACGCAGATGACCGCCAAGCAGCGGCAGATCGACGAACTGTCCGCCCAGCTGCACTCGATCGAGGAGCAGGTGGCGAGCGGGGCGCTGACGCACGCCCCGGCCCAGCCGAAGACCCGCACCGAGCTGGAGGAGTGGGGGGACGACCTGGAGCGGGAGGCGGCCAAGATCCACAAGGAGAAGCAGGCGCTGGAAGAGGACCGGAAGCAGCTGCGGGAGGACGAGCAGAGCCTGGAGAAGCAGATGCGGGAGATGGAGGTGAGCATGGCCCGCGAGCGGGCGATGATGGCCCGGCAGGAGACGGAGCTGAAGCGGCTGAGCGCCGAGATCCAGCACGAGCTGGAGCTGATGCAGCGGGGGGACGGGGCGCTGCGGGAGCAGCTGGCCAAGTTCCAGCGGCGGGCACAGGACGTGATGCAGGGGCGGATCGGCCCCGGCGGCCCCGGCAGCAAGAAGTAGCTCGACCCGCGCACGAACAAGCCCACGGACGCCGTCCGTGGGCTTTCGCGTTTCTGGCCGGTCACTTCTTCCCGTGCTTCCAGCCGATCCAGAACAGCACCACCATCATCAGTCCGAACATGGACAACGAGGCGTAGTCGCCGGTCATCGACGCCGGGAACAGCTTCGTCAGTTCCAGGCTCTTCTGCACGCCCGGGGCGAACGCCAGGAAGGCGGCGATCACCGCCCCGATCGACCCGCCGGCGATGTACCCGCTACTCAGCAACACCCCCGGCCCGGAGTCCCCTTCCTCCGGCCGGTTGCGGAACAGGTCCACCGCCCACCGCACCATCCCGCCGAGGAAGATGGGCACACTGCTGGCCAGCGGCAGGTACACGCCGACGGCGAACGGCAGGCTGGGCACCCCGCTCAGTTCCAGGGTGATGGCGATCAGCACCCCGATCATCACCAGGCCCCACGGCAGGTTCTTGTCGAACAGCCCGTTGATGATGAACGCCACCAGCTGCGTCTTCGGGGCCGAGAACTTCGACCCCTCCTTGCTCTCCCCGTTGTCCTCCGCCTTCAGCTTGCCGTTCACCGCCGGGTCGCACATGTAGGCGAATTTGCCGCTCCCGTCGATCAGGTACCGCCCGCCCGGCACCCCCTCCATCTCCTTGTCGGCCACCACCAGGACGTGGTACTCGGCCGTGTCCGACTCGGCGTAGGGGCCGGTGAGGACGCGGTCCTTGGCCGTCAGTTTGGACACGTCCACGGTGACGGTGGGAAGGTTCTTCTTGCTGTAGATGGTGCCGGCCTGGTTCATCGCCAGCAGCACCAGCCCGACCACCAGGGCGGACATGAGCGAGCCGATGAGGATGGCGTACTGCTGCCAGATGGGGGTGGCGCCGAGCAGGTGCCCGGTCTTCAGCGCCTGGGCGGTGGTGCCGCCGTTGCTGCACGCGATACACACCACCCCGGCGATGGTGAGGGCCAGCAGCTTCGTCTCCTTGCCCAGTCCGATGACCCCGGACTCGCCGAGCGCCAGCAGGATGAGGCACACCAGCAGCAGCGTCGCCACCGTCATCCCCGAGATCGGGTTGGACGTGGACCCGATCTCCCCGGTCAGGCGGGCGGACACGGTGACGAACAGGAACCCGAACACCACCACCATCACCGCCCCGATGATGCCGGACAGGTTCAGCCCGAGGCCGAGCGCCGGCGTCACCACCAGGGCGACGATCAGCCCGAGGGCGCCGAACAGCACCACCGACATGGGCATGTCGCGGTCGGTGCGGAGGCGGGTGACCGCCCCGCCCGCCCCGCCCCGCAGGTCGCGGAACGCCGACGAGATGGACCCGACGATCACCGGCAGCGCCTTCAACATGCTGATGATGCCGCCGGCCGCCACCGCCCCGGCCCCGATGTACAGGATGTAGAACGACCGGATGTCCCCGGCGTCCATGTTCTTGATGATGCCGTGGTCCACCCCGTCCTTCATGCGGTGTTCGGCCGGGAACAGCGGCTCGGTCTGCCCCTGCCCGAAGTACACGATGGTCGGGGCGATCACCAGGTACGCCAGCACCCCGCCGGCCACCATGATGCCGGCGATCCGCGGGCCGATGATGTACCCGACGCCGAGCAACGGGGCGGTCCACTCCCCGCCGATCGACCCGCCCTTCAGCCCGATGCCCTCCAGCGCGTGGTCCGTCTCCTCCTTCAGCACCTTGAAAATCTTCTGGGCGACGGCCACCAGGAACCCGATGCCGAACCCGGCGAACAGCAGGCCGGCGGTCGCCCCGCCCTTCTCCCCGGCGATCAGCACCTCGGCGCACGCCGTCCCCTCCGGGTACTTCAGCTCGCCGTGCTTCTGCACGATGAACACCCGCCGCAGCGGGATCATCATCAGGATGCCGAGCAGCGCGCCGAACACCCCGACGGTCATCACCTTCACCGCGTCGATGTCGAACCCGATGAGCAAGAGCGCCGGCATGACCAGCCCGACGCCGAACGCGATGCTCTCGCCGGCGCTGCCGGCCGTCTGCACGATGTTGTTCTCCAGCGGCGACCGCTGCCGCAGGCCGAACGCCTTGCTCAGCCCGCGGAACACGGCGAACGCCAGCACCGCCACCGGGATGGACGCCGACACCGTCAGCCCCACCTTCAGCACCAAATACATGCTGCTCGCGCCGAAGATGATCCCCAGCAGGGTGCCGGTGATGATCGGGGCGAGGGTGAACTCGGGCGGGGTGGCGGACGCCGGGACGAACGGCTGGAAGTCTTTCGACTCGGGCGGAGACGACATGTCGGCACTCGGCGGGACGAGCAAGGTGCGGGATAGGTTCGCCGGTGCGGGCGGGAACGGCAAGGGGAAAGTGGCCGCGTCTGCGTTAGCCCGACGCGCGAGCGAGGGTCAGGCGGCTCGGCCCTCGCTCGCGTGTCGGGCTAACAAAACGATTCGACCCGAGACACGACCGGGAGTGCGGGAACGAAAAAGCCCACGCACGGCCGTGCGTGGGCTTGGAAGGCGGGTCAGTAGTCCGCCACCACCTCGTTGCCGGCGCGGGTGCCGAGCGCCCGCCACGTCCCCAGGTCGATGCTGTTCCGCACGCTCCGCACGCTGCCGTCCATCAGCCCGACGTTCACCAGCCCGGTGTGGTAGCTGCGGGCGGTGATGGCGGCGCACGTCGGCACGGCCAGGCTGCTCCCCTCCTGCCGGCTGTTCACGTCCGCGTCGTACTGCCCCCCGCCGACGGTCACCACCGCCTTCGTGTTCGGGGCCAGGGTGGTGGTGAACCCGGTGTGGTGGACCCGCCCGTCCGGCCACTCGGTGTGCCCGGTGTTGTCGTTGGGGGTCGGCCCGAGCTTGCGGTCCGGGGCGGCCAGGATCTGCGACTGGACGAACGCCAGCGCCCCGGCCGGGTCGGTCGGCGGGGCGAGCGGCGGGGCGGCGGTCATGTTCCGGGTGTACGGGGTGAACGCCTTCACCTCGGCGATCATCAGCGTGTTGCTCAGCCCGTCGCTGATGGCGGTCGGGCCGTACCGGGCGTTCGGGTGGAACACCCCGTCCCCGCCCCGGCCGGTGGCCGGGTCCCACACGAACCAGGTGCCGCAGTTGAACCCGTAGGTGTGCGGGTACACGAACGGCACGCCGGACTTGGTCCGCACCACGTCGTTCACCTCGCTCGGGCAGAGGAAGGTGGGGATGCGGGTGACCGGCACGCCGGAGGTGCTGTTCGGCGGCTGGTCCCACGCCGCCTCCAGGTTCACCTGCACCAGCGCGTTCGCCTGCTCGATCTCGGCCAGGATGCGGCCGTGGATGCCCCACGACCCGTTGTTCCCGGCGAACGTGCTGCCCACCGGGGCGAGCATGGACGGCGGGTACACCAGGTAGGCCGACTCGTAGTTGTGGGTGGCCAGGGACAGTTGCTTGATGTTGTTCTGGCACTTCAGCCGGGCGGCGGACTCCCGCACCTTCTGCACGGCCGGCAGCAGCAGGCCGATGAGGATGGCGATGATGGCGATGACCACCAGCAGCTCGATGAGCGTGAACGCGGAACGGCGCACGGTGCAGACCTCCGGGTGGGAACCGGCGGCCGGTATGCTAGTCCGGTGCCATGCGGAAATGGCGTGAAATACCCATGAAGTCGGCCCGTTCGTGGGACCGCTGGTCATCCGGCACCCACTGGTGGAAACGAAAAAGCCCACGGACGGAAAGTAGCAGGCACACTCCGTGTGCCGTCCGCCACTAAGCGGACGGCACACGGAGTGTGCCTGCTACTTTCTGCCACCCGCAACTCACTTGCCCATCGGCACGCCGGTGCTGCCGGACACCGCCGACCCGCTGCCCGGTTCGATCTTGGCGGTCGGCTTCATCTGGCCGATGACCGCGTCTCGCAGCCGCATGCCGTACACCGCCCGCACGGCCTCCTTCGCCTGCTCGAACGTCGGCTGCTTGCCCGGGTTCTTGGCCGTCACCAAGATCAGGTGGTACCCGAACTCGGTGGCCACCACGTCGCTCATGTCGCCCACCTTCAGGTCGAACGCCGCCTTGGCGAACGGCTCGACCATCGACCCCACCCGCGGGAAGAAGTTCAGGTCCCCGCCGTCCTTCTTGCTCGGGCAGGTGCTGTACTTGCCGGCGTACCCGGCGAACAGCTCGCTCACCCGCTTGGACTTGGCCGCGTCCTTCTCCAGCGGGGTGGCGGTGGCCGGCAGGGCGGCGACCGCCTTGGCCGCCTCGTCCTCGCACATCTTCTTGACGGCCCGCAGCGTCTGGGCGGCCTCGGCCTGCTTCGCCTTGTCCTCGCCCGGCGACATCAGGATGTGGCTGGCCCGCACCATGCTGCCGTCGAACATGCTCGGGGCGGCGTCGAACATCTTCTTCAGCTCGGCGTCGTTCGCCCGGTCCTTCAGGAACTTGTCCCACTTCATCTGGGCGATCACCTCGGCCCGGAACTCGGCCTCGGTCAGCAGCATCGCCTCCAGCTCCTTGGTGTAGTCCTTGCCCACCTTCTTCAGCTCGTCCTTCAGCTCGGTCACCAGCTTGTCCGACTCGGCCGGCTCGACCGCCACCTTCAGCGCGGTCAGGTACTGGTCGATGAGCGCGTTCTCGGTCAGGTGGGTGAGGATCTCCTTGCGGGCGACGGCGTGTTCCTCCTTCGGGAACTGCCGCAGCGCCCGCCACACCGCCACCTCGGAGATCTCCTGCCCGTTCACCTTGGCGGCGACGCCGGTCGGCCGCGGTTCGGGCTTGGCCGCCGGGGCGGCACCGGCCGGCGGCGGGACGGCCCCGCC
>JALHQU010000260.1 GCA_022841795.1 Fimbriiglobus sp.
GTTGTGTACGCCGTCGTCGTGCGGCGCCCGGCCGCCCCGCCGCCCACCGGGTGCGTCTTCCCGCAATCGCATATCACCGGGTACGTCTGCTGTTTCACAGGGCGAACTCCACGCGGGTCGAAACCGGCCGGCGGCACAGCTAAAGTAACCGGCGGGATAGAATTCCGCACCCCGCCCTCCGCACCCCGCGACCGACCCATGCTGCTGCTGTCCTGCTCCGACGTGTCCCGCGGGTACGGGGCCACCCCGCTGTTCGAGGGGGTGACGTTCGAACTGCACGTCGGCGAGCGGGTCGGGTTCGTCGGCCCGAACGGGGCGGGCAAGACCACGCTGCTGAAGGTGCTCGCCGGGCAGGACGAACCCGAGACCGGGAAGGTGCAATTGCACGCCGGCGCGCGGCTGGGTGTGCTGCGGCAGGTGGCGGAATTTCCCCCGGGCCGCACCCTGTTCCAGGAGGCGAAGTCGGCGTTCGACGAGCTGATGGCCACCCAGCACGAGCTGGTCGAAGTGGCCGAGCTGATGGCGAAATGCACCGACGAGGCGGAGGAGAAGCGGCTGCACGCCCGGTACGACCGGCTGAACGAGCTGCTGGCGTCGAACGACGCCTACACCCTGGATCACAAGGTGGAGGACGTCCTCTCCGGGCTGGGGTTCGCCAAGCAGGACTTCGACCGCGAGATCGTGTCGTTCAGCGGCGGGCAGCAGCGGCGGGTGCTGCTAGCCAAGCTGCTGCTGAGCGCCCCGGACGTGATGCTGCTGGACGAGCCGAGCAACCACCTGGACATTGACACCACCCGCTGGCTGGAGAACTACCTGGCCGCCCAGCCGCAGGGCATGATCGTGGTGTCCCACGACCGCTACTTCCTGGACAAGGTGACGAACAAGACGTTCGAACTGCACGACCGGCAGATCACCAGCTACCCTGGCAACTTCCAGCAGTATGTGCGGCTGCGGGACGAGCGGTTCGAGCGGCAGTTGAAGGAGTACGAGGCGCAGCGGGAGTACATCGGCAAGCAGGAGGAGTACATCCGCCGGGCGCACTACGGGCAGTTGGCGAAACAGGCGCAGTCGCGGGTGAAGGCGCTGGACCGGCTGGACCGGCTCGACAAGCCGACCAAGGTGAGCGGGCCGAACATCAGCTTCCAGGACGTGACCCGCAGCGGGGACGTGGTGTTCCAGGTGGACGACCTGGCCAAGAGCTTCGGCCCGAAGCCGCTGTTCGAGGGGCTGAGCTTCCCGGTGAAGCGAGGGCAGCGGCTGGGCGTCATGGGGCCGAACGGGTGCGGCAAGACGACGCTGCTGAAGATCCTGCTCGGCGACGAGACCCCCACCGCCGGCGAGGTGCGCCGCGGGCACCTGGTGTTCCCCGGCTACCTGGACCAGCACCTGAAGCTGCTGCCCGAGGACGAGCCGCTCATGCGGGCGGTGTGGCCGGAGCCGGACCCGCAGCACACCGAGCAGAAGATGCGGGACCTGCTCGGCCGGTTCGGGCTGCACGGGGAGATCGTGGACCGGCCGGTGAGGCAGCTGAGCGGGGGCGAGCGGAGCCGGGCGGCGCTGGCCAAGCTGACCGTCGCCGGCACCAACGTGCTCATCCTGGACGAGCCGACCAACCACCTGGACATCTGGGCGTGCGAGTCGCTGGAGGAGGCGCTGAAGGCGTACGAGGGGACGTGCATCTGCGTCAGCCACGACCGCTACTTCCTGAACCGGGTGGCGGACCTGCTGGTGGTGTTCGAGCCGTCCGGCCGGGTGGAGGTGGTGTACGGCAACTACGACACCTACGAGCTGCTGCGGGCCGGGCGGCTCGCCGCCGCGAAGGAACAAGGGACAAGGGGCAAGGAACACGAGACGGCGGTGAGCCGCGAGCCGAAGGTGAGCGCGGACTCGACCGCGAAGGTGAAGCGGAAGCGGAAGTTCCCGTTCCGCAAAGCCGCCGACGTGGAAGCGGACATCGCCAAGTTGGAAGCGCAGATCAACGAGTGGGAGACGGCGCTCACCACGCCGGAGGTGTACCGCGACTCGGACAAGGTGAAGCGGACGATGGCGGACATCGCCGCCGGCCGCGAGCGGCTGCCGGCGCTGTACGAGCACTGGGAAGAGGCGGTAGAATTGAACGGGTGAACCCCCGGAGGTGTTGACATGCCCGAAACGGCCCAACTGAACTCGGTGTCGTCGAGCCCGCCGGATCCGGCGGAGCGACTGCTGGCGGCGCACCTCAAGCTGTCCGAGTTGTGGCACCTGATCGCGGTGCATGTGTCCGACGACCGTTCGGCCGCCGTACCCGACCCACTCATGCGGGAGGCCGCACGGTATCTCGCTGCGAACCCGCCGTCTGTGTGGGAACTCGACGTGCGGTGGCCCGGCCCGGCCCGCGACGCGGCGGCTCGCGCTTTGGCGAACGGCAGGTCGGCCGAACAGTTGGAGGAGCAGATTTCCGTTGCCCGCCGGGAGATCGAACACGCCCGTGCCCTGTTCCGTTCGGTGGCCGATCTGGTCGATCCCATCGACCCGGTTGCCGTTGAGGCCGAGTTGACGGCCGCCCGCACCAACCCGGCGTCCAAGTCCCTGGGCGAGCTGCTGACCGAACTGGAACACGGGCGGGGAGGGTGAACCCGGTGCCGCCCATCCCGTTCCGCATCTTTCACTCCGAGTCCGTGGCCGACGGCCTACGGGCCGTCGTCCGGCTGGCCGAGGTGTTCGGCATCCGGGCCGAAGTTCTCGCCGACGCCCGGCTGATCGAGTCCGCCCTCCGCTGGATCGCCGACGAGTTCGGCGAGTCGCGCTGGCCGGTCGGCGAAATGGGAGAACTTCGGTTCGGGCAGATCGGCCGTGTCACCGTCTGGTACGCCGTCCACACCGGCCGCCGCGAGGTGACGATCAGCCAGTTCGGGTTCGCCCGCCCGCGGGCGTGACCCCCTTCACCCGTTCTTCGCTTGCCGCACACATCCCGGTTCGATTCAACACCTCCGACCCGTCTCCGCTCCGAGGCTCCGCCATGCGTCGCCTGCTGTCCGTCCTTGTTCCTTGCTCCTTCTTCCTTGTTCCTTCCCTCGTCGCCGCCCCGCCCGCCCCGGCGACCGTGTCGAAGGTGGCGTTCGGGTCGTGCGCCGACCAGAACAAGCCGTGCCCCATCTGGGACAAGGTGGCGGACGCCAAGCCGGACCTGCTGGTGCTGCTCGGCGACAACATCTATGCCGACATCGAGAAGGGGAAGCTGAAGCCGTCCACCCCGGAGAAGATGGCCGAGTGCTACAAGGAGTTGGCCGCCCTGCCGGCGTTCAAGCGGCTCCAGGACACCGCGTACACCCTCGCCACCTGGGACGACCACGACTACGGGAACAACGACGCCGGCGTCGAGTGGCCGCACAAGGCGGACGCGCAGACGCAGTTCCTGGACTTCTTCGGGGTGCCGGCGGACAGCCCGCGGCGGCAGCGGAAGGGGGTGTACCACGCCGAGACGTTCGGCCCGGAGGGGAAGCGGGTGCAGGTGATCGTGCTGGACGGCCGGTACCACCGCACCGCCGTCCGCAAGGCCGACTACCGGTTGCCGGGCAGCGGCATCCAGCCGTACCTGCCGGTGACGGACGCGGACGCCTCCATGCTCGGCGACGAGCAGTGGAAGTGGCTGGAGGAGCAGTTGAAGCAGCCGGCGGACGTGCGGCTGATCGCCAGCGGCATCCAGGTGGTGAGCGACGACCACCCGTTCGAGAAGTGGTCGAACTTCCCGAACGAGCGGGCGAAGCTGTACCAGATGATCCGCGACACGAAGGCGACCGGGGTGGTACTGCTCAGCGGCGACCGGCACCTGGGCGAGATCTCGGTGGACCTGAAGTCGGTCGGCTACCCGCTGTACGACGTCACCGCCAGCGGGTTCAACCAGGGGGCGGCGAACTACCGCGACCCGGAGGTGAACAAGCAGCGGGTGGCCGCCCTGCCGTGGGGCAACCACTTCGGGGTGGTGCAGATCGACTGGACCGCAAAGGACCCGGTCGTCAGTTTGCAACTGCGGCACGAGGACGGGGAGATCGCCGTGCAGACGCGGGTGCCGCTCGGCCGGCTGCAGGACAAGGGGGACAAGAAGGCGGGCGGGGCGAAGCCGGCGGACAAGCCGGCGGCGAAGCTGCCGGACGGGGTCATCAGCCCGGCGGAGGCGCTGAAGAAGGCGAAGGGGGACGAGGTGACGGTGCAGTTCGAGGTGGCCGGCGGGAACGTCGTCAGCGGCGGCAAGCGGATCCTGCTCAACTCGCTGAAGGACTTCCGCAGCGACGACAACTTCACCGTGGTGGTGAACGAGAAGGCCATGACCGGCACGTTCGACAAGGCCACGTTCGACACGTTCAAGGGGAAGACGGTGCGGGCGAAGGGCAAGCTGGCCGAATACCAGAAGAAGCTGCAACTCCAGATCGACGACGCCAAGAACCTGGAGATCGTGACGGAGAAGTGAGACCGCTCGGTCGAAGTTCCTGGTCTTGAGGCCCGAAGGGCCGACATCCCTCAGCCCAGGGCGAGGAGCGGAGCGACGACGCCCTGGGTCACGGGAGCAAAAGGACATCCGCCCTGAAGGGGCGGGACACGTCTGTCGCCCTTTCAGGGCTTGGAGAATTGTCTGGGGCGCCCCAGGGCGTCGCTCGCTTTGCTCGCTCGCCCTGGGCTGAGGGAGAACGGCCCTTCGGGCCTGACGACGGCAGCAATCCTTCCGCTCGCCGCATCGGTTCGATGTATCCGGCATAACTTCCTGCGCACGCTGTGAGGCGCGGCTGATCGCGGGCCGCTTGTCATCCGTACAACACCCCGACCCCCGCACAGTCCGAGGACCCCGTGATGCCGTCGCCGACGCTTGCCGACCTGGCCAAGATGTTCGACCACTCGCTGCTCCAGCCGGTGTTCACCGACGCCGAGTTGGAGCGGGGGTGCCTGTTGGCGCGTGAGTACGACGTGGCGTCGGTGTGCATCAAGCCGTACGCGGTGCGGCTGGCGGCCAAGCTGCTCGCCGGCAGCACCGTGCAGGCGAGTACCGTCATCGGGTTCCCGCACGGCGGGCATGTGACGACGATCAAGGTGGCCGAGAGCGAGATCGCCCTGGCCGACGGGGCGACCGAACTGGACATGGTGGTGAACGTCGGCAAGGTGCTGAGCGGCGAGTGGAACTATGTGGCCGACGACATCGCCGCGGTGGTGCGAACGGCCCACGCGGCCAACGCCAAGGTGAAGGTGATCTTCGAGAACGCGTACCTGAAAGACGAGCACAAGAAGGAGCTGTGCCGCATCTGCGGGGAGGTGCGGGCCGACTGGGTGAAGACGAGCACCGGGTACGCCGAGACCGGGGCGACGGTCGAGGACCTGAAGCTGATGCGGCAGCACAGCCCGGCGTGGGTGCAGGTGAAGGCGGCCGGCGGGGTGCGGACGTACGACAAGCTGCTGGAGGTGCGGGCGATCGGCGTCACCCGCGTCGGGGCGACGGCGACCAAGACCATCCTGGACGAGGCGAAGGCGAAGCTGGGGTAACGCCGGGAACACGGGACCGGGCGGCGTTCGGTCGAACTGCTGGACCGGCGACGCCGGACCAGCGGGCCGCCACAGAGGGCGGCCCCTACGCAGAGGGCTTTTCCTCCGTAGGGGCCGCCCTCTGTGGCGGCCCGCCGACCGCCAAAGGCGGCCGGTTCCGTATTCGGCACGCCGTTCGCTCCGTGCCTCCGTATTCAACGGGAGGCGCGCGTGAACGTACTCGTCATCGACGTCGGCGGGTCGTCGGTCAAGATGCTCGCCACCGGCGCGGACGACTCCCGCAAGTTCGACAGCGGGCCGGACCTCACCCCGGCCGAACTGGTCCGGCAGGTGGGCGAACTGACCGCCGACTGGAAATATTCCCGCATCACCCTTGGCATCCCGGCCCTGATCGGCCCGGACGGCCCGGAAGCCGAACCCGGCAACCTAGGCGACGGCTGGGTCGGGTATGACTACGAGAAGGCGTTCGGCAAGCCGACGCGGGTGGTGAACGACGCCGCCATGCAGGCGCTGGGCGCGTACGACGGCGGGCGGATGCTGTTCCTCGGGCTGGGCACCGGGCTGGGGTCGGCGCTGGTCACCGACCAGGTGGTGGTGCCGCTCGAACTGGGCAGCCTGCCGTTCTCCCGCGAGGAGACGATGGCCGAGCGGGTGGGTAAGGACGGGTTGCACCTGCACGGCGAAGACGAGTGGCAGCACTCGGTGCAGATGATCCTGAAGCGGTTGCAGGCGGCGTTCGAGGCCGACTACATCGTGCTCGGCGGGGGGAACGCCAAGCTGGTCGAGCCGCTGCCCGAACACGTCCGCCGCGGCGGGAACGAAGACGCCTTCGCCGGCGGGTTCCGCCTGTGGGAGGAGCGGGTGATCCCGCACGACCTGCCGCCCGCCGCCGCCTGGCGGGTGGTGCGGTGAGGAAGAACAGGATTCACCGCGGAGGGCGCAGAGGGCGCGGAGAAAGACAAAAATCGGAAGTTAGTAAGCACCGGCATGGATGGCAGACTTCTATCCTCTGTACTCTCTCCGCGCCCTCTGCGCCCTCCGCGCTGAACATTCTTTGGATTTCTTCATGCACTACCTGGCCCTGGCCACCGACTACGACGGCACCATCGCCCACGACGGGGTGACGGACGACGCCACCCTGGACGCGCTGCGGCGGGTGAAGGCGTCTGGCCGCAAGCTCATCCTGGTCACCGGCCGCGAGCTGGACGACCTGTTCGCCACGTTCGATCACACCGACCTGTTCGACCTGGCGGTGGTGGAGAACGGCGCGCTGGTGTACGACCCGGTCACCAAACAGACCCGGCAGATCGCCCCGCCGCCGCCGCCGCAACTGGTGGTCGAACTCCGCCGCCGCGGGGTGCCGCTGTCGGTCGGTCGCAGCATCCTGGCCACGGTGGTGCCGCACGAGCACGCGGTGCTGGCCGCCATCCGCGAGCTGGGCGTCGAGTGGCACGTCATCTTCAACAAGGGGTCGGTCATGGCCCTGCCGTCGGGCGTCACCAAGGCCACCGGGCTGAAGCCGGCGCTGGACGAGTTGGGCATCCCGCCGGAGCGGGTGGTGGGGGTGGGGGACGCGGAGAACGACCACGCCTTCCTGCGGATGTGCGGGCTGAGCGCGGCGGTGGCGAACGCCCTGCCGGCGTTGAAAGACGCGGCCGACGTGGTGACGATCAGCCCCCGCGGGGCGGGGGTGGTGGAGTTGATCGACCGGCTACTCGCCGACGACCTGGCCGGGGTGGTCCGCCGCCCGCAGAAGCACGACCCGGCCTGAACAGTCTTCGCCGCGACCACCGGGAGCGGGGTTGCTGGCCCCGCTCCCGGTGGTCGCGGCGAAGAGGGACCACCCGGTTCACTTCTTGGCGAAACCGGCCGCCACCGCCTCCCAGTTCACCACCTTCCACCACTCCTCCAGGTACTTCGCCCGCAGGTTCTTGTACTTCAGGTAGTAGGCGTGTTCCCACACGTCCACGCCGAGGATCGGCGCCGGCCCGCCCTCCATCTGCGGGTTGTCCTGGTTGGCCGTGCTGGTGATCGCCAGCGGCTTCTCCTTGCCCGGCACCAGCCACGCCCACCCGCTGCCGAACCGCTTCGTCGCCGCGTCGTTGAACGCCTTCTTCATCTCGTCCACCGACTTGAAGCTGGCCTCGATCGCCTTCAGCAGGTCGCCCTTCGGCTCCCCGCCTTTCCCCGTCGGGGCCATCACCCCCCAGAAGAAGGTGTGGTTCCAGTGCCCGCCACCGTTGTTCCGCACCGCCGTGCGGGCCGCCTCCGGCACGCCCTTCAGGTCGGTCAGGATGGCCTCGATCGGCTTCTTCAGCAGGTCCGGGGCGTCCTTCGTCAGGGCGGCGTTCAGGTTGGTCACGTACGCCTGGTGGTGCTTGGTGTGGTGAATCGTCATCGTCTCGGCGTCGATGCTCGGCTCCAGGGCGGCGTAATCGTAGGGCAGCTTGGGCAGGGTGAACCCGGCCGGCTTGGGGTCTTCGGCGCGGGCGGTGGCGAACAGAACCGGGGCGGACACGGCCGCGGCGGCGGCGGAGCGGAGGACGTCACGGCGGGTGAGCACGGGTGCGGTCCTTGGGGGGTGCGGGTGGGGTTGCGGGAAGCAAAAACGGGGCCGGCGCCGGCCGACCCCGCTGACGTTATAGACGATCCGCCCCCGCCGTCACTTCACCGCCCGAGAGTAGCAGGCACACTCCGTGTGCCGACAGCGGCGGACGGCACACGGAGTGTACCTGCTACTATCGCCGTCACTTCACCGACCACTTCACGTCGTTCCGCACGGCGTACAGGTGGACGTGCGACCGCAGGTCTTTCGTCCGGCCCGGCGTGTAGGTGAACGCGATCTGCTCCGGGTAACTCTCCAACACCGTGTACTCGATCTTGTCCTGCCCGGACCCCTGCCAGGCGAAGATCAGCAGGGCGTGCGTCTTGAAGTCCACCAGCTTCGCCAGCCGGGTGCGGGTGGCCTCGTCCGGCACCGCCTTCTCCAACTCCGCGGCCGACGTCACCTTCACCGGCTCGGTCGCCTTTCCGCCCTTGGACTCGATCTTGTCATCCTTCTCGACGGCGATGGACGTAATCGGGTTCGTGGGCTTCTTGTCCTCGGCGACGGCAGCGGTGGCGAACAGGGCGACGAGCGGGATCACGACCAGACGGGTCATGGCAACCTCCGGTGACGGGCGGGTTACACCCTCTCCCCGTCGGGGAGAGGGTCGTCCGGTCCGTCAGGACCGGGCGGGGAGAGGGGGCTTTTCAACCACCC
>JALHQU010000261.1 GCA_022841795.1 Fimbriiglobus sp.
GGCGGAGGGAGTCGCCCGTCGGGCGCGGCTGGTCTGGCGTTGCCAGACCAGCGGGCCGCCACAGAGGGCGGCCCCTACAAGACACCAACTGTAGGGCCGCCCTCTGTGGCGGCCCGCCGACCGCCATCGGCGGTCGGCCCTCGCCGTCACTTGTCGCAGTCCACGCACTCGGACCCGCTCGACCCCTTCGCCTTCGGGTTGCTGAACGAGAACGAGGGCGGCGGGCCGGACGCCGGCGGGGGCGGCGGCGGGGCCTTGGACGGGTCGGCCGGGATGAGCGCCCCGCCGCCGTTCGGGTCGTACAGGGCGTGGCCGGCCAGTTCGGTGCCGAGGATGCGGCGGGTGACGATCGGGGCCGGCGGCGGCGGCACCGGGGCCGGCGGCGGCGGCGGCTTCAGGTTGAAGATCCGCATCAGGTCCTTGTCGCCCAGGGTGTACGAGCTGGCGATCACCTGGCTCACCCGCGTGTCCTCTTCGGCGTACTCCGGGCTGTTCAGGTCGTTGAACGAGCCGGTGCCCTTGTTCAGCGGCGGCTCGGTCGGGCGGAGGGACAACTCGCCGCGGGCGGCGGCGTACTCGATCAGCGCCGCCCGGTACGGGTTGGCCTGGAGGGTGAAGTCGATCGGCTTGTCGTCCGGGTCGGCGGCCATGATGGTCCACAGGTTGTTCCGCTTCATCACCACCTTGCACGGCTTGGCCACGCACGCCGACACCAGCGACTCGGTGGCCCCTTTGCCGCTGCCCAGGGTGGCCTTGGAGGTGAGCCACACCTCCACGTAGTCGTCCTTCCAGATGCCGCCGCCGGCCGCCCGCTTCTTCGGCACCGCCACGTTCACCGCCCGCGTGCCCGGCTCCAGCCGCTTCTGCACGTTGTCCGGCAGCGTCACCTCCTCGAAGTGTTCCTTCAGCAGGGTGGTGTCGGCGGCGATGTGCCGCTTCGGCACCCGCAGGGCGACGGCCGCCGCCGTGCCGGTCAGGTACTTGGCCATGAACTTGTTCGGGTCCTGCTTGTACACCTTGTCCTCGTCGGCCGACAGGCGGATCTCCTTGATGCCCACCTGCTCCGGGGTGACCGCCACCCCCTCGTACAGGTTGGACAGCGGGGCGAGCACCCGCAGGACGGTGGGCTTCTCCACCACCGCCGGCGGCGGCTCCTTCTTGTCGAACAGCCCCATGTACCGGGCGGTGGCGACGGCCCCCAGCCCGAGTAACACGGACAGGGTGATGGCGAACAGGGTGCTGGCTCTCATGGCGATGCTCGCGGGATGATGACGACGGAGGAACCAACGGGTACGGTCAACACGTAACGGTTCGATGGCCGGGCGGAACCGGAGTTCCGCCCGCGCGTCCGTTCCGGCGTGACGGGGACCGCCTGAGGGGTAGGGTGGCGGGCCGGAAGACGGGTCGGGTTGTCGGTCGGTCTACTCGACCCGCATGACCGTGCGGCCGGTCAGCGTGTCGCCGCTCAGGTCGATGCCGACCGAGCGGAGCAGGTTGGGGGAAGCGGCCGTCGCCGGCATCTCCACCTTCACCTCGATCATCGGGCCGGCGTGCTTGTCCTTCCACCGCCGGATGTGGATGCGGTCCGGGTCGTACCGCTTGTCGCCGATGACGGCCTTCACCGCCGCCTTCACGTCGTGGTCGGAGTGCCCGAGCGAGCCGGTGCGGCAGCCCACCCCGCTCGCCTCGGCCAGCTTCTGCTCGGCCGACAGGATCATGGCGAACTCGACCACCGCCAGCACGATGGCCAGCAGGATCGGGATGACGATCAGGGCTTCGAACGCGCCGGAGCCGCGGCGGCTATTTCGGGTTGGTCGGAGGCGTTCCATCGGGCGATCCGTTTCCTACGTTGGCCGGGGGGGCCGGCGCGTTCGGCGGGAAAATTTGGAGGTCCACCCGGTATATCCACAAACCGCACAGAAAAACGGACACGGCGATCGGTAACGAGTAGGTGGTCCGCATGCCCTTAGGCATACGCCGCCCGCTCTTCTTATCTTGCTTCGGCCCCTTCACCCCGAACGCCGCTTTCACCCCCATCCACACCATCAGCAGCGGCAGCGACACCACCCACACCCCCACGAAGCCGTAGGCCCCCACCCACGCCCCCAGGGCTGCGAACAGTTTCACGTCGCCGGCGCCGGTCTGCGTCAACAACCACAGGCCGGTGAGCACCGCGAACGCCAGGGCGAACCCGGCCAGACTGAACAGGAACCCGTCGATCAACCCGAGCCAGACGTTGCCCCCGTCCAACACCCACACCGGCCTGCCCGTCGCCCCGAGCCACCCGCCGCGGACCAGGTTCATCAGCACCCCGGCCGCCAGGATGGTCAGGTTCAACTTGTTCGGGATGATCGCCCTGGTCAGGTCGGTGTACGCGGCAGCGGCGGCGAAGCCGACCAGAGCCAGGAAGCTGATCCAGGCGAAGACGGGGTCGGGGAAGAACGACACAGGGAGAACCTTGGGCCACTCAGCCCGGACCTCAACCGCCGGCGGCGGGGAAAAAAAATCGGGCTCCGGCGAGGACCGGAACCCGATTCCGTTCGGCTCTCAGGCCGAGCTAGATCACGGGCCGACGCCGGTGCAGAACACGACGGTGGCGGCGCCGCCGGTGCCGGCCAGGTTGCCGCTGGTCGAGGTGCCCGGGGCGTCGGTGGTGAACGACCCGTTCGCGCTGCCGATGCAGGTGCTGTAGCCGGCGTAGCTGTAGGTCTGGTCGATCTTCAGGATCGCGTTGGCCAGCTCGGTCAGCTCGTTGTTCAGAGCGTGGCCGACGGTGGCCAGGCCGACCACCAGGGCCAGCGAGGCGATGGTGGCGACGAGGATGTACTCGAGGCCGACCGTACCCGCTTCGTCTTTCCACAGTTTGCGGAGCATGAGATAACCTCCAATAGCTGAGGGCGATTGGTCGTGGCTCCCGGCTTGTACCCCACAAGCGCTAGAAGATGGAGCCTCGGTCCCGCAGCTTCTCCCAAAGGAGTTCACACTTCAAGGTTGACCACCGGGATTCGGTTCAGACGCCACTGTCGGGTTTCCTGCCGCAGCCGAATTTCCCGACACCCTGGCATCTTCGAATCTAAACCGGACGGAACACACTTGCGTTTCCTGTCAACCCGATCTAACCTTCTATCAGGGCGGATGGCACTGGCAAACTACCCCAAAACCTCCTGGTCAGTGTCATCCGCCCTTTTCTTGTTTCTCTCGCCTTCGGTTCACCTCTCCAAGTCGATCGTTCACTAACCGTGTTCGTACTCGATCCGAGAATGTAGCCGGTCCGTTTCGCGAGTTCCAGACAGGCCCGCCGAGTGTCCGGCGGAAAATCGCGTCGTCGAGTTAAGGTATTCTGATTCTTCGAGCAGAACGCACCTGCCTTCATAGGCAGGCTGACTTGTCAATTTCTGGCGTCCTGCCGCGGTGTACGAGTGTTCGAGGCGTTCGGTCCCGAGAGGCAATTCTCTCGGATAGCCTCACAACTTGGTGAGAGTTTACGGGGTCGCGTTCGGCACTGCAAGGGAAAAATCCGCTTCTTCCACAAAAATGGACCTGTCCCATGAGCTGGTGGCCGAACGCCGCCGCCGCCGCCGAGACAACTTGTTCCGATTGAACAGGTTGCGCCGCTTGCTCGGATTGAGTCGCGGATGCGAACTTTCTGCCCGAAACTGCATGACCTCGCGATTTTGTCCGGCGTCCCGACACCTCAACCCCTCATTCCCCCAGTTTCGTCCGCCGCGGCACCTCTCCCACGATCGACTTGTGTCTTTCCCTCCCGTTCGTCGGTGAAAAACTCAGACGGTGTATCGGGATTGCCGATAGTGACGACAACACCGCCAGTTTGTGCTCGGGGGATGAGCACGATCGGCGGAGTACCTAGTGCGGATCATCCACGCGAGTGTGATGGGGGGACATCATGTCCGGATGGCTTCCGTTTCCTGCGCCCGCCCTCCGCTCGTGGCGGCGCGCGTCCGCGTTCGCCGTCGCTTTCGGCGTGACCGCCGGTTCGCCGGTGTTCGCCCAGGTGACCACCAAGGGGGGCGGGCCGCTCGCCCCGCCGCCGCTCAGCACCGCGGCCCTCACCTCGCTCAGCAAGCCGACTGTCGGCAGCGTGCCGATGGCGGCCCCGCAGCAGCTGAACGCCGCCGTCCCGCTGCGGCCGGTGACGCTGCCGCCGGCGGCCTCGGCGGTGAAGCCGCCGACCGCCGACAGGCTGGCTGTGGCGCCGCCCGCGGTCGAGAAGAAGGCCGAGATTACGGTCATTAAGCCGGTCGAAAAGCCGATGGCTCCGGCCAAGCTCGAACAGGTTCAACATCAGGAGCCGGCAAAGCCGGTGAAGCCGACGTTCGCCGCCGCCCCGCCGGCGGTCATCCCGGCCGCGGCCGACGACCCGCCCACCACCGCCCTGCCGATCAAGCTGCCGCCGCCGGCCGACTTCAAGATCGAGCCGCCGACCCGCGTGGCCATGCAGCCGGTGCCCATGCCGCTGCCGGGCGGGGCCGGTCAGGACAAGCCGAAGGAACAGCCGAAGGCGGCGGACCCGCCGAAGCCGGCGGGCGAGCAACTGCCGGCCCCGCGGCCGGCGTTCCCGGACGACCGCCCGCGGCTGTCCCGCATGGGCGGCGGGCCGCTCGGCACCACCCCGGTGCCGACGGACAAGGACCTGGAGGAGTTCCGCCAGTTCGTCAAGGGGGTGGTGGACCCGAAGAACACGCTGGACGTGATCGAGGGCCGCGCCCGCCTGCTGCTGCTGAACGACGTGCCCACCCAGTTCCAACTGGTGGACCCGACCTTCGTGGCGGCCAACCAGTTGAACGACCCGAAGCAGTTCAGCGTGCTGGGCAAGAAGGTGGGCACGACGGTGCTCAACCTGTGGTTCCTCGACCCGGCCGACCCGGCCAAGAAGAACGAGAAGATCCTCAGCTACCTGGTGCGGGTGCTGCCCGACCCGGAGGCGAAGGCGCGGCTGGAGCGGCTGTACAAGGCGCTGGAAGACGAGATCAACAAGGCGTTCCCGAACAGCCGGGTGCGGCTGACGCTGGTGGGCGACAAGCTGATGGTGTCCGGGCAGGCGCACGACATCTACGACGCCACCCAGATCATGCGGATCGTGCGGGCGAACGCCCCCGGCGGGGGCGGCAACCTGAGCCAGATCCAGCGGCCGGCCGTCACCGCCGCCCGCGCCTCCCTGCCCAACCCGCTCGACCCGACCAACCCGACCGGCACCCCCGGGCAGGACTCGTACCTGCTGGAGGGCGGGCCGAACGTGATCAACAACCTCCGCATCCCCGGCGAGCAGCAGGTGATGCTGCGGGTGACGGTGGCCGAGGTGAACCGTTCCGCCGCCCGCAGCATCGGGGTGAACTTCTCGCTCAACACCGGCGCGGCCGGGCGGTCGGTGTTCGCCCAACTGACCGGCGGGCTGCTCGCCCAGGGGGCCACCGCCGGGGCGGGCAACCTGCCGGTGCTTTTGGACAACGGCCAGATCCCGATCGCCATCAACGCCCTCCGCACCCTGAACTACGCCCGCACCCTGGCCGAGCCGAACCTGACCACCATGAACGGGCAGACGGCCACCTTCCTGGCCGGCGGCCAGTTCCCCGTACCCGTACTCGGCGGGGTCGGGCAGTTCGGCCAGGGCGGGCTGGGCGGGTTCGGCGGCGGCCTCCAGGGGGTGCAGTTCGTGCCGTTCGGGGTGCAACTGTTCTTCACCCCGTACATCACCGACCGCGACCGCATCCGGCTGACGGTGAACTCGACGGTGAGCACCCGGAACGAGGGCGGCGGGTCGAACATCGGCGGGGCGAACATCCCCGGGCTGAACGCCCGCACGTTCTCCACCACGGTGGAGATGCGGGAGGGGCAGACGATGGCGGTGGCCGGGCTGATCCAGTCCAACCTGGGCGGGGACAGCCAGCGGGTGCCGTTCTTCGGCGACCTGCCGTACGTCGGCCGGCTGCTCGGGCTGGACCGCATCACCCACGGCGAGCAGGAGCTGGTGGTGCTCATCACCCCGGAACTGGTGCACCCGCTGAACCAGAACGAGCTCACCCCGCTGCCGGGGTCGGACATCTTCGAGCCGGGCGATCTGGAGTTCTACCTGAAGGGCCGGCTGGAGAGCCGCCGATCATACGACTACCGATCGGCCGTGCGGACCGACATCCACCGCATGCTCAGCTACCGCAAGTGCGAGCAGCAGTTCATCACCGGCCCGACCGGGCACATGGAAGGGGTGTTCAACCGCCCGCTCACCGCCCCGTCCACGGGCAAGTGATTCCCAACCCCCCACCCCGGCGGGCCGCGCGGCGGTCCGCCCCCGAGGGCTTCGACCTATGTGTGCGCTCACCCCCGCCGTCCGATGGCGGCTCCGCCTGGCGGTCGGGCTGATCGTCGCCCTGGCCGCCACCACCGGCTGCCTGCACAAGCACAAGCAGACGGCCGACGAGTGCTGCGACGACGCCGACGGCAAGTGCAAGGCGTGCGGCAAGCACAAGTGCCACGGCAAGTGCCGCATCGACAACTGTGCGGACATCCCGTGCGGGGCCATCCCGACGCACGCCGGCACGTACACCAACGCCTACCTGAACAAGCAGGCGGACAAGGCCGAGCTGGACGACTTCGTCCTGTACTACAACGAGTTCAAGGACGGCGAGGTGCTGCTCGGGCCGTTCGGCCGCAAGCACCTGGCGCAGATGATCGCCCGCCTGCCCACCGTCCCGTTCCCGGTGGTCATCCAGCCGGAGCCGGAACACCTGCAGGCGACCAACACCCCGTACAACCCGGAAGACAAGAAGATCGACGCCCGGCAGGTGGACCAGATGCGGCGGAAGGTGGTGGTGGACCTGCTCTGCCAGGCGAAGATCCCGAACGCCGAGGAGCGGGTGGTGGTCGGCATCCCGACGGCCGAAGGGCTGTTCGGCGAAGAGGGCGAGCGGATCTACCCGCAGATGATCCAGAACCAGAACGGCGGGTTCGGGCAGGGCGGCCTCGGCGCTTTCGGCCTGGGCGGGTTCGGGTTCGGCGGTCTGGGCGGGTTCGGCGGGTTCGGCGGCGGCGGGTTCGGCGGCGGCGGGTTCGGCGGCGGGTTCATCCGCTAATCGGGCCGAAAAAACGTCGCCTGTCGGTTGACGCCACACCGCCCCGTGGGTATTCCCCGCGGGGCGTTTTCGTTGGCCCGAGCCACTCACGGACGGGGGGAAGTGATGGCCCGACTCGCGCTGTTCGCCGTCGCCTGCGCCGCACTCGCCGGTGGCGGGTGTTCGTGGATGTCGAAGTGGAAGCCGGGGGACCAGGGGTCGCCCGCCGGCCTCAGCCCGGTGGCCGGCACCGGCGGCGGGCTGAGCGGCGGCCCGCCGCTCATCGGCCCGGACGCCGGCGGGCACGTGCCGCAGACCGAGCTGCCGGCGAAGGAGGCGGCGGTGGCCTGCCTGGCCGCGGCGCAAGACCTGGACCGCGGCGGCAAGGTGCCCGAGGCCATCCACCTGTACGAGAAGGCCCGCGCCCACGACCCGAAGGCGAACGCCGTCGCCACCCGCCGGCTGGCCGTGCTGTACGACCTGGCCGGCGACTTCGACAAGGCGTCGGCCGAGTACGCCACCCTCCTCCAGGCCGGCCCGAAGGACGTTCAACTGCTCAACGACCTGGGGTACAGCCACTACTGCCGCGGCGACTTCCCGCGGGCCGAAGAGTACCTGACCCAGGCCACCACCCTGGACCCGACCCTGAAGCGGGGGTGGATCAACCTGGGGCTGGTGCTGGCCGCCACCGACCGCCCGGACGCCGCCCTGGCCGCGTTCACCCGCTCCGGCACCGAGGCCGAGGCGCGGTCCAACCTGGGGTTCGCCCTGGCCGCCCAGGGGAAGACGCAGGAGGCGATGGAGCAGTACCGCACGGCACTGAAGCTGCAACCCGGCCTGGGCGTCGCCCAGCGGGGGCTGGACGTGCTGATGAACCCGCCGAAGCCGACCGACAAGAACGTGGTGCAGGCGGGCGGGAGGCCCCGCCCGGCGTCGGCCGAGGACGTGCCCACCATCTTCGAGTTGGAGGAGCGGATCCGGAAGGCGGACGCGATGACGCCGGTGAACCAAGGCGAGCGATAGCGAGGGCGGGTGTCCGTCTTGTAGGGTGGGCACCGCCCACCGTGTTTGCGGCGGTGGGCGGTGCCCACCCTACGACCCGCCGACCGGCCCGAACCGCCACCGCTCGCCTTCGATGTGAACCAGCTCGAACACGCCGCTCAGCACCGCCCCGCCGACCCGCACCCTCATCCGGTCCGGGTCGGTCGTGAGCCATTCCACCTCGCCGGCGTCTCGCCGCACCACCCGCCCGCGGTCGCCGGACACCGGCCCCTCGTAGTCCAGGTACGCCAGCCGGTGGTCGCCGATCGCCTCGGCCGCGGCCGGCTCGGTCGGGGTGAACCCGGCCGGCAGCCGCCACGCCTTCAGCACCCCGCCGCGTTCGAGCAGCAGGTCGAGGTGCGGGTGCGGCCAGTCGTGCGCGAGCAGGACGAACCGGGGCATCACTCGCTCGCCCGGCCGGGGGCGGCCGTCCGCTCGGCGTCCGCCGCCATGCGGTCGTGCAGGTACGGCGGCAGCGCGGCCGGGCTGGCGGCCGCCGCCAGCCCGACGACGGGCGTGCCCATCGCCCGGTGGACCGAGTCCACCGGCAGCA
>JALHQU010000262.1 GCA_022841795.1 Fimbriiglobus sp.
GCCCTGGCCGGCGGCGGGGTGCCGCCGGAGTCCGCCCACCCGCAGGCGTGGCGGGAGTACCTGGAGTGGCTGGGCCGGTGGGACCGGCTGGCCCGCATCGGGGCCGACCCGAAGGGCATCCCCGGCCGGGTGGCGGACCTGCGGAAGCGGATCACCGCCGCCGTCCGCCCGGACGCCGAGGCGGCCAAGACCAGCCTGCCCGCCACCCGCGCGCTGGCGAGTGCCGGGGCCGCCCCGCCGGACCTGTCGTTCGGCAACCTGTGGGCGCCGGTCGCCCCCAGCACCCGCGCCGTCGAGTGGGAGAAGATCACCAAACTGGTGCCGAACGACGCCACCGTCCGCCTCGCCCTCGCCCGGTTCGTGCTGGACAAGGTGGCCGCCGACCCGTCGAAGGACACGCTCGACACCGCCGGCCTGGTGATCGAGGCGAGCGGGGACGCGAAGGACCAGCCGGTCGAACTGCACTACCTGCGGATGCTGGAGAAGCACCTGCTGGCCGCCCCGCGGCCGGAGGCGGAGCGGCTGAAGGTGGCCGTCACCGCCCGCGAGACGGCCGAGCGGGTGGCCTGGGGCGGCGACGCCGGGCACGCCGAGCAGGTGGCCCGCTGGACCGGCCCGCTGATCGAGCCGGCCGACGCCGACCGGCAGAAGGGCGAGGACCTGCTGTTCGACGTGCAGCCGAAGTCGTGGGACCGGGCGGCGGAACTGTTCGCGTCGGCGACCGCCGGGTACGCGGCGGCGCGGAAGCGGGCGGCGGACGTGGCCGGGCTGCTCGCTGTCCGCGACCGCACCTTCGCCCGCCTGCCGTACTACGCCCGCTGGCTGGCCGGCTACCGCGGCACGCAGCTGGCCGACGCGCGGGTGAAAGACCTGCTGACGGACGTGGCCGCCGCCGCCGAGTTCGCCCACAGGGCCGACGCCGCGCTCCGCTCCCCGCCCATGCCGGGGGACATGGACGCCAAGCTGCGGGAGCTGACCGGGGCGCTGGACCGGAAGGCGTTCGAGCGGGTCGAGGAGGCGTTCCAGAAGGTGGCCGCCGAGGCGCTCAAGCAGTCGGCGTCGGCGGTGGTGTCCAACTGGCTGGAACTGGACGGCGTGCTGGCGGTGCCGTTCGTGCCCGACGCCGACCGGGTGAAGCTGGCGGCCGACCTGTGGCGGATCGGCGGCGCCGTCGCCGCCAACGCCGAGCAGTTGAAGGAGACCGGCACCCCGCGGGAACCGCCGGCTGCGACGACGGCCAAGCGGCACCTGGACGCGGCGGCGGCGTACCTGAACGACCCGAAGCTGGCCGACGCGGACGCCATCGGCCGGCGGTTCCGCCAACTGCCCGGCGACGCCCGTACCGCGGCTGACAAGGTGACGCAGGGGAAGGGGGCGCTCGACGACACCGCCGGCGACCTGGCCGACGCCGCCCGCCTCGCCCGCCTGTCCGACCCGGCGGCCGGGGTGAGCGCGGACCCGCCGCCGGTGGTGGCCGAGCGGTTCTACTGGCGGCACCGCTTCCTGCTCGACCAGGCGAAGCGGTTCACCCGCGACGGCTGGTGCGACCTCAAGCCGGAGACGGCCGACCCGGCCAACTGGTACTGCCAGCAGGCGGCCGGGCGGCTGATCGCCGCCGCCCGGACGGACGTGCGGACGCTGCTCGCCGACCCGAACCCGCCGCCCGCCGCCCTCGCCCGGCTGTTCGCCGGGTGCGACCGGGAGGGCGAGCGGAAGCCGACCGAGCTGACCCTCCGCCGGCCGCGGCAGGTGGTGGTGGTGCCCGAAGACCGTTCGCTGACGTTCGAGTACGCGGTGGCGTACACCGGCGAGCGGGTCGGGTTCCCGGTCGCCACCGTCACCCCGCCGGACCGGCTGGCCGGGGTGGAGGCGAACAAGCCGCGGACCGGCCGGCGGCTGGAGGAGCGGCTGACGGCGGCGGGCCAGGAGGTGTCGCAGGACGGGCGGTTCGACTGCCCGCTGGCGACCGCGGCGGCCGGGGGCAAGCCGGGCACGGAGAAGCTGACGGTGGCCGCCCTGTACCGCGGGCGGCGGTACGAGAGGCAGGCGGACGTGGTGTTCGCCGGCGACCCCACCCGCGAGGTGGTGAACAAGCCGCCGACCGGCCAGGCGGCGGTGGCCCTGGTGGCCGACCCGAAGGCGGTAGCCGGGGCGGTGACCATCCTGATCGACCGCTCGCAGAGCATGGTGGACCCGAAGCTGAACCCGGAGCGGGACAACACCCGGCTGCGGAAGGCCATCCGCGGGGTGGAGAAGCTGCTGCCCAAGATCTCGAAGGGCACGAGCGTGACCATCGGCGGGTTCTACGGGGAGGGGGAGAAGACGAAGGTGGAGGCCGTCACCCCGCCGTTCGAGCGGGACGGCACGGACGACCAGGTGCAGGAGAAGATGCGGGCGGTGCGGGCCATCACCGCCCCCGGCGACCGCACCCCGCTGGCCGGCAGCATCTTCGAGGCGCTGGCGGCGAAAGACCCGAACGGGCTGTGGCCGGGGCGGTTCACCGGCGACCGGGTGCTGATCGTGCTCACCGACGGCGAGGACAACCCGGCCCCGAACACCTGGGGCCGGCCGAAGGAGGTGGTGCTGAAGGCCCTCCAGGGGTGCGAGGACGACGTGAACCTGCACGTCGTGTTCTTCGCCATGGACGCGGACGAGGAGGGCCGGGCGGTGGGGCAGTTCGAGTCGCTCACCGACCCGACGGTGTTCGGCAACACCCCCCGCACGCCCGTCACCCTGCACAAGAACGTGAAGGACGAGACGGCGTTCGCCGGCCGGCTGGCCGAGGCGGTGCTGCCGCGGCTGCGGTACGCCGGGCCAAAGAGCGGGCTGCTCATCGCGTCGGTCGGCACCAGGCAGTACCAGGCGTCGCCCCTGCTGCCGGTGAACACCTACGACGTGAAGATGGGCGGGGTGAAGCCGACCAAGCTGGAACTGGCCGCCGGCGACCGGCTGCTGCTGCAACTGACCGCCGCCGGTGGCAACCCGCGGCTCGGGGTGCCGGCGTTCGCGCACGAGTTCGCCGAGCGGTCGGCCGCCCGCATCCTCACCCGCGGCAGCGAGGGCGGCGGCGAGCCGGTGTTCCTCACCCTGCCGCAGGTGAGCGCGGTCACGTCGCCGAAGGTGCAGACGGTGGACCTGAAGCTGACCGCCGCCCTGGAGCGGCCGGTGCCCGCCGGCGGCACCACCCTCCGCCTGCTCCGCCCGCGGCTGGCGTGGTTCGACGTGACCACCGCGGACGGCAAGCCGCCGCCGTACCTCCGCGTCGAGAACCGGGCGGACGGGCCGGTCGCCCCGGTGTGGGAGCTGGCCCTGCCGGACTGGGACGAGAACCGCTCGTCCGCCAGCGGCACCGTCACCGTCCGCCCGCCGGTGGTGAGCGGGTACTGGATCGACGACCTGCCCGCCCCGGCCGGCGGCGACCTCGACCTGGGCGACTTCGCGCCAGCCGAGCGGGCGCTGCGGGACAAGAAGGCGTACCCCGGTGCGGGCGGGGCGGACCGCCTCCGCGGGGCGGAGGTGGTCGAGGAGAACGGGCAGAAGTACCTGCTCGTGCGGTGGGACTACGACCAGCCGGGGCATCCGGTGTTCGCCCGCGTCACCGGGTGGAAGAAGGCGGTGGAGGAGCGGCACCGCTACTACGACGCCAGCACCCGGTACACGGTGCGGTTCGGCCCGCTGACCGCCGACGACCTGAAGGCGAAGGTGCGGCTCGAACTGTACACCGTGGCCGACCTGCGGAAGGCGGGCACGGGGGTGAGCATCCCGTTCCCCGACCGCCTGCCGGTCGGCCCGGCCGCCACCATGCCGCCCGAGCTGCTGCTGCCGGCGCGGTGACCTGCCGGGTGGCCGCCTCCCTCCGGGAGTCGGCGCCGACCGTCGGAGACGGTCGGCCACCCGAACCGGCGAATCGGGTGGCCGCCTCCCTCCGGGAGTCGGCGCCGACCGTCGGAGACGGTCGGCCACCCGCGCTCGCCGTCGGCTCGCGGCTACAAAACCAAATCCCCCGACCCGAGGCCCACATGAGTTCCAACCGTCGCCCGCAAGACGCCTGGCGGGGCGGGGCCGGGGGCGCCGGCCGGCCGGCGTCCGGCCCGAAGGTCAAGTCCGGAAGCGGCCGGAAGTGGGCGGTGGCCGCGCTGGTGGTAGCGGCGCTGGCCGGCGGCATCGCCGCCCTGTTCGTCCTGCCGCGGGGGCAGAAGGCGGCGATCGTGCTCACCCTGCCGGTGGGCGAGTACAAGCGGTCGAAGGACTGGCCGGCGAACCCGTGGGCGAAGGCGGACGCGCAGCGGGTGCGGGACCGCACCGGCGGCGGGGACGCCGGCGTGTTCGACGAGAGGGAGCGGCTGGTGCGGGAGATCGGCACGCAGGCGGCGGCCGCCGCCCGCGAGGACCGCCCGCTGGTGGTGTACCTGTCCGCCCTGGGCACCGTCCACGCCGGCACCCCGTACCTGCTGCCGGCCGACGCCGACCCGGACCGCCCGGCCACCTGGCTCACCCTGGACGACGTGCTCAAGCCGCTGGTGTCCGCCGCCGGCCAGCGGCTACTGGTGCTGGACGTCCGCCCGTGCTTCGACCCGCGGGTGAACCTGCCGACCGCCGACGTGAGCGAGGAGATCGACGCCGCCCTGGCGCGGAAGGCGAAGGCGAACGAGCTGCCGTTCCCGGTGCTGCACGCGCACACGCCCGCCGACGGGCCGGTGATCGACCACCGGCAGGGGGGCACGGCGTTCGGGCTGGCCCTGGCGCACGGCCTGGGCGGGGCGGCGGACGGCTGGTCGGCCGACCGGGCGAAGAACCAGCTCGTGTCCGCGCAGGAGTTGGCGGCGTTCGTGCGGGACGCTACCTACACCGCGTCGCTGCCGTTCGGCGGCACCCCGCAACTGCCGCGGCTGCACGGCCCGGCCGACGACTTCGCACTCCTGCCCGTCAAGTCGCACCAACCGCCGGCCGACGACCAGCAACCGCCCCTGGCCGCGTACCCCACCTGGCTGGCCGCCGCCTGGACGGACCGGGACGCCGCGATCAAGGCCGGCCTGCACCTGCGGGCGCTGCGGCTGGTGCGGCACCACACACTCACCACCCTGCGGGCCGAGCGGGCGTTCCTGGCCGGGCAGGACCCCGCCGCCCTGAACGCCACCTTCGGCAGCGCGCTCGGCGAGCTGAAGGCGGCCCTGCCGAAGCTCGGCCCGTTCCCGCCGCCCGCCCACTCGCTCGCCGCCGTCCGCCGCACCGACGGGTTCGAGCCGAAGGTGAAGGCCGCCGCCGCCGCCCTGCGGCCGGTGTTCGGGCTGGTCCGCTCGCCCGAGTTCGCCCGCACCGAGCCGATGGCCGCCGCGGTCGCGGTGAAGGCCGAGCTGGCCAAGGCGAAGTTGCCGCCGGAGTTACCGCCGTTCGCCCTCGCCGCCGCCGTGTGGGACGAGCTGCTGAAGGAGCCGTCGCTCGACCGGGTGAAGGCGTTCGCGCCGCTCGTCGACGCGCTCGGGCTGAAGCCGCCGCCGGCCGAGTTCGCCGGCGTGCAGCTCATCCTGGCCGCCAAGCCGGAGCGGATGAGCCGGCTGGACGCGGACGCGGTACGGGCGGTGCTGGAGGCGTTCGCCGCCGCGGAGCGGGCGGCGGTGGCCGACGGCCGCACGTTCCCGCTCATCCGCGACGGGTTGAAGGAGTTGGACGACGGCCGGCGGGTCGAACTGGTTGCGCTGTTCGATCCGACTGTCGGGTTCGATCAGATGACGCCGGCGGCGGGCCGGTTGGCCGGGTTGTGCAAGCGGTACGAGTTGCTCCCGGCGAGGGCGGAGAAGGCGGCGGAGGTCGAACAGGCGCGGGACGAGGCGCGTGCGGCGCTTGCCGATCTGGCCGACCACTTCCCGCACGAGTTGGCGTCCGTCGGCGGCTCCGGGGAATGCTCGCTCAAGGGCTTGGCCGATGCGTATCGGCAAGCCGAAGCGCTGCTGCGGCCGGACGCGGACGCGGTCAAGCTGGGCGGGGCCGCCCGCCAACTGACCGACGCCCGGACGGGGCTGCTCCCCAAGCCGACCGTCATCGCCACCGGCACGCCGCGGCAGTTGGAGGCCGCGCTGCTGTGGCCGGGGTGGCCGGCGGACGTGCGGGTGGCGGCGGCGGACAAGCTGCGGGGGGCAATGCTCCCGGCGTGGCCGACGACCCCGCTCGCGGTCGTCCCGAACCCGCCGGCCCCGCGGTCGCCGGCCGTGTTCGTCGCGTCGGTGCAGGTGCTGCGGAACCAGGCCGAGTTGCTCGCCCTGGCCCGCACGGACGTAGGGGTTCGGCACCGCGAGGCGGCGAACGCCTTCAACCCGCAGGCGGCGGACGCGGCCAAGACGTTCACCGAGTTGGCGGCGGACGTGCGAACGCAGCGGCGAGGCGAGCTGAAGAAGGTGTACGACGGCGACACCACCCGCCGGGTGAAAATCGGCTGGGCGGTGGACCCGGACGACGTGCCGGCGGGGGCCGCGACCCCCGCCGCCAACCCGGACTGGTTCGACCGCCAACTGGCCGACCGCGAGTTCCGCCGCCTGCTGGTGGCGAACCGTTACCAGGCCGACGCGAAGGCGTTCGCGCCGCTGGCCGCTGCCGCCGCCGAGACGTGCCGCCAGGCCGCGGAATTGTTGACCGACTAACACGCCCTGAGAGGGAGTTCACCGTGTCCGCCGTCCGCCTCACCGCCGCCGTTGGCCTGTTGGCCGTCTGGCTGCCGCTCGCCCCCGCCCAGGATTACGCCGCCAAGTGGACCGCGTTCACCGCCAACCCGGACGCCCCGGAGGTGACGAAGGACGTGCAGGACCTGCCGGCGGCGGACCTGGCCCCGCGGCCGAACGCCGCCTCCGCCGTGTACCTGTATGTGCAGAACCGGCTGCCGAACAAGGACACGTTCGTGGTCGAGTTGCTCCAAGGCGGGCCGAACGGCCCGTCGCTCGGGCGGGCGCCGGTGAAGTTCACCAAGGACGACGCGCAGGGGACGTGGAGGCGGGTGAAGTTCGCCCCGCCGGCCCCGGCTCCTGCGGCCCCCCCGCCGCCGGCAGTTCCGCCCCCGGCCCCCGGTGCGGCCGCAACTCCGCCCGAGCCGCCGCCCCCGCCGGGCGTGGCCCTGAAGCGGGACGCCGCGGGGTTCCAGTTCACCCTGCGGCTGCTCGACGAGAAGGGCGAGGCGGTGGTGAAGGACGAGGCCAACCGGCCGTACATCGAGGTGATCAACCTGACCTTCGCCAAGCCGGAGGCGTACCTGACGGTGGACAAGCCGACGGTGTCGGTGAAGGACGGGGCGGCGGAGGTGGAGATGAAGGTCACCCCGATCGCGACCGCCAAGGCCACCCCGAAGATCACCGCCGAGTCGCCGGCGGCGGTGCGGCTGTCGTTCGCCAACCCCGGGCTGACGCTGGGCGACGGCGTGTATAACCGCACCGTGGCGGCGGCCGCCGGTTCCACCCTCACCGGCGCGGTGAAGTCGCCGCCGGACACCGTGACCGTGCACGTGGCCGTGGACGGGGTGGAGCGGGCGAAGCTGTTCACCGTCAGCCCGCGGGCGACGGGCGATCAGGTGAACCCGGACAACAAGGTGGCCGTGCGGGTGGTGCCGCTCACCCAACTGCCGGCGAACAACGCCACCCGCCCGGTGGCCGTGTTCCCGGTGCGGCTGGAGGTGGACAACCCGCCGGCCGACCACGCCCTGGAGCTGCGGGTGAAGCGGGCGGCGGACAACTCGGCCGACCAGAACGAGGTGTTCCGCTTCCCCGCCCCGCGGGACGAGAAGGTGTGGCTGAACCCGGCCGACCCGTCCGGCGGCATCGGGCTGACCACCAAATCGAGCGACTGGGTGAAGGTCATCTCCCTGGCCGACCTCCGCGGGCGGATCGACCTGTCCGGCGTGCTGGTGAAGGGCACGTCCGACACCCCGTCCGACCCGGTGCGGTTGCTGGTGGACGCCACCCCGCCGGAGGTGACGTTTCGCGACCCCGGGCTGAAGGTGACGAAGAGCGGTGCCCGCCAGCTGGTGAAGGGCGACCCGCTGCCGGTGCGGGCGTTCGCCACCGACGGCACGGGCGGGACGGGCATCGCCAAGGTCGTGTTCTTCCTGGGCAAGCCGACCGCGGACGGCAAGCCGCCGGAGGGGGCGGCGGTGGTCGAGGGCACGCCGGTGTTGGATAAGGACGGCAAGCCGACGGACGTGTGGGCCGCCGCCCTGCAACTGCCGGCCGACAAGAAGGAGGCGACGGTGTCGGCCGTCGCCACCGACGGGGCCGGGAACACCGGCGGGCCGCGGACCGGCGAGGCGCTGCGGGTCGTCATCGTGGACCCGCCCCCGCCCATCCCGACCGGGCGGATCGACGGCATCGTCATGTTCGGCGAACTGCCGCAGCCGGGGGTGGAGGTGAAGATCGTCGGCGGCGAGGGGAAGGTGCGGAAGTCGGTGGTGACGAACGCCAGCGGCAAGTTCTGCCTCCTCGGGCTGCCCCCCGGCCCGTACGTGCTGGTGTCCGGCAAGACGGACGTGACCACCGGCGTGTCCGGCGTCACCGAGGTGACGGTCGAGCCGGGCGAGAAGGCGACCCCGGCGACGGTCGTGCTGAAGAAGAACAAGTGATTGCGGGTGATACGCATCCTGGGTGAAGCCGAAGCCTGCCGTGGTTGGAGTTCACG
>JALHQU010000263.1 GCA_022841795.1 Fimbriiglobus sp.
TCACTTCTTCTTCGCCGCCGCCAGCTTGATGTACTTGTCCGGGTCGGCCTTGAACTCGTCGCGGCAGCCGGAGCAGCACACATAGTACGTCTTCCCGGCGTGGCTGACCGCGATCGTCCCCCGCCCGCCGGACACGATGCACTCCGGCCCGCCGCCGGCGTCGGCGAACGGCTCACCCTCCTTCGTCGCCCCCACCTGGAACTGGCGGGTGAACGTGGTCGCCGTCTTCGGCTTGGTGGCGATCTGGTACAGGTGCCGGTTGTGGTGTAGCACGGTGAGGGTGAACTGCTGCACGGTGTCGCCGTCGGTCCGCTCGGCGGTGAGGATCGCCTCCTTCTGCTTGCCGACCGTCAGCGTGCCCTCGAACTTTTGCTCGGCCTTGTCCGCGGTGGTCAGCGTCAGGGTGAACCCGCCGCCCTTCGGGTCGTACCGCAGTTCGCCCGCCGTGAAGTGCTGGCTCTTCTCGAACGCCACCGTCAACCAGGCGTCGTCGCCCTTGAACTGCCACGCCCACTCGGTCCGCTCGGACCAGAACGTCTTCGCCTTGTCGTCCGCCCGGCCGGTGCCCTTCCACCCCCCGATGAGCGGGTTGAGCGGCTGGAACGCCTCCCTCGCCGACTTCGGCTTATCGGCCGGGTCGGCGGCGAGGGCGGCGGCCACGAGCAGGGCGGTGAACATGCGGCGGACCTCGGCGGGGGCGGGTCTTGGTATTCCCCCTCTCCCCGTCGGGGAGAGGGCAAGCTCGGCGATAGACGAGCGCGGGAGAAGGGCGGTACGAAAGACCCCTCACCCGCCAACTCCTTAGGAGTTGACGACCTCTCCCCGACGGGGAGAGGTGAAGAGTGCCGCCCGGTAACGACGCCCGCCGCCGGGGTGCGTTTCAGCCGAACGCGGCGCGTTCGACCTCGGCCCGGTCGATCGGCGGGGTGCCGCCGCGGTATTCGCACACACGGGCGGCGTAGTGGTTGGCGAACCGGGCGCAATCCTTCAGCGATCGGCCCTCCAGGTGCAGGCACACCATCGCGGCGGTGAACGAGTCGCCGGCCCCGACGGTGTCCACGACGGCGGCGGGCACGCCGGGTTCGGAGATGTCGCCGCCCGACCATGCGAGGAAGGCACCGTGTTCCCCCCGCGTCACGCAGACCAGCGGGCACGGATTACGATTCGCAAGGTCGATGGCCGCCGACGTGTCATCCCGACGAACCAGGCCCAACAGTTCGGCGATGCGAATCAGTTCGTCGTCATTCACTTTCAGGAAGTCGCACTGTCCGATCGACCGCTTGACGAGTTCCGATGTCACCTCCGAGAGCCGTAGGTTCAGATCGCACACCCGCCGCGGCGACAGGGGTGTCACACTTTGATCCCCCGACGTGAACTTGCGGATGACCCGCCCGTTCTCATCGCCGCGTTGACTCACCGTTCCGAAACAGACGGCTCGGCAATGCCAAGCCAACTGCTCCAACTCGGGCGTCCACTCGATGTGGTCCCACGCAACATTCTGCACGATCTCGTAGCTCGGCTGGCCGGCGGGGTCCACCGTCACCTGGACGGTGCCGGTCGGGTGCGCCGGGTCGGTCTGAATGAACTCGTCGCTCAGCCCGAGCCGCCGCACCTCGGCCCGCAGTTCGCGGCCCAAGTCGTCGTCCCCGACCCGCGAGACGACCGCCGCCTCGTGGCCCAGGTTGTGGCAGTGGAAGGCGAAGTTGAACGGCGCCCCGCCGGCCACCTTGCGGCAGTCCGGGAACACGTCCCACAGCAGCTCGCCGACGCCGACGATCATGGCGGGTCAAATGCCGTACTGGGAAAGCTGGATTTTGATCGTCGCCCAGCGGAGCGGGGAGATCTGTCCGGAGTCGGCCAGGGCTGGCCCGACCTCACGGAGTAGCTCCACGTACTCCAAATGCTGTTTGTAGAGATTCCGGAGGGAACGGGCCGCGGCAATGCAGAACAGGGCGACCGCAACAGCGAAGGTGACGGCGGCGACAGCGACGGTCGTGTAGCCGAGGTGTTCGAGAGCAGAAAAATAGACCATCGAGCAGATGAACGCCGCCGTCAGCACCGCCACGAGAACGACGACGAACACCACTTTCGCGATGTACCAGTTATACGTCGAGCGAATTTCAGCCACCAGGACTTCGGCATCGACATCCAGCCTGCCGTCACCCGATTGCAAATTCTTTCTCGAATTGCCCTGCTTCAGGCCGCGCTTTGCCATCGTCAGCCCCTCTCACCGTGGCAAAACCCGCTGATCAGTTTGCCCAACTCTTCGACCAGAACGTCCCTCTGTTGTGGGGTGAACCGCGACTTCCGCCCGTCTCTGGCGAACGTGAAGTCCTCCAGCCAGCCGCACACCGGAACCGCCTGCCATTGGAAGTTGTCGGCCCCGACGAACCGCACCAAATCGTCCAGCAACTTCACCACCTCGCCGCGCCCGCCCGGACCGTACTCCGACCGCACATCGGCCAGGGCATCGGGGAACAGGTCGTACTTGGTGACGGCCACAATCAGCCACGACGGCTGGCGGGCCATCCGGTGCGCGTCCCGGAGCCATCCGCACACCTGCCGCAGTTCTTCGATCTCCCGCTTCCGTTGCAGGTTCTGGAGGTCGGCAACGGATTTCACCCGTCCGGCTTTCCGGATCACCTCCGTAGACTCGTGCCCGCGGATGCTGGCGAACCCGTTGGCTACGACATGCACCACGCCGAGCGGGGGAGTCTTCCCCAGCAACGTCCGCTCCACCGCCTCCATCCGTGGGCGGGCCGACTGGCCGGGGATCACTTTTAACCCGATCGGTCTGCCGGGGTCGGCGGTTCGGCCACGTTCCAGTTTATTCGACTTAGCGGGCGGGCGGTACCCCTTCTCGTACGCCTTCCCGCTCAGGAAGTCGAACAGCACCGTCTTGCCCACCCCCTCCATCCCGGTGAACAGGACGTAGTTCTTCCGCCGCTTCAGATATGCTTCGACCTTCCGCCACCACTCAAGGATGCGACCGCCGGCGGCGAGGCCGGCGCGAACGTCTTCGGGCGACGGCAGGGCGAGGTCACTCATGCAGGCGGTTCCGGACGGGTTGGGTTGTTTCACCCCACCAGCATGGGGGACGGGGACGGGACGTAGTCGAAGTCCCGCGGGGTGTCGATCAGCTCCTCGTGGTCGCCCTTGTCGCGGAAGATGTGCAGCACCCGCCCGCGGTTCATGTCGTCGAACTTGGGCATGCGGTACGTGACGGCGGTCTCGGCCGGCGGCTTGAGCGGGCTGAACTCGTGCACCATCACCCGCACCTTCGGGATGCCGCGGAACGAGTGGTCGTCCACCCGCCGCTGCCCGGCGTGTACGTCGTACAGCTCGAACACCGCCCGGAACACCCGCTCCAAAGACTTGAGCGACACCCCGTCCTCAACGTAGATGAGGTCGATCTGCACCGCCTGGAGCACCCGGTGCAGGTGCTGCCGCGGGCGGACGCCGAACACCTCGGTGTACGGCGGGCCGACCCGCCGCGGCGGGTCCAGGTCGCCGTCCGCCGACCGCCGGCGGGTCTCGCCGTCCTCCCGCACCAGCCCGCCCACGAACCACCAGTGCGGGGCGAGCAGGAACCCGCCGCCGCGGTCCTTGCGGTCGGCCATCGCCCGCTTGAGTGCCGCCGTCAGCCCGCGGAACACCCGCCGGCGGAGGCGGATCTCGTCCCGCCGCTCCAGCCGCTCCTTCACCAGCGGGTTGTCCAGATCAGCCGGGGCGATCTTGAGCGGCCACACCGGGTTGAACTCGGTCGCCTCGGACAACTCCGGGTGGACCAGTTCGACGCGGATGTCGTCGGCGTGCGGTTCGCCAGAGCGAACGGCCCACCCCCAGCCGGTGAACGTGCGGGCGGCCCGCTCGCCGGCCACGGCGGACAGCCGGTTGCGGACGTGAACGGTCGGCGGGGTACGGTTGGCCGGGTCGGTCCGCCGCTTCTCCCGCACCCGGAACAGGGCGAGGAGGATTAATCCCGGCACCGTCCAGATGGTGAGCGCGGCCAGGCTGGCGGTGAGCGGCATGGCGTCGCCGGCCTCCAGCGGGGTGAGCAGCCGCCCGCCCCGCCCGTTCAGCACCAGGGCGACGAACGCCAGCAGCAGCCCGGCCGCCCCGCCGGCCACCACCCGGTGCAGCGGGATGGCGAACACCGCCCCGTTCCGCCCCCGCCGCCACAGCACCGCCACCCCGCCGACGTCGGATCGCATCGCCCACCCGAAGGCCAGCCCGGCGGCCAGCCCGCACACCGCCAGCGGGGCGACCACCGGCACGAACGCGGCAGCAGCCGTGACCACGAACAGGTACGACACGGACAGGGCCAGCACCACCAGCCGGCGGTCGGAGTCGCCGATGGCATCGGTCAGCCGGCGATCGAGGGACACAAGCGGCAGGAACAGCCCGGCCATCAGCCCGGTGAGCAGCACCGCCCACACCGCCAGCAGCACCACCAGATAGGCCACATACGAGGTCTTCGCCCCCACCGTCCGCCACCCGCCGGGCACCCACTCCCACACCAGCGGGCCGGCCGCCGCCCACACCACCAGCCCGGCGGCGATCACCCACACCACCCGCGGCAGCTTGCGGGGCAGCGGCGGGGCGCCGCGGAAGTCGATGCCGTGCTCGTACCGCCACGCCTTCAGCCGACGGAGCAGTCGGGCCCCCCGCTCGCCCAGCCAGTCCACCCACGGCAGCGGGCGGCGGCGGTGCCACACCGCCACCACCCCGCCCAGGCCGACGAGCATGAGCGCGTACACCACGTCCTGCACGTCCGTGTGGGCGGTGCGGCCGGCCCACTCCAGGCCGACCACGGCCACCACCACCAGGGCGGTGAACACGGCCTGCACGGACGACTGGACCGGGAGGATGGCGGACGCCAGCGACGACAGGAGCTTCATGCGGGGTGGCCGGCCGGGAACGGGACGCAGGGTTCCCGGCGGTGTTAGCCCGACGCGCGAGCGAGGGTGGATGTGGCTTGCCCCTCGCTCGCGCGTCGGGCTAACGAAGACACCACCCGAAACACCACCGGGGTTACACCCCCATTGTAGCGTCCGTTCGCGGGCCACACGATGCCGATTCCGCGGGAGAGGCCGGGTCGTTGCCCGGCCTCTCATTGATTCCGGCCGGGTGGGGGGACCCCTCGCCGGAACCATCCCCATTCGGCCGGAAGAAAGAGCGTCCGAGTGACACGCCGTTACGGGATCGGGTTGCCCCACGGGTCGTAGAACCCGGTGCCGGGGTTGGGCACGACCGTGACCGGCGGGGAGGCGGGCGGGGGCGGCGGGGAGTTCGGGTCGTACACGTCGATCGGGTCGCTCAGGGCCGCCATCCGCAGGTTGAACGAGGCGGTGGCCGAGGAGGTGGTGGCGTACTGGAAGGAGAAGGCGACGGTGTACTTCCCCTTCTTCAGGAAGGCGGTCATCGTGTCGGTGCTGTTCAGCCCGTCCGTCCACAGGTCGCCCACCACCAGCCCGGCCGCGTCGTAGATGGTGATGGCCACCCCGTTCAGCACGGACGTGTTCGTGCTGGTCATGCTCAGGGCGAAGCTGACGGCCGTACTCTCCGTCACGTCCAACCCGACGGCGATCCGGCTGGTCTGGCCGGCGGTGCCGGAACTCACCTGGGCGCGGGCGGCCAGCGGCTGGGTGAAATCGACGTCCAGGTTGTAGTTCCCACTCCACGCCGACCAGTCCGCGTCCTGCACCTGCAGCTTCACGTAGTAGCTGCCGTTCCCGGCGGTCGCCGGCACCTGGGCGCGGTACAGGCCGTTCTCCCAGTTCAGCAGGATGTCCGACGCCACCACCGCACCGCTCGCCGAGTACACCGTGGCCGACGCCGACAGCCCCGCGTACCCCTGCACGGTGACAGTCATCACCCCGCCCGCGGACGGGGCGGTCACCTTGTAGAAGTCCACGTCGGACAGCCCCTCCACCCGACCGGCGGCCGAATACCGGGTGTTCGCCACGAACCCGGTGGTGGTGGTCAGGGGGGTGGCGGAGGCCAGGGTGTTGTTCGCCCCGTTGTCCGCCCCGAGTTGCTGACGCGGGTCCACCTTGGTTTCCGTCACCGGGTCGTAGTTGAACCCGACCCGCAGTTGGTACGACCCGACGGCGAACACGTCCGACCGCCCGGCGGTGACGCGGACGTAGTAGGTGGCGTTCGCCGCCACCCCGGTGGCGGTCAGCACCGTGTCCCCGGTCAGCGGGTTGGTGTTGGTGGCGGACGCCACCACCTGGCCGGCGGCGTTCAACAGTTCCACCTTGCCGGCCAGCAGGCTCTTGCCGGCGGTGCCGAGGCGGACGGTCAGTTGGGAGGTGTTCGCCCGGGTGGTGAACTTGTACACGTCCGCGTCGGCGGCGGTGGTGATGTCCCCGTTCGCCACCACCCGGTAGAACACGTTGCCGTTCGGGTCGAGCGCGGGGGTGAGGGTGGATGCCAGGGCGGTGGTGCCGTTCCCGAGCGCGCCCTCGAACGCGTCCGCCTTGCGGAGGCCGTACAGAACCTGTGCGGCCAGTGTGTCGGCCGTCAGCAGCCCGGTCTTCAGGCCTGTGTACGTTCCGTACCGGGCGCTCAGCGCGTCGGTCGGGTTGTCCGCCAGGCCGAGCACGTTCGCCATCTCGTGCAAGGCGACGCTGTACAGGTCGTAGGTGCCGTTCGCCCCCCCTTTGGTGAACGTCTTGCCGGCGTTCAGCATCAGGTTGCCGGCCCGGTACCCGGTGAGCGGGTGGTACGGGATGGAGGTGGCCAGCACCTCGGACGAGGAATCGACTGACCCGACGCGGATGTCGGCGGTGGTGACGGTCTCGCCCACCCCGGTCGGCCCGAACGCCCGGCCGCTGTCCGGGATCAGCCCGATGTTGATGTTCGCCGCCGCCGTCCAGGCGTACGCCGCCCGCAGCAACTCCTCCTGCCACACGCTGGCGGCCATGGTGGCGTTCAGCCGGGTGTACAGCCGGCTGACGTGGTCGCCGGACGCCCACGTCTGGTCGGAGTACTGAACCCCGTCCGGGGCGAAGCTCATGGTGAGCTTGTCGGCGTTCTGCCACGGGTTGCCGAACACGGACGCCGGCTGGTCACGGCGTTCCAGAGATTCGACGGTCAGCGGAGTCGGGCGAGGCATGGGCGATGCTCTCGGTTAACGGTGTGTGTTTACGGTGTGTCCGGTATCTAGTCAGTTCGGGGCCGGGCGGATCGGCCGCCGGTGTCACTCTTTCGTCCGCAGTTCAACCACCCGTCGGGCACTCTCGACCACCTCGGAAAATTCCGGGTCGGAGCGGAGCGGGTCGAGTTCGCGGTCCTGCTCCAAGTGGTCGAACCCGAAGCCTTTACGCAAGGCGGATGCCAACAGGCGGAACGCCTCGCGTTTGTCGTCCGGGTGTGTTTTCGAGGTCATGGCGTACACCCCGGCCAGTTGGTACACCGTCCGCGGCGGCACGTCGTCGAACGCCAGCGCGGCCGCCGCGTCGGCGTGCGCCTTCGCCCGCTCGCCCAGCCGCGAGTACAGCATCGCCCGGCCGGACAGGGCGTCCGCCGCCTCCGGGAAGTACCCGAGCAGTTCGGTCAGCACCTCCACCGCCCGCCGGTTCTCCCCCGACAGCGAGTACACCCGCGCCTTGAACTGGAGGGCGGCGGCCGACCGCGGGTTGAGGGCGAGCGCCCGGTCGAAGTCGGCCAGCGCCGCCTGGTACGCCGCCGGTTTGGCCTTCGGGTCCTTCGGCATCTGGGCGATGCCGCGGGTGATCCACCCGCGGTCGTCCGTCGGCGTGCCCTTCATCCCCTCGGCGTGGTCCCGCTGGGCCAGGTCGGGCTTGCCGGCGCGGGCGTACACCCGGCTACGGGTGAGCAGCACCGCCGTCGGCGGGTAGCCGAGGTCGAGGGCTTTGGTCAGGTCATCGGCTGCCGGGTCGAATCGGCCGAGGGCCTCCCGCGCCGCCGCCCGGTTCAGGTACGGCTCGGCCCAGTCCGCCTTGGCCGCGATCACCCGGCTGAAGTCGTCCTCCGCCTTCGGGAACTGCTGCAACCGGAGCAGGGCCAGGCCGCGGTTGTAGTAAGCGCCCGGCACGGTCGGGTCGAGCGACACGCACACGTCGAACGCGGCCGCCGCCGCCCGGTCGTCCCCGCGGCGGTAGTGAGTCTGGCCGAGGGCGAACGTCGCCCAGAAGTCGGTCGGGTCGAGTTCGGCCGCCTTCGCCAGCCGCTCGCCCGCCTCTTTCAGCTTGCCGTGTTCCATGAGTTCGCGGCCCTCGGTGCGGAAGTCCACCGCCGTGCGGAGTGGGATGCCGGCGGCGGTGCGGGCGGCGGCGTCCGCCCCGGCGACATCGCCCGCCAGCCGGGCCAGCCACGCCCGCTGGGTCCACACCCCGCGGGGGGCGGCGGGGAACGCCCGCTCCGCCCGCCGGTTCCAGTCGTTCGCCCGGTCCAGCCACTTGCGGCGGTCGTCGCCGGCGAGCACCGCCCGCGTCCCGCC
>JALHQU010000264.1 GCA_022841795.1 Fimbriiglobus sp.
AGCTCCACGACCGGATGTCGTGCGGGCTGGCCAGGCTGATCTTCACCGCACCGTAGTCGTTGATGCGGTCGTAGTTCCCGGCTTCGGCGGCGGCGGCAGCGGCGGCGGTGGACATGAAGACCTCCGGGGAAATCGGTCGGTGGTCAGCGGTCGGCGGTCAGCCGGTCAGGGCGACCACGTCCGCGATTGCCGTCCGAAATGGCTCGTGGGTTCAAACGATTCGCGGGCAATCAATACTGCGGTCGTATACTTCGTCTTCCGCCGCGGAGCGGCGCAGCGAGCCGGGAGCGTGAGCGACCAGAGTTTTCAACCACTCCGGTCGCTCACGCTCCCGGTTCGCCGAACACCGTCACACCCGCTTCTTCTCCAACTGCATGTTCAGCCCGAGACCGCGGATCTCGTGGGTGAGCACGTCGAAGCTGGCCGGGGTGCCGGCCTCCAGCGTGTTCTCCCCCTTCACCATGCTCTCGTAGATCTTGGTGCGGCCTTCCACGTCGTCCGACTTCACCGTCAGCAGTTCCTGCAGGATGTACGCCGCCCCGTAGGCCTCCAGCGCCCACACCTCCATCTCGCCGAACCGCTGCCCGCCGAACCGCGCCTTCCCGCCCAGCGGCTGCTGGGTGATGAGCGAGTACGGGCCGGTGGCGCGGGCGTGCACCTTGTCGTCCACCAGGTGGTGCAGCTTGAGCATGTACATGTACCCGACCGTCACCGGCTGCTCGAACCGGTCCCCGGTGCGGCCGTCGTACAGCACGCTCTTGCCGGACTCGTCCAGCCCGGCCTCCTTGAACGCCCCCTTGATCTCCGACTCGGTCGCCCCGTCGAACACCGGGGTGATGGCCCGGAACCCGAGCTTGCTGGCGGCGTACCCCAGGTGCGTTTCGAGGATCTGGCCCACGTTCATCCGGCTGGGCACGCCGAGCGGGTTCAGGATGATGTCCACCGGGGTGCCGTCCTTCAGGTACGGCATGTCCTCCTCCGGCAGCACCTTCGAGATGACCCCCTTGTTCCCGTGCCGGCCGGCCATCTTGTCCCCGACCGAGATCACCCGCTTGGTGGCCACATACACCTTCACCATCTGCTGCACCCCGGTGGGCAGCTCGTCCCCCCGCTTCAGGCTGTTCAGCTTCCGCTCCTGCTCGTCGATGAAGAACTGGATCCGCTCCCAGTGGCGGGCGTGGATCTTGTTCGCCGCCTTCAGCTTCTCCGGCGTGCGGACGTCCAGGTGGTCCATGCGGAACCCGCGGGCCTGGTCGGCCACCGCCCGGTCGTCCTTGTCCGACGCCAGCGGCTTGCCACTGCTGGCCTCCTTCAGCTCCTTCTTGTCCAGCACCTCCTCCAGGGCGGCGACGAACTCGCGGAACTGGCCGGCGATCTTCTCCGCGTACTCCGTCTCGATCCGCCGCTCCTCCTTGATCAGCTCCTTCCGCTCCTCCTCGGTCATGCTCGCCCGGCGGCTGAACTTCTGCGCCTGGATGACCACCCCCTCGACGCCCGACGGCACTTCGAGCGAGTCGTTCTTCACGTCCTCCCCGGCCCGGCCGAAGATGGCGTGCAGCAGTTTCTCCTCCGGCGTCAGCTCGGACCGCGACTTCGGCGACACCTTGCCGACCAGGATGTCGCCGGGTTTGACGAACGTGCCCACCCGCACGATGCCGGTGTCGTCCAGGTTGGACAGCGCCTTCGGCGACACGTTCGGGATGTCGCGGGTGAACTCCTCCTTGCCCAGCTTCGTCTCGCGGATCTCGATGTCGAACTCTTCGATGTGCAGGCTGGTGTACGTGTCGTTCTTCACCAGCCGCTCGCTGATGATGATGGCGTCCTCGAAGTTGTACCCCTCCCACGACATGAACGCGACCAGCACGTTCCGCCCGAGGGCCAGCTCGCCCTGGTACGTCGCGGCCCCGTCGGCCAGCGTCTGCCCCTTCTTCACCTTCTGCCCGAGCTTGATGATCGGCCGCTGGTTCAGGCACGTCCGCTCGTTCAGCCCGTGGAACTTCCGCAGCACGTACTCGCGGACGATCTTGTCCTTCTCCTCGATCTTGATCCGCTCGCCGTCGGCGTACACCACCGTCCCGTCTTCCTGCGCCCGCACCAGCATGCCGCTGTGCTTGGCCACCTCTTTCTCCAGCCCGGTGCCCACGATCGGCGGCTCGGGCACCAGCAGCGGCACCGCCTGCCGCTGCATGTTCGACCCCATGAGCGCGCGGTTGGCGTCGTCGTGTTCGAGGAACGGGATGAGACCGGCCGACACCCCGACCATCTGCTTCGGGGACACGTCCAGGTAGTCGATCTCGGCCGACGGGATGCTGGTCAGGTCGCCCCGCGCCCGCCCGTTCACCCGCTCCAGCTTGATCTTCCCGTGATCCACCTCGGTGTCCGCCGGGGCCAGCCGCAGGGTACTCTCCTCGTCCGCCCGCAGCTTGAGCACGTCCTCGCTCAGCTTCCCCTTGGTCATCTTCCGGTACGGGGTGATGAGGAACCCGTACTCGTCGATCTCGGCGAAGATGGACAGCGACGAGATGAGGCCGATGTTCGTCCCCTCGGGGGTCTCGATCGGGCAGATGCGGCCGTAGTGCGAGATGTGCACGTCCCGCACCTCGAACCCGGCCCGCTTGCGGTTCAGCCCGCCCGGCCCGAGGGCGGACAGCCGCCGCTCGTGCGTCAGCTGCGCCAGCGGGTTGGTCTGGTCCACCACCTGGCTCAGCTCGCTCCGGCCGAAGAAGTACTCGATGGCCGCGGACACGCTCTTCGGGTTGATGAGCGTGCGGGGGGACATCTCCTCCGCGTCCTTAATGGCCATCCGCTCCTGCACCGTCCGCCGCAGCTTCAGGAACCCCTTCCGCATCTCGTCCGCGGCCAGCTCGTCGATCGTCCGCAGGCGGCGGTTGCCCAGGTGGTCGATGTCGTCCACCACCACCCCCGGCTTCTCCCCCCGCAGGTCGAGCAGGTACTTGATGGCGTTCACGAAGTCCACCGCCCGCAGGGTCATCTCCGTCTCGGCCACCGTCTGGTCGAACTTGCGGTTGATGCGGAACCGCCCCACCCGCCCCAGCCGGTAGCGGTTCTGGTCGTTGAACTTCTCCTTGAACAGATCGCGGGCCTTCTCCAGCTGCGGCGGGTTGCCCGGCCGCAGCCGCTGGTAGATCTTCAGCAGCGCCTGCTCGTGGCTGTCGGTGCCGTCGTCCACCAGCGCGTTCATGATGATGGTGTCCTTCGGGAACGGAAGGACCTCCACCTCTTTGATGTGCGCGGCGATGGCCTTGTCCACGGCGTTGGCGGTGAACGCCTTGCCGGCGTCCAGGTACACCTCGCCGGACTCCGGGTCGATCACGTCGTCGACGGCCACGCACCCCGGCACCATCGCCTCCGGGTCGGGCACCAGCTTGGCGCGGGCGGCGGCCGCGTCCTTGCCCAGCTTCACCACCTCCGTCTCGTGGAACTCGCGGATCAGGCTGGCGGTGCTGCTGTACTGCGGGTCCATCGCCCGCAGCAGCGTCAGCGCGCTAAACTTGCCGGACTGGTCGATGCGGACGCCGAGGGTGTCCTTCTTGGTGCAGTTGATCTCGATCCAGCTCCCCCGCTCCGGGATCACCCGGCACGAGTGCAGGATCTTGTCCGCCTCCCGCTCGACCACGAAGTCCACGCCGGGGCTGCGGTGCAGTTGGCTCACCACCACCCGCTCGGCCCCGTTGATGATGAACTCGCCCCCGCCGATCATGATCGGCATATCGCCCAGGTACACCTCTTCCTCGACGTGCGTGCCGTCCGCCTTCTTCAGCCGCAGCCACACGCGGAACGGGCGGCCGTAGGTGAGCCGCAGTTGGCGGCACTCGTCCGGGTCGTACCGCGGCTTGCCCAACTCGTACTTCACGTATTCCAGGCTGATCTTCTTGTCGTAGCTGTCGATCGGGAAGATCTCCTGCAGCACCCCCTCCAGCCCGGTCGGGGTCCGCTTGTCCTGCGGCACGTTCAGTTGCAGGAAGCGGTCGTAGGACCGCGTCTGGATGTCGGTGAGTGGCGGCACTGGGGCGGCGTCGCCGAACCGCTCGAAGCGGCGCTCGGCGGGCGGGACGATGATGCGGTTGGCCGGAATGGTCATCGGGTGCAACTCCTTCCGGGAAACGACGGCCGGACGGCGACGACACAAGCGGGTTGCCGAAAAACCGCCGGCAACGGGCTTGCGGACGTCGGTCGGGTGCGTTATTGGATAGAGGAGGGGTGACGCGGGCAGGCGCAGCAGGTCGGCCGGACGCGACACACCCGCGGCCCGTTCCCCACTGAGGGGTCGGATGGCGGGAGGGTTCGGGTTCGGTCGGGGTGGGCGGTCAGCGGGGTCGGAACGTCGATACGGAGCGAGTGGGCTGCGCGCATTGTCACCACTGCTTCGGTTTTCGACCGCGGCCGGCCGGAGCATCCCGCTCGGGTCAGCCGTTGTCGGAAAAGTCCGCTTGATCCAAATCGTAACAATAGTTTACCCGGACTGGCTGGTCAAGAGTCAAGACCAACCATTCCGGGTGATTATTTTTCGCGAAATTTTTCCGGCTCTCCCGGCGGTACGAGCTTTGCCGGGGGTAGTCGGCACACAGGGTGTGCCGACTGCCACCATTACGCCGGCTTGACGGACACCTTGGCACCCGCCTCTTCCAGCTTCTTTTTCAGGTCTTCGGCCGTCTTCTTGTCCACGCTCGTCTTGATGTCCTTCGGCGCCCCTTCGACGGTCGCCTTGGCTTCCGCCAGCCCCTGGCCGGTCAGTTCGCGGACCACCTTGATGACCCCGATCTTCTTGCCCGGGTCGGCCACGCCTTCCAGCACTACGTTGAACTCGGTCGCTTCGGCGACCGGGGCAGCCGGGCCAGACGGAGCGACAGGTGGGGCCATCATCCCGCCGGCGGCCGGCTCGATCTGGTACTTGTCCTTCAGATACGTCTTCAGTTCCACCGCCTCGGCGATGGTCAGCTTGGCGAGCTTATCGCCGAGTTCGGCAACCGCGCTCATGGGTCAGGTCCTTTCGGGGTTGGTGCCGGTGAAGCGGCCGGCGGAGCGTAATAGCTGGTTCTGGGAGCTTTCAGCCATCAGCGGTCAGCTTTCAGCCGAACCCCCGACGGCGCACATTGTTTTTGTTGCTGGCTGACTGCTGATCGCTGACCGCTCACATTCACGCGGCCGGGGCGGCCTCGCCGTCCGGCTTCTTCTCCTCGATCGCTTTGAGGATGCCGGCCAACTCAGTGGCCGGGCCGGTGAGGGCGGCGACGATGCTCGACCCCGGACCGCACAGGGCGGCGACGATCTCGCCGATCGCCTCCAGCCGGGTGGGCACGGTCCGCATCGCCGCCAGCGGCATCGGGGCGCCGTCCACCAGCCCCAGCCGCTCCTTGTACTTGTCCGCCGCCTTCGGGTCCTTCTTCGACTCCTTGACCGCCGTGTCCACGGCGTTCGCCAGCCCCTTCGGGCTGTCCCCGCCCCAGCACACCAGGGTCGGGCCGGACAGGTCGCCGGCCTGCACGCCCATCTCGCCGAACACCTTCTTGGCGTAGCTGTTCTTCACCAGCTTGACGCGGACGTTCTTCCCGCGGAGCGACTTGCGGAAGTTGTACTCGGTGGCCGAGTCCACCTTCACCGGCTCCAGTAGGACGTAATCCCGCACCGATTGGAACGCCTTCCGCAGGTCGTCCAGTTCGAGTTGTTTGACGGCCTTGCTCATGGTCAGCCCTCGGTAGGTCGGGCTGTGCCCGACACCCTGTGAGCGTCGGGCACAGCCCGACCTACGGGGGTTAGATGGACACCCGGATGCCGGGGGACATGGTGGCGGACAGCACCACCCCGTTGATGTAGTTGCCCTTCACCCCGGACGGCTTGGCCCCGCGGACCGCCTCCATCAGGGTGTTGATGTTGTCCACCAGCTTGTCCTCGCTGAAGCTCATCTTGCCGACGCCGCAGTGCACCTGGCCGGTCTTGTCCGCCCGGTACTCCACCTTGCCGGCCTTGAACTCCTTCACCACCGCCGCGATGTCGGCCGACGCCGGCACCACCGTGCCCGCCTTCGGGGTGGGCATCAGCCCGCGGGGGCCGAGCACCTTCCCCAGCTTGGCCACCTGCGGCATCATGTCCTGGGTGGTGATGGCCACGTCGAAGTCGAGGAAGTTCTCCTTCTGCACCTTCTCCACCAGGTCCGCCCCGCCGGCCACGTCCGCCCCGGCCGCCTTCGCCTGGGCGATCTTGTCCCCCTGGCAGAACACCGCCACCCGCACGCTCTTGCCGATGCCGTGCGGCAAACTCACGGTGCCCCGCACCGCCTGGTCGGACTGGCTGGGGTCGATGCCCAGGTTGATGTGCAGCTCGATCGTCTCGTCGAACTTGGCCCGCTTCACCTGCTTGAGCAGCGCGACCGCCGTCTTCAGGTTCGGGGTGCCCGCCGCCTCGATCTTCTTCTCGGTGTTCCGCAGGTGGCTGCGGAGCTTCTTCCCCCGCCGCGGGGCGACCCCGGGCTTCTTCTTCTTCTTGGGGGCGTCGGCCGCGTCGGCGGCCGGCTTGGCGGCGGTAGCCGGTTTGGGAGCGGACGCCGCGGCGGGAGCTTGCTCGGCCGGCGGCGGGGCGGCGGGGGCCGGGGCTTGATCGCCCGGCGCCGCCTCAGTCTCTTTGGCCATTCTCGGTCACTCCGGTTAGCGGGGCCGGCTCGCGGGGAGTCGGCTCCTCCCCCTCCGCGGTGCCGAAGCGGTGCGAGGGGTGCGGGAGGTGGAGGCACTTTCGGGTGGCCGACGACCTCCGGGAGTCGGCTCTACTCCCGCTCTCGGAGAGAGCGGGCCACCCTATGTCAATCGACGACGCTGATCCCCATGCTCCGGGCGGAGCCGGCGATGATGCGGGCGGCGTGGTCTACGTCGCGGGCGTTCAGGTCGGTCAGCTTCTTGGCCGCGATCTCTTTCAGCTGCGCCTGGCTGATGGTGAACCCCTTGTACTTGCCCTGCTTCTTGGCGTCCGCCGGGATCACCTCTTTGCCCTGCTTCTTCCCGGCCGGGATCTTGCACGCCAGCTTGATGAGCACGGCGGCCGGCGGGGACTTGATTTTGAACTCGAAGCTGCGGTCCGAGTACACGGTGATGATGACCGGCAGCATCAGCCCCTTCAGGTCCGGGGCGTTGGTGCGGTCGTTGAACTGCTTGACGAACTGGCCGATGTTCACCCCGTGCTGGCCGAGGGCCGGGCCGACCGGCGGGGCCGGGGTGGCCGACCCGCCCGGGCACTGGAGCTTCACCTGGGCCGTCACCTGCTTCGCCATGACTGCACCTGCTGTCGCCCCGGCGGGGGCGGGGGATACCGTAGCCGCAAACGAACGCCCCCCTCCGCGTTCGGAGAGGGGTGAAAGGTTGTGATTCTAGCGGCCGTCGGCGGAACGGGAAGGGGGTGATTGACATTTTTGGTGAACCGGCGGCGTGAGCCGCCCGGGTTCCGAACCACCCACGGGCTGACGCCCGCGGTTCACCCATCTACACCTTGTCCACCTGCCAGTACTCGAGCACCACGTCCACGTCCCGGCCGAACACCTTCACCACCACCGTCACCTTCGGCGTCTCGCCGGCCTCCTTCGGCATGGTGATCAGCTTCACGTCCCCCTCGAAGGTGGCGAACGCCCCCTCGCGGATGCGGACCTTGTCGCCCTGTTCGAAGTCCAGCTTCACCTTGTCCGGAGCGTTCGCCTTGATGTCCCCCTTCTGGGCGTCGGGCAGCATGCCGTACAGCATCGACTGCACGTCCCGGTCGCTCATCGGCGCCGGCTCCTTGCCCGGCCCGGTGCTGCCGACGAAGTCGCCCACCCCGGACGTGTCGCGGAACAGCGTCTGGATGTCCGGGTTCCACTCCACCTCGGCCATCAGGTAGCCGGGGAACTTCTTCTTCTCCTTCACCACCCGCTTCTCCTTGGTGATCTTCTCCCCGTTCTTCGTCTCCTTCACCTTCTTCACCTCGGTCACCCGCTCGACCGGGATGACGATCTGCCCGAGGAACTCCTCCAGCCCCTCGATCTTCACCATCCGCTCGATGGCCGCCTTGATCGACTCCTCCCGCCCGCTAGCCACCTTCACCACGTACCACTTCTTCTTGCTCACCTCGGCCGGCGGCTCGGCGGGGGCGGCCGGGGCTTCGTCCGCCGCTTCCACTTCCGCCACGGGTTCATCCGCAACCGCTTCCGGCTCCGGTTCGGCCACGGCGGTGGCCGCCGCCGCGACCGGCTCGGTCACGTCGTCGGCTGGTGTGGGGGCCGGGGCGTCGGCCGGCGGGGTGAGGGTGTCGTCGCTCATGGTGAAGCCGCTCGGGTCGGCGAAAGGTCGGGACGTTGCTCGGTCGCGATTCTCATAGCCGACCGCCGGAGGCGGTCGGCGGGGCGCCCCCCCCGGGGGGCCCCCAAACCCAAAAAAACCCCTCGGGTTGGGCCCCCCCCCTGGGGGGGCCCC
>JALHQU010000265.1 GCA_022841795.1 Fimbriiglobus sp.
GCGTGAGCGACCGGAGCAATAAAAACTCCGGTCGCTCACGCTCCCGGCTCGCCACAATGCTCCCGGTTCGCCGGCTTTACCCCGGCCGGAATTCTGCCACTGTCGGGATTCGCCACACCCGCCGGAATCGTGAACTAAACTTCGGGGCCACACCCTCCGCCCGCGGCGACCCCGCATGACGGTTCGCGCCCCGACACCCGCGTCCACCCGCACGGCCGGTGACGAGCCGCTGCCGGGGTACCGGCTGGTCGCGCCGCTCGGCCGCGGGGGGTTCGGCGAAGTGTGGCGGTGCGACGCCCCCGGCGGGCTGCCGAAGGCGATCAAGTTCGTCGCCCCGTCCGCCGCCCCCGTGCCGGGGCAGGTGGACTCGCTCGCCCAGGAGTACGAGGCGTTCCTGCGGGTGAAGGCCATCCGCCACCCGTTCCTGCTCACCCTGGAGCGGGTGGAGGTGGTCGGCGGCGAGCTGGTGATGGTGATGGAGCTGGCGGACAAGAGCCTGGCGAACAGGTTCGACGAGTGCCGGGCGGCCGGGGCGGTGGGCATCCCGCGGGACGAGCTGCTGGCGTACATGGTGGACGTGGCCGAGGCGCTGGACGTGCTCGCCCAGCAGCACGGCCTGCAACACCTGGACGTGAAGCCGGCCAACCTGTTCCTGATCGGCGGGCACGTGAAGGTGGGGGACTACGGGCTGGTGGCCCGCTGCCTGCCGGCGGACGCGGCGGACGAGTCGCGGCTCGGCCGCGGCGTCACCCCGCGGTACGTCGCCCCGGAGATCCTGGACGGCCGCGTCCACCCGCACTCCGACCAGTACCCGCTCGCCCTGGTGTACCAGGAACTGCTCACCGGCACCTACCCGTACCCCGGCCCGACCGCCCGCCACCTGCTCACCCAGCACCGGCTGGCCGAGCCGAACCTGGCCGCCCTCGGCCCGGCCGACCGGCCGGCGGTGGCCCGCGCGCTGGCCAAAGATCCGGACGCCCGGTTCCCGGCCTGCCTGGGGTTCGTCCGCGCGCTGTTGCGGGGCCACCGGCCGGCCTCTTCGTCCAGTTCCTCGTTGGTCGCTCCGGGTCGGCGGTCGGACGCCACCCCGCCTCCGCTGGTCTCCCCGGCCGACCTGTCCGCCGCCGTCACCCAGAAACTGCAGCCGGCTCTGACCACGTTTCAGTCGGGCCGGGTGGCCAACCTGCCCCGCACCCTCGACGACCTGGCCCGCACCTGTCCCGGTTTCGTCCAGACGGCGGAGGTGGAATCCGGCCCCCGCGGGCGGATGGTGACAGCCACCGACCCGAGCGGGCGGCCGGTGCGGGTCCACCTGCTCCGGCTGGACGGCGGGGCGGCGGGCGAGTTGGACGCCGTCGTGCGGGCGGCGTCCGCCCCGCACCCGCACCTGTGGCAAACGGTGGCCGCCCCGCACCCGCGGACGGTCGGGTTCATCGTCCCGGACGGTCAACAGCCGCTGGCCGACTGGCTGAAGGAGCGGGTCAAGTCGGGCGCCCGCCCGCCGCGGCCGGCCGAGGCGGTGGCCCTGCTCGCCCCGGTCGCCGCCGCCCTGGACGACCTGAACGCCCGCTGCCGGTTCCCGCACGCGCTGGTGAGCAGTCGGAAGGTGCTGATCGAGAACGGCCGGTGCGGGCTGACCGGGTACGGGGTGGGGGAACTGCTCCGCCTGTCGTCGGCCGACGCCGGTTGGCTGAGCGGCGACCCGTTCGTCGCCCCGGAGGCGGCGGCCGGGCAGCCGACCGCGGCCAGCGACCAGTACAGCCTGGCGCTGGTGTACCTGGAACTGATCGGGGCGTGGGTGCCGCAGCCGCGGACCCGCACGTCCCACTCGTTCACCGGGATGGCGATCAACTGGTCCGTGCTGACCGAGAGCGACCTGCGGGCCGTCCGCAAGGCGGTGTCCGCCGACCCGGCCCAGCGGTTCGCCACCTGCCGCGAGCTGCTGAACGCCCTCCGCCCGGCCGACTCGTCGGCGGTGGTGCTGGACTCGGTCCGGCTGGTGGAATCGGTCGCCCGGCTGACCGGCAAGACGGCCGACCCGCCCCGCGGCCTCAGCTCCGGCGAGCTGGTGGAGGCGGTGCTGAGGGCGGCCGGCGGCACCAACCCGGAGGGCGGCGACAAGCCGATTCCCTTGCCGGACGGCCGGCTGGCGGTCCACTTCCCGGTGCAGTGGACGCCGTCGTTCGGCCGGCTGAAGACGGCCGCGTTCGCCGACCAGTGCGGGTACACGGCCGTGCCGATGGCGTCCGACACGGTGCTGCTCAAGCCGATGCCGGGGCGGGCGGAGCCGGTCGAGCTGGTGGTGCGGTGGCCGGTGCGGGTGGAGGCCGGGGTGGCCGAGGTGAGCGTCATCGGGCGGTGGACCGGCGGGCTGGATCCGGCCCGCGGGGCGGACAAGGTGGCCGGCGTGCTCGGCCGGTTCCGCCGGCTGGTGCAGAACCTGGAGGACCGGCGGAAGGCCCCGCGGGTGAAGGCCGAGTTCGCCGTGACCGTGTACCCGATCGACGACGACCTGCGGGTGGGGGCGGTGGTCGGCGGCCGCTGCCGGGACGTGTCCGCCAGCGGGTTCGCCGCTACCCTGGACGCCGCCGCGGCCGGCACCCACGCGTTCATCCGGTTCGCCGACGTGCCGGCGGTGGGCGAGCTGGCGGTGCTGGCCAAGGTGGTCCGCTCGTCCCCGTCGCCCGGCGGGGTGGTCACCGGCTGGCGGTTCGTCCACGCCGACTGACCGCCGGCCTACACTATCTTCCGGGCATGCCCGCCGTCTTGTTAGCCCGACGCGCGAGCGAGGGGCGAGTTGGTCCCTCGCTCGCGCGTCGGGCTAACAGGACACCGAAACCGTTCCGAGGCCCGAACTCGTTGACCGCTCCCGCCGTCGCCCCGCCGCCGATCACCCCGCCACCAGCCGACGTACCGGCTTCGTCGGAACTGCCGCTGACGGTGATCGACGGCCGCACGCACTGGTCGTGGGACGACGTGCGGGAACTGTGGCGGTTCCGCGAGCTGTTCTTCTACCTCACCCTGCGGGACATCCGCCTGCGGTACAAGCAGACCGCCCTGGGGGTGGGGTGGAGCGTGTTCCAGCCGCTCGCCACCATCGCCGTGTTCGTGGTGTTCATCGGCATCCTGGGCAAGGCCGCCGAGGGCGTGGCCGGCAGCTACACCCTGTTCGTCATCGCCGGGGTGATCCCGTGGACGTTCTTCGCCAGCGCGGTGATGAACGCCGGCAACAGCCTGATTAACAACGAGCGGCTGGTGACCAAGACGTACTTCCCGCGGCTGGCCCTGCCGGCCGCCAACGTGTTCGCCGCCCTGTTCGACTTCACCATCTGCCTGGCCCTGTTCGCGGTGGCGGTGGGCGTGTTCGCCCTGGCCGGGCAGCCGGTGGTGCTGACGTGGCAGTTGGCCGCCGCCCCGCTGGTGGCCGGGCTGCTGGTGCTGCTGGCCACCGGGTTCGGGGTGCTGTTCTCGGCGCTCATCGCCGCCCAACGGGACTTCCGCTTTCTCATCACGTTCGGCATGCAGCTGTGGATGTTCGCCACCCCGTGCATCTACCTGCCGCCGGACTCGCTCAGCCCGACCGCCCGCATGCTGTTGCAGTTCAACCCGGTGTACGGGCTGATCCTGAACTTCCGGGCGAGCACCCTGGGCACGCCGATGGACTGGCCGGCGCTGTTCGTGGCCGCCGCCATGACGGCGCTCGTGCTGGCGGTGGCGCTGGTATATTTCCGCCGGGTGGACCGCACGCTGGCGGATACGATTTAGGCGAACGGCGCGACGTGAGTCCGCCGGTGTGGGGCAAGATTCCATCTTGCCTCGGATGGCAAGTTGAAAACTTGCCCCACAGAGAACCGGCGGACTCACGTCGCGCCGTTCGCCAGGAGGAAACCCATGATCGGCGTGCGGATGACCCCGACCGAGTACCTGACGCGGATGGGCGAGGAACTGCTCCGCATCGACCCGGCGCAGGTGAAGTTGCTCGCGGATCAGATGTGGCAGCGGTACGAGGCCGGGCGGTTCATCTTCCTCATCGGCAACGGCGGCAGCGGGTCGAACGCCTCTCACTTCTGCGAGGACGTGGGCAAGGGGTCGCTCAAGCTGCCGGACGACCTGAGCAACGACGGCAAGAAGCGGTTCCGCATCGTCAGCCTGACCGACAACACCCCGTACATCCTGGCGTGGGCGAACGACGAGGGGTTCGACCGGGTGTTCGTCGAGCAGCTGCGGAACCTGGCGTCGCCGGGCGATCTGCTCATCGCCATCAGCGGCAGCGGGAACAGCAAGAACATCCTGACGGCGGTCGAGTGGGCGAACCGCAACGGGCTGACCACGTTCGGCTGCACCGGATACACCGGCGGCAAGTTGCAGGGGCTGGCGCACCACAACCTGCACGTCCCGCTGGACGACATGGGCATCGTGGAGACGGTCCACCTCGCCGCGTTCCACTGGGTGGTGGACGACCTGCACCGCCGCACGAGCCTGTGATTTCGTGGCACCGGCGGCCCGCCGGCGGTAATTCACCCCAACAACATTCCCTTGTCTTCGTGGCACCGGCTGCTGGCCGGTGTTTTCTTTTCTTCCGTGGCACCGGCGGCCCGCCGGTGTTTGAAACCCACCGGCGGGCCGCCGGTGCCACGAAATCCAGCCGCGTTCTATGCTCCCGTGTTACCTCCGGGAGCGCGTCATGGGGAAGCCGTCGGCCAGCGCTCGCCTGTTCGTGTTCGCCACCGCCGTCGTCCTGCTCGGGATGGCGGTGCCCGGCGGGTACATGTGGCACGTCAACCGCCAGGCCATCCGGCTGACCGCCGGCGAGCCGACGCCGATCTCGGTCGCCGACCTGGGTTCGACCCCGAAGCCGGCGTACCTGACGCTGACCGACGCCGTGCCCGGCGAGCCGGTCCTCATCCGCAACCCGAACCCGCCGACGACGGCGGCGGAGAAGAAGAAGCAACTGCCGCCTACCATGAGCGTGTGGGTGCCGCTGTACCCGAAGGGGGCGGACCCGAAGAAAGACCCGCCGGCGGCGTGGCACGAGAGCATCAAGGTGCCGGACGCGGACAAGTACACCCCGCCGGCCGAGTTCACCGGGTTGCACGCCGATTTCGCGTTCGGCGTGTTCCAGCCGGCCCCGCCGCCGCAGGTGCGGGCGAAGTTCCCGGCCACCGCCGCCCCGGTGCTGCTCGCCCGGCACGAGCAGGTGTGGGTGATCTGCCAGATCCCGGGGCTGGTGGCCGCCGTCCTCAGCCTGGGCGGGCTGGCCTGCCTGGCGTGCCTGCCGTGGGCGTCGTGGGATTGGCCGAAACCGCTGCCGAAGGGGAGGAAGACCGCGGCGGTGCGGCTCACCCGCCCGGTGCGGGCACTGCCGATGGGGTCGGCGGCGGACGTGGTGTGCGACCAGGGGGGCAGCGTCCTCCGCGGCGGCAACTGGATGCTGCTGCTCGGCGGCCCCGTCATCTTCGTCATCTCCGCGGTGTACACGCACGCCAGGTGGACGAGCGACCTGCTCGGCGAGAGCGGGTTCGCGGCGGTGGGCGGGATGCTGCTCGGCGGCGGGTGCTTCGCCATCGGCGTCTGGCAGGCGTGGCGGCGGGCGGACCGCATCGAGGTTCACCCGGCCGGGCTGCGGTGGGTACGGGGGAACGAGGCCCGCTCGTGTCACTGGGAGGACGTGGTCGAGGTGTACCGCCAGGACCTGACCGTGTCGTACAACGGCGTCTTCTCCACCCGCACCGCCCAGGCGTGGGTGATGCTGTGCGACGGCACCAAGATGACGTTCGACCACAGCGTGCCGCAGTACGAAGAGCTGGTGGCCACCGTGTACGCCCGCACGTTCGACCACCTGCTGGCGGTGAAGCGGCGGGAACTGGAAGGCGGGCGGGCCGAGTTCGGCCCGTTCGACCTGACCGGCGAGGGGGTGGAACACGACTCCGGTACGACCCAGTGGTGGACCGACCTGGTCGGGTACAAGGTGGAGAACGGCGACTTCTGGTTCCGCACCGACGGGATGAACCTGCTCGCCCGCACCGTCCCGTGCTGGCACATCCCCAACCTGCCGGTGCTGCTGACGCTTTTGGACGAGCGGTTCGAGCAGCCGCCGGCGTTCCTGACCGGCCGCCCGTGGCGGACCGCCCCCCGCTGACCCGTACAACACCCCCATGCCCCCAGCCGTCTCCATCCAGAACCTGAGCAAGGCGTTCACCCTCGGGCAGACCCAGCAGGGGTTCGTCAACATGACGGACAGCCTGCGGCGGGCGGCCCGCGCCTCCCTGTCCCGGCTGAACAGGTGGCTCAAGCCGTCGGCGGCGGACCGCAACCAGTACTGGGCGCTGAAGGACGTCAGCTTCGACGTGAACCCCGGCGAAGTGGTGGGCGTCATCGGGCGGAACGGGGCGGGCAAATCGACCCTGCTGAAGGTGCTGTCACGCGTGACCGTGCCGACCAGCGGGCGGATCGAGGTCCGCGGGCGGATGGGCAGCATGTTGGAGGTGAACGCCGGCTTCCACCCGGAGTTGACCGGGCGGGAGAACGTGTTCCTGGCCGGCAGCATTTTGGGCATGAGGCGGCGGGAGATCCTGGCCAAGTTCGACCAGATCGTCGAGTTCTCCGAGATCGGCCAGCACCTGGACACGCCGGTGAAGCGGTACAGCAGCGGGCAGTACGTGCGGCTGGCGTTCGCCGTCACCGCGTACCTGGAGCCGGAGGTGCTGATCGTGGACGAGGTGCTGGCGGTGGGCGACGCCACCTTCCAGCGGCGGTGCATCGACCGCATGGCCGACCTCGCCCGTCAGGGCCGGACCATCCTGTTCGTGACGCACAACATGCAACTGGTGCCGCAACTGTGTCAGCGGGCGGTGTACCTGGAGAAGGGGGCGGTGAAGGCCATCGGCCCGGCCGCCGAGGTGACGCAGGCGTACATGGACCGGCTGCTCGAAGACAGCCGGGTGGGCGACCTGCGGGACAAGCCCCGCACCGGCGACGGGCGGGCGCAGTTCGTCCGCGCCGGGGTGATCGACCCGGCCGGCCGCCCGCTGTCCGTGTTCACCACCGGCGACGACCTGATCGTGCATCTGGAGGTGGAGGCGAAGGAGCCGCTGCCAGACCTGACGATGGCGGTGGTACTCACCAGCCTGCACGGGGCGCGGGTGATCAGCGGGTGGAGCCGGGAGGACGGGTTCAGTACCGCCTTGACGCCCGGCCCGCACGTGTTCGAGTGCCGGTTCAAAAATGTGTGCGTCCGCCCCGGGCACACGTTCCTGGTGAACCTGTGGATGGCCACCGCCACCGGCACCCTGGTGGACGCGGTGGACCACGCCATCGTGATGGACGCCATCAGCGACGAGCGGTACGCCCACCTGTCCACCAGCCAGGACCACGGGATGGTGTACTTCGACCACGCCTGGAAGCGGATCAGCTAAGGTAGTCGGCACACTCCGTGTGCCGATCCGGGTGAACCGCGGGCGTCAGCCCGTCGGGTGTGATCCCACCCGGGCGGCTGACGCCGCCGGTTCACCACAGCGGAGAAGCGCCGGTGCCCGAGTTGCCCGAGGTGGAGACCGTCGTCCGCGACCTGCGGCCGCTACTGGTCGGCCGGACCGTGGAGGCGATGTGGGCCGGCGAGCAGAAGTTGCGGCGGCCGTGGAAGGTGATGTGGCCGCGGAAGCTCGTCGGCACGCGGGTGAGCGAAATCAACCGCCGCGGGAAGTGGATCATCATCTCGCTCACGTCCAAAGCCCGCGGCCGGCCGCCCGCCGGCTTCCTGCTCGTCCACCTGGGCATGACCGGGCAGTTCACCGTCATGCCGTCGGCCGACCCGATCAAGGATCACACGCACTTCCTGTTCTTTCTGGACAACCGCACGAACCTCCAGTACCGCGACCCGCGGCGGTTCGGCAGCGTCGAGTGGTTCCCGCCCAACACGGACGTGGAGAAGCACCTGGGCGAGAAGCTCGGCCCGGAGCCGTTCGGCCTGCCGGCCCAGCCGTTCCGCGACGCGGTGCGGGCGTCGAAGCGGACGCTCAAGGCGATCCTGCTGGATCAATCCGTGGTGGCCGGGGTGGGGAACATCTACGCCGACGAGAGCCTGCACCGGGCGAAGCTGCACCCCGAGACCCGCGGGGCGGACCTGACCGATGCCGGGTGCGACCGGCTGCGGAAGGCGATCGAGGTGGTGCTGACGAGGGCGATCGACGGCCGCGGCAGCACCATCCGCGATTACGTCGGCGGGTCCGGGCTGCGGGGCGGGTTCCAGAACGAATTTGCGGTGTACGGCCGTGGCGGGGAAGGGTGCCCGACGTGCGGGGCGGAGGTTCAGGTGCTGCGGGTGGCCGGCCGCAGCAGCCACTTCTGCCCGGCGTGCCAGCCGCGGTGAGCGGCTGTAGGGTGGGTCCGGCGGCGGTGAGCCGCCGTGACCCACGGGTGGTAAAGCCGTGGGTCACGGCGGCTCACCGC
>JALHQU010000266.1 GCA_022841795.1 Fimbriiglobus sp.
CCGCCCCGCCGCGGGTGCCGGCGCCGGTCTCGTGGCCCGGCTACCTGGCCGCCGCCGGGGTGGTGGGCGTCGCGTGGCTCGTGGCGAAGGGGTTCGCCCACCTGCAGGTGGCCGAGGCGAACGTGGTCATGGTGTTCCTGGCGGCGGTGGCGGCGGTGGCGTTCGGGTTCGGCCGCGGGCCGGCGGTGGCGGCGAGCGTCGCCTCGGTGCTGGTGTTCGACGTGTTCTTCGTCCCGCCCATCCACTCGCTGACGGTGAACGACACCCAGTACCTGTTCACGTTCGCCGTCATGCTGGTGATCGGGCTGCTCATCAGCACCCTGACCGCCCGCCTCCGCACCCAGCTCGACCTCGGCCGCCGGCGGGAGCAACGCACCCTGGCCCTGCACCGGCTGGGCAAGCAGCTCAGCTCGCTCGCCGGGGACGTGTTCCTGGTGGCCGCCGCCGGCAAGCACCTGCGGGAGACGACCGGGGGCGAGGTGGCGATCTACCTGGCCGCGGCCGGTGCCGACCCCAGAACCCCGCCGGCCGTGGTGTTCGGCGGCGACAGCTCGATCGCCCTGCACACGGTCAGCGACCCGACCGCCCACTGGGTGATGACCCACGACCGCGTCGCCGGGCGGGGCACCGACACCCTGCCGAACGCCGTCGCCCTGTTCGTGCCGCTCACCGGCTCGCAATCGACGTTCGGGGCGATCGGCGTGCGGGTCGAGGCGATGGACCGGCTGCTCCAGCCCGACCAGCGGCAGTGGCTCGAAAGCTGCGCCAGCCAGTTGGCCCTGGCCCTGGAGCGGGACCGGATGGCGGTGAGCGCGGCCGACGCCCGGCTGCGGGCGGAAACGGAGCAGGTCCGCAGCACGCTGCTCAGCGGCGTGTCGCACGACCTGAAGACGCCGCTCGCCGCCATCGCCGGGGCGAGTAGCACGCTGCTGCAACTGGAACCGACGGCCGCCGGCACGCGGCGTGAGCTGCTCGACACCATCGCCGACGAGGCCGTGCGGCTGAACCGGCTGCTGGAAAACATCCTCCAGATCGCCCGGCTGGACGCCGGAGCCGTCACCCCGAACAAGCAGTGGCATGTGCTGGAAGACGTCATCGGCTCGGCCCTGCGGCGGGCGCAACCGCTGCTCGACCGCCACCGGGTCGAGGTCCGGCTGCCGGCGGAGATGTCGCTGCTGTTCGTGGACGGGCTGCTGCTCGAACAGGTGTTCGCCAACCTGCTGGAGAACGCCGCCCGGTACACCCCGGCCGGGTCGAACGTCGTCGTCACGGCGGACGCCCACGGCCGCGAGCTGCTGGTCTCGGTGGCCGACGACGGACCCGGCCTGCCGCCCGGCTCGGAGGAGAACATCTTCGACCGCTTCCACCGCGGGTCGATCGGTTCGGACGCCGGGCGGGGGAGTGGGCTGGGGCTGGCCATCTGCCGGGCGATCGTCCGACTGCACGACGGCACCATCGGTGCGGCCAACCGGCCGGGGGGCGGGGCCAAGTTCACCGTCCGGCTGCCGCTGGCCGACAACCCGCCGCGGCTGCCGGTAGAGTAACGGTCATGCCGACCAACGATCTGCTGGTGCTGGTGATCGAGGACGAGACGCCGATCCGCCGGTTCCTCCGCGCCTCGCTGGCCGCGGAAGGGTATCGGGTGGACGAGGCGGCGTCCGGGGAGGAGGGGCTGAAGAAGGCGGCGACCCAGCCGCCGGACCTGGTGATCCTCGACCTCGGGCTGCCGGGGGTGGACGGCCAGGACGTATTGCGGCGGCTGCGGGAGTGGCTGACCGCCCCGATCCTCGTCCTGTCCGCACGGGATCAGGAGAAGCAGAAGGTGGAGGCGCTGGACGCCGGGGCCGACGACTACCTGACGAAGCCGTTCGGCCTGGGCGAGTTGCTGGCGCGGATGCGGACAGCCCTGCGGCACGCCGGCCCGAAACCGACCGAGGGCACCGCCCTCCAGGTCGGCGATCTGCGGATTGACGTTGCCGCCCGAGTCGTCACCCTGGCGGGCGAGCCGGTCCACCTGACCCCGCTGGAGTACAAGCTGCTGGTGCTGCTCATGCGGAACGCCGGGAAGGTGCTGACGCACCGGCATCTGCTGCGGGACGTGTGGGGGCCGCACGACGTCCACGAGAACCACTACCTGCGGGTGTTCGTGGCCACCCTGCGGCGGAAGGTGGAACCCGACCCGACGCAACCGCGCTACATCCTGACCGAACAGGGGGTGGGCTACCGCTTCGCCGCCGACTGACGGAACGGCGTCGGAGTGCCGCCGCGCTAACGGAGATAGCCCCTCGACTTCATCAGCTCGACGATGCGGCCGACGCTCTCGTCCACACTGACTTGGTCAGTGGGCAGCACCAGGTCCGGGGCGGTCGGCTCTTCGAACGCCGCCGTCACCCCCGGCATCTGCGCGATCTTGCCCTCGTCGGCCAGCTGATAGGCTCCACTCCGGTCCCGCGTCCGCAGCACCTCCATCGGGGCGGTGCAGTACACCTCCAGCACCCGGTCGCGGCCGATCAACTCCTTCGCCTTCTCCCGCACCGCCGCGTGCGGGGCCACGAACGCCGCCACGGTGATGACCCCGGCGTCGTTCATCAGCTTCGCCACCTCGGCCGACCGCCGCAGGTTCTCCGAGCGGTCGTCGGCGGTGAACCCCAGGTCGCGGTTCAGCCCCTGCCGCATGTTCTGACCGTACAGCACCGTCACCGCCCGCCCCGCGTCCCACAGCCGTCGCTCCAGGGCGTAGGCGATCCGGCTCTTGCCGCTGCCGGTCAGCCCGACCAGCAGCACCGTCACCGGCTTCTGCCCGAACCGCTGCTCCCGCTCGGCCGGGGCGATCAGGCTTTCGCGGCCCTTGGCGGTCGCCACCGGCTCCGCCTGCCGCTGGGTGCCGGCTTCCAGGATCATGCCCGCCCCGACCGTGGTGTTCGTCAGCCGGTCGATCAGGATGAACGCCCCGGTGGCCGCGTTCGTGCGGTACGGGTCACACGCCAGCGGGCGGGTGAGACTGAGCTGCACATGTCCGACCTCGTTCAACCCTAGCCGGGCGACCGGCCGGTGCTCCAGGGTGTTCACATCCACGCCGTACCGGAACGCCGCCACCTCGGCGGACACCTGCCGGGTGGTGTGCTTGAGCGTGTACGCCTTGCCGGGGACGAGCGGCTGCTCGGCCATCCACACCACCACCGCCTCGATCTGGCCGGACACGTGCGGCGGACTATCGGGGTGAACGAGCATGTCCCCGCGGCTGACGTCCACCTCGTCGGTCAGCGTGACCGTCACCGCCTGCGGGGCGAACGCCTCGGTCAGTTCGCCGTCGTACGTCACGATTGATTTCACCCGGCTGCGCTTGTCCGACGGCAGGGCCACGACCTCGTCGCCAACGCGAAGGATGCCGGACGCCACCGTGCCGGCGAACCCGCGGAAGTCCAGGTTCGGGCGGATCACATACTGCACCGGGAACCGCAGGTCGGTCAGGTTGCGGTCGCTGGCGATGTGGACGGTTTCCAGGTGGTCGAGCAGGGCCGGGCCGTGATACCACGGCATCGTTTCGCTGCGGCTCGCCACGTTGTCGCCCTTCAGCGCCGACATCGGGATGAAGGTGACGTCCGGCAGGTTCAGCTTCGCCACGAACCCGGTGTACTCGTCCTTGATGCGGTCGTAGACCTCCCGCGAGAACCCGACGAGGTCCATCTTGTTGACGGCCACGACGACGTGGCGGATGCCGAGCAGCGACACGATGTACGAGTGCCGGCGGGTCTGGGTTTGCACCCCGTGGCGGGCGTCGATGAGGATGATGGCGAGCTGGCAGGTGCTGGCCCCGGTCGCCATGTTCCGGGTGTACTGCTCGTGGCCGGGGGTGTCGGCGATGATGAACTTGCGGCGGTCGGTGGAGAAGTAGCGGTAGGCGACGTCGATGGTGATGCCCTGCTCCCGCTCCGCCTTCAACCCGTCCGTCAACAGTGCGAGGTCGATCTCACCCGCCCCTGTGGTGCCGACCTTCTCGCTGTCCCGTTTCACGGCGGCCAGCTGGTCCTCGTAGATCATCTTGGTGTCGTGCAGCAGCCGGCCGATGAGCGTGCTCTTGCCGTCGTCCACGCTGCCGCAGGTGAGGAACCGCAGCAACTCCTTCTTCTGGTGGCGGGCGAGGTAGGCGTGGATGTCTTCGTGCGTCAGGTCAACCGCTGGCATGTGTGTTCTCGGTCGAAAACCCCAAGCCCCGAAGGGGCGGCAGCCAATAGCCCAGGGTGTGAACCCTGGGAATATGTATCCCAGGGTTCACACCCTGGGCTATTGGCTGCCGCCCCTTCGGGGCTTGTTGTCAGGTCAATCCCAGACGTACTTCTCGTCCCACTCGATGTCGTGTTCGGTCAGCAGCGCCCGAAATTCGTCCTGGAACGTCGTGGCGGCATGGTGTTCGGCTTGCCGGGCGATGTATTCACGCACCGCCCCGATCTGCTTGTGCCCTACGGCGAACGCACCGTACCCGTTCTGCCACGCGAACGGCTGCCCGGCGAACGTGTCGTGAACCCACTTCGACGAATTCGCCTTCACCACCCGCATCAGGTCCGCCACGGCGATCGTCCGCCCTATCGACACGAGCAGGTGAATGTGGTCCGGCAACCCTCCGGCGGCGAGCAGTTTGCATTTCTCGGCGTCCGCGATCCCGCCGATGTAGCTGTACAACCGCGTCACCCACTCGTCGCCGATCCACGGCTCACGCCCCTTCGTGCTGAACACGAAGTGGACCGGCAAGCACACGAGCGATTGCGGCATCTGGCGACGCTCCACAAAGCCCCGAAGGGGCGACAGCCAATAGCCCAGGGTGTGAACCCTGGGCATCATGATTACATTCCCAGGGTTCACACCCTGGGCTATTGGCTGTCGCCCCTTCGGGGCTGAAACCCAAAACCTAGAAGTATCCTTCCCGCTTCTTCTGCTCCATCGACCCGGCCTCGTCGTGGTCGATCACCCGCCCCTGTCGCTCGCTGTTCTTCGCCAGCAGCATCTCCTCGATGATCTCCGGCAGCGTGGTCGCCGAACTTTCGACCGCCCCGGTCAGCGGATAACACCCCAGCGTGCGGAACCGCACCCGCTTCATCATCGGCACCTCGCCCGGCCGCAGCCGCTTCTGCATCCGCTCGTCGTCCACCATGATGAGCGTGCCGTCCCGCTCGACCACCGGGCGGACGTCGGCGAAGTACAGCGGCACGATGGGGATGTTTTCCAGGTGGACGTACTGCCACACGTCCAGTTCGGTCCAGTTGCTCAGCGGGAACGCGCGGATGCTCTCGCCCTTGTTCACCTTGCCGTTGTACAGGTTCCACAGTTCCGGCCGCTGGTTCTTCGGGTCCCACTGGTGCAGCTTGTCGCGGAAGCTGTACACCCGCTCCTTCGCCCGGCTCTTCTCCTCGTCGCGGCGGGCGCCGCCGAACGCGGCGTCGTACTGGTAGTGGTTCAGCGCCTGCTTCAGTGCCGCCGTTTTCATCACGTCGGTGTGCGTCTTCGACCCGCTGTCGAACGGGTTGATGCCCGCCGCCACCCCCTCCTGGTTCGTCCACACTTTCAGGTCCAGTCCCTGCTCTCGGCAGAACTGATCCCGGAACTCGATCATCGCCCGGAACTTCCAGGTGGTGTCCACGTGCAGCAGCGGGAACGGCAGCCGGCCGGGGTGGAACGCCTTCTGCGCCAGCCGCAGCATGACGGCCGAGTCCTTGCCGATCGAGTACAGCATCACCGGCCGGTCGAACTCGGCCGCCACCTCGCGGATGATGTGGATGCTCTCGGCCTCGAGTGCCTTCAGGTGGGTCAGGTTGTAGTGGCTGGTCATCCGCCCTCCGGGTTTCCCTGTCCTGTCGCTCCTATTCCTACGGGTGTCACCGCCCCGCGTCCGCCCGGTCCAGCCGGTACACGAGGCAGTCGTCCTCATCGAACCGCCGCCGCTCGACGTACCGGAACCCGAGTCGCTCGTAGAACCTGTGCGCGGCCGTGTTACTCGCGAGCGGGTCGATCAGGATGGCGGTCACTTCCGGCGGGGCGAAGCATCGGGCGATGGCCAACCTCATCATCGCCGTGCCGTACCCGCGGTTCAGGTCGGTCGCCGCCCCGATCCAGATGTCGATGGCCCGCAGGTTCGCCGGCACATCGCCCCAGTAGTGGGTCTCCTCCTCGGCCGGGTCGATGATCTGAACGACCCCCACGGGCCGGCCGTCCACCTCGCCGATGAGTTGCTCACGCCACGGCGGGGTTCGCTGCAATTCGACCTCCCAGTTCCAGTCGTCGTTCGGGTCGGAGTCGATCACATGCGGCTGCTCGTCCCAGCAGCGGAGCAGGTCGAGGTCGGCGGGGGTGGCGGGGCGGAGGCGAACGTCCAGCATGATGGATTCCGTCGTAGCTTTCAGGCGACGGAGGGCGACAACTCATTTGTAGTCGCGAACCGCTGGTGGCCCGGGAGTTGCCGCCAGTTCTCCCGCACTGTTCGCTTTCACTCACCCGGGAGTACCACCGATGGCGACCTCACCCGACACCAAGCTCCGCGAACTGCTCGACGAGTTCGGCGTGGCCATGCTGATCACCCGCACCCCGGACGGCAGCCTCCGCGGCCGGCCGATGGCCCTCGCCGAGGCCCAGCCCGACGGCACCCTGTGGTTCGCCACCGACCGCCACTCGGGGAAGGTGGACGAACTCGAACGGGACGGGCACGTGGTGGTGACCATGCAGTCGAAGACCAAGTTCGTCTCGCTCAGCGGCAAGGCGGCGGTGGTCGATGACCGGGCGAAGCTGGCGCAGCTGTGGAAGGTGGAGTGGAAGGTGTGGTTCCCCGGCGGCCAGGACGACCCGAACATCGCCCTGTTGCGGGTGGACGGCACCGCTGGGGAGTACTGGGACAACAGCGGCACGAGCGGGCTGAAGTACCTGATCGAGGCCGGCAAGGCGCTCGTCACCGGGTCACGGCCGGACGTGGGCGACGACCCGAAGGTCCACGGAAAGGTCAACCTGTAGTTGAGCGAGACCGCCCATCGCAAGTGCCGGGCTTGTGACGAGCGGTTCACTCGCGCGCTATGTCACGCCGCGCCGCCGGCGAACACCGGGTCGGCGGCCGCGATGCGGGTGCGGATCGGGGTGGGCACCGGCGTCGGGCCGAGCAGGCTGGTGATGATCGCCTGGATGCGGCGGATCACGCCGGGGTCGTTCGGCAGGTCGCCGTGCTTCACCCCACCGAAGTCGAACCGCGGGGCGGCTGGCCCGCACCCGCTGGCGGTGCCGCTGAACTCGGGCACCGTCTCGTCCCCCCGCCCGCTGTGCGTGACGGCCAGGTTGAACGGCACCGACCCGGACGTGCGGGTGAGACGGAAGCGGTCCTCGGTGGGCGTGCCGGTGGCGTGGAAGATGAACGTGTTCGGGTGCATGTAGCACCCGCTGGTCGGGCTGAACAGGAAGGCGTCCATGGCCGCCCGCGCGGCCAGGGCGAGGGCCACCCGCACGTTCAGCGCCGGACTGCCGTTCAGCCCGTCCATGAACCCGGTGAACGAGTCGTTGTAGAGGCTCATCACGTTCGACCCGTCGGTGTCGCCGGACGGGTTCGGGTTCGGGGAAAAGTCCAGCCAGTCCGGGTTGGACCGCCCGTAGTGGGCGGTGGGCAGCAGTTGGTACACGGACGGCAGGCTGCGGAAGAAGCGGATGGCCGGCAGTTGGGCGACGAACCCCGGCAGCCGCTGGATGACCGACCGGATGAACCCCGGCAGCAGGTGCGGCAGCCCGGCCTTGAGCGACGAGTACGCCAGCGGCGCGCCGTGCGACGGGCTGCCGAGTAGGATCAGGGCGGCGATCTTCGACTCCCCGCCGAGCATGTGGCTGAAGAACCGGCTGACCAGCCCGCCCATGCTGTGCGCCACGATCACCACCTTGTCCGACCCCGTCTCCCGCCGGGCCTCGTCCACCACGTCCCGCAGCCGCTGGGCGGACAGGGCGTTGTCCTGCCGCCAGTCGTACCCGCAGGCGTACACCTTCACGTCCCGCCCGGTGGCCGCCACCAGCGCCGAGCGGAACGTCGGCCCGTTCAGGTCGAACGCCAGCCGGTTGTACGCCCCGAACACCAGGTTGCCGAAGTGCGGGATGGCGGTGGCGTCGCGGAACTCGTCCCGGCACGGGATGCGGTTCGGGATGTCGTGCTGCTCGCACGGGGTGAGCGGGTTCGGGTCGGCCAGCCGGCTGAGGCCCAACGACGGGGTAGCCACGCGGCACGACACCGGGGTGGGGGCCGGGTCCCACACGAGCACCCGGCGGCCCTCCGGCGTCTCCTCCAGCCGGCTGCCCATGATGCCGGGGACGATGATGATCGGCAGCCGGGCGGCGGCGACCACCGGGATGATCGGGA
>JALHQU010000267.1 GCA_022841795.1 Fimbriiglobus sp.
CCGGGGGCGCCGTCGAGCGTCGCCCCGCCGATCGCCACCGGCGATCGGCTTCTGGAACCGTCTCTGAGAGGCGGTGCTGGTCACGGCCGGCCGCGGAGGGTGTGGACGACGGCCAGCCCGAGGGTGAGCAGGCGGACGAGCGGCGGGTCGTCGTACACCGACGTGCGGTGCCGGCGGCCCAGCCCGACCAGTCGCTTCACCTCCCCGCCCATCTCCCGCACCAGCGGCCACACCCGCGACCGCACCGCCGTGCTCGCCCCCCCGCCCAGCACCGTGCTCGACCGCCCGGCCAGGGCGGACCCGCGGCTGACCGTCGAGTCGCCCCGCGGGTAAGGCCCCCACCCCACGTCCGCCGGAACCGGGTCGAGAACCGCCGCCGCGTCGCGGGCGGCCAGCACCCCTTCCAGCTGCCACCGCAGCTCGCGGGCGGTGCCGCGGTGCAGCGGGTTCTTGGCTAGCATCCGCCGCACCACCGCATCCAGCGGCTCGGGCACGTCCGCCCGCTCGGCCCGCACCGCCGGCACCTCGGCCGACAGGTGGCCGTGCATCTGCTGGTGCATCGACGAACCGGAGTACGGGCTGCGGCCGGTGAGCAGGAAGAACAGGGTGCCGCCCAGGGCGTACAGGTCGGCCGCCGGCGTCACCGTCTTCCCGCCGGCCCACTGCTCCGGCGGCATGTACTCGCACGTGCCCAGGATCTGCCCGGCCCGCGTCAGGTCAGCGTCGGCCAGTTCGCCGCACTTGGCCAGCCCCATGTCGAGCAGCTTCACCCCCGCCCCGCCGATGCCGGTGATCATCAGGTTGCCCGGCTTGATGTCCCGGTGGATCACCTGCCGGCCGTGCGCGTGCGCCAGCGCGTCCAGCACCTCCACCGCCCACCCCACCGCCGTCTTCCACGGCACCCGCTGGCCCTCCCTGGTCAGCCGCCGCACCAGCCGCGACGCCGACTCGCCGGGCACGTACTCCATCACCAGCACGTCCGCCCCGTCCAGCCGGTCCACCCCGGCGAACCGGGCGATGGACGGGTGATCCAGCCGGGACAGGATCTCCCCCTCGCGGCGGAACCGCTCCCGCCCGTCCCGCGACTGCCCCCGCATCCGCTTGAGCGCCACGTCCGCCCCGGCGTCCAGGTCCCACCCGCGGACCACCACCCCCATCCCGCCGCGGCCGAGTTCGCCGCGGATCAGGTACTTGCCCCACCGCAGCCGGCGGGCGAGCGAGGCGAGCGCCCCCGCCTTCGCCAGCGACGGCACCAGCTTCAGGTGATACGACGTGACCGCCGGGGCGGACCCGCCCGCCGACCACCACGCCGGCTGGCTCGTGAGCGTGGCCAGGACGTCGTCACCCGGCCGGGTGACGCGGGCGGCGTCCTCCCACTGCTCGGCCGTCACCGTGTGGGTGGACACGAACGCGGAACGAACGGGATCGGACATGACACCCTCCTGCCGGCGGCACCTCGCCGAGCGGACGGTTCGGACGATTCGGACGACGGTTTTTCCCGGTCCGCCGTCCGAACCCTGCCGCCGGCCCGCTCGGTGGGGGATCGGGGGAGGGTGTGCCATGACCGCGGTGCTGATGTCCGCCCGGGTGCGGTGCAAGAACAAGGGGTGTGCGGGGCGGGTGCCGCTCACCACCGAGCAGGTCCGCCAGCTGAGCGGCACGCTGCGGGCGCGGCTCACCTGCCCGCAATGCCGGACGGAGTTCGTCACCTCGCTGGTGCCGGAGGTGAAGCGGCGGGTGGAGCCGCAGGCGGACGCCCCGCCGCCCATCCCGGTGCCCGCCGGGGCGACCTTGGCCCCGCCGCCGTTCCGCCCGCTGACCGCGACACCGGAATTGCCGCCGCCGGTTCCGTTCCCGACGGTTCCCGCGGTGGTGGCGCCGCCGGTGCCCGTCGATTGCCCGTTCTCGCCGATCCAGGCCGGGGCCCCCGCCAGAACCCACGGGCTGGCCGGCCGCTGGAACCGCCTGCCGAAGCGGACGCAGAACCTCGTGCTGGCGGCCGGGGTGGCCCTCGCCGGCGCGTTCGCGGTCGGGGTCAAGTTCCGCGGTCTGCTCCTGCCGACGCGACCGCCGGCGCCGCAGGTGGCCCCGGCCGCATCGCCGGCAGCGGCACCCGACGAACCGGCCGAGGCGGACGACGAACCCGGGGCGGAGCCGCCGGCGGACACCAACCCGTTCAACCCCAGCCCGCGGAGGTGACCCGTGGACCGCGCCGACGTGTACCGCAGCACCATCCGCTACTTCTTCGCCCCGGTCGCCGACCTGCTGTACGACGACGAGAGTGTGACGGAGGTGCTCATCAACGGGCCGAACCAGATCTACTGCGAGCGGAACGGGCGGCTGGAAAAAGTGGACCGGCGGTTCGCCGACGAGCTCGTGCTGATGGCGGCGGTGCGGAACCTGGCCGAGTACGTGAACCGCTCCATCGGCGACGCCGACCACAGCATGGACGCCCGCCTGCCCGAGCCGGAGAAGTTCCGCGTCCACGTGATCGTCCCGCCGGCCAGCCGGGTCGGGGTGTGCGTCTCCATCCGCAAGTTCAAGCGGTCCGAGATCACCCTGGACAAGCTGGTCGGCTGGGGGTCGCTCACCCCGACGGCCGCGGAGTACCTGCGGCTGATGGTGCGGGGGCACCGCAACCTGGTGGTGTCCGGCGGCACCGGGTCGGGCAAGACGTCGCTGCTGAACGCCCTGTCCGGGGCCATTCCCGAACACGAGCGGGTGGTGGTGATCGAGGACTCGTCCGAGCTGCGGCTGAGCCAGGAGCACACCGTCTACCTGGAGGCCCGCCCGCCGCAACCGGACGGCACCGGGGCGGTGACCATCCGCGACCTGTTCGTCGATTCGCTCCGGATGCGGCCGGACCGCATCCTGGTGGGCGAGGTGCGGCGGGGGGAGGCGCTCGACCTGATCCAGTCCATGCTGTCCGGACACGACGGGTCGCTGACGACCGTCCACGCCAGTTCGCCGGCGCTCGCGCTCGTCCGCCTGGAAACCCTGTGCCTGATGAACGACGTGGGGCTGCCGGTGTACGTCGCCCGCACTCAGGTGGGCAGCGGGGTGCAGGTGATCGCCCAGGTGGCCCGCCTGCCGGACGGCAGCCGGCGGGTGACGGAGATCGCCGAGGTGAACGGGCTGGCCGGCGGGGGCGGGCAGGAGCGGTACCGGGTGAAATCGCTGTTCCGGTTCGAGCGAGCCGGCACCACCGCCGACGACAAGATCGTCGGCGAGCTGCGGCCGACGGGCAAGCGGTCGCGGTTCGGCCGGGAGCTGCTGAGTTCGGCCCTGGCGCGGGAGGTGAACCTGACCGCCGCCGTCTTCGGCCCCCGGACCGCGGACCCATCGCCGGTGACGGTCATCGGCGGGTGACGGATGTTCCTCAACCAGAGAGGTGCGGGCATGACCAGTCGAACGGCCCGCCGCCGCGGGATGAGCACCCTTCAAGCGGTGCTCCTGCTCGGGGCGGCGTTCCTGGTGACGTGGGGCCTGATGGACGTCTGGAAGCGGTCGCAAGACCCGCTCCAGACCGAGGTGGCGAAGACGCTCCGCGGGGAGAGGGGGAGCATCACCCCCGGAAGAGGGGGCGGAGGCGGCGGGACGGCCGCGGGCGACACTCCGACGACGACCGGCCGCATCCCCGCCCGCCGGAACAAGGACGGGAGCGTGTCCATCCCGACCGTCGGCAGCAAGGGCACGCCCACGGGGGAAACGACGGGCAAGAACCCGACGGCCGAGCCGGACCCGGAGGCGCGGCTGCTCGACACGTTCCGCGCCCTGTACCTGGAGAACAAGCGGATCCCGCGGGAGGAGTTGTTGGAGTTGAAGGCGTTCCTGGAGAACACGAACGCGGTGCTGGACAACCCGCTCAGCCACCTGGTGCTGTCGGAGGTGAACCTGCGGTTGGGAAACCACTGGGAGGGGTTCAAGGAGCTGCTCACCGCGGTCAACCCGTTGGAGATCGTCCTCGGGCGGATCCGGATGGCCAAGCAGGTCGCCAAGAACGGCCGCACCGTGCTCAACGCCGGGGACGCCGCGCGGGCCGGGAAGAAGGCGGTCACGGCCGCCACCCGCCGCGGGTTCGACTCGCTCGACCTGGAGGGGCGAACCACCAAGGAGATCCGCGAGGAGTTGGAGAAGCTGGCGAAGGCGAACCCCGGGAAGGTGAAGCGGACGGCCGGGAAGAACGGCGGCGACATCTGGGCGATCGACCTGGGCGACGGCACGCACGGCACCATCCGCATCGACCCGGCGGATCTGAAACCCGGGAAGGGCGGCACGCTGCTGGCGGGCAACATGCCGCACGCGCACAAGGAGATCGTGGACAACAAGGTGATCGCCGCGAACGGGAACACCGGGTACTACCCGCCCGGCTCGGCCAAGGAGACGCTGAACAACGCCGGCAAGCCGGTGGCCGTCAATAAAGGGGACGACAAGGGGACGAAGGACCGGAAACAGATCGACCTGCACATGCCCGTCCGGGAGCGGGGGTCGTTCCGCTGGGACGAGGCCACGCAGAAGTGGGTGCCCAAGGACTGAACGCGGAACAGCACATCGCGCTGCGGCCGGGGGAGTGGAGCCACTCCCCCGGCCGCTGGCGTTTCCGGCGGGCGCCGCTCGTTCGACATTTTCCGGTCCGGCTGACGGCTCCCGCCCGCTGGGTGAAGTGGCGGCGGGGAAACGACTCGTTCACCCCAACCGCCCGGCCCGGCCGCCGGCCGGCCGACCGCCAGCCCCCACGGTGCCGCATGATCACCCCGTCCCCCGACCTCGGGCGAGCGGACTTCCGCGTGATCCTGTGGGTGTTCGTGTGGCTGGCCGTCGGCGGGGTCGTGTGGGCCGCGGCCGTCGCTCACGGGTCGGGCGACTTCTCGGCGGTGTTCGCCGACGCCCCCCGTTAGCTCCCGTTCCGGTTCCCGTCCCAGGAGAGCGTCCCATGTTCGGCAAGATCAAGAAGCTGGCTCGCGGGTCGAAGGGGTTCGAGGCGCTGCAGGCGGTGCTGCTCATCGGCGGCGCGTTCGTGGTGGTGTGGGGGCTGATGTCCGTGTGGGGTAGCGCCGAGAAGCCGCTGAGCGACGAACTGAACCGGGTGGTGGTCGGCGGGAACAAGCAGTGACCGCCGATCCCGGTGCCGGTTCGCCCCCCGCGGCCGGCACCGTTTCGTTCACCCCCGTCCGAGGCCGCCATGTCCGCCGTCGCCCTCGCCTGTCCGGCCGCACTCCGCCCGCAGCTCGCCCGCCTGTACCACCGGCTGCTCGGCGTGCCGGTGGCGCACCGGGTCGCGGTCGGGGTACTCGGCCCGCTCGCCGCCGCGGGCGTGTGCCTGGTGGCGAAGCTGCCGCCGGCGGCCGGGCTGCTCGTGTGGCTGCTCGGCGTGTCGGCCGCGTCCGATCTGCTCTGGCGGCGGATCTTCAACTGGATCACCGGCCCGGCGGTGCTGGCCGTGGCGGTCGTGCAGTTGGTCGGCCTGCTCACCCCGGACGTGCCCGCCCGCGCCGCCTTGCCCCACTGGCAGACGTCGCTCGCCGGGTTCGGCCTGTGCCTCGGGCTGATGCTGGTCCTGTGGCTGGCGTTCCGCGGCGGGGAGGGAGACGTGAAGCTGATCGCCGTGCTGGGGGCGGTCCTCGGGCCGCACGGCGGGGTGGAGGCGGCGGTCGGCGGGTACCTGTCGGCCGCGGTCGTCGCCCTGGGCATCCTGGGCTTCCGATTCGCCCGCCGACTCGTCGCCGGCCGGCACCCGACCCGCAAACTCACGGCCGGCACCCTGCCGATGGCCCCGTTCTTCGCCGTCGCGGTCGTCCTGTTCCGCCCGGCCCTCGGAGGTGTGTGATGTTCCGCCGTCGCGTTCGCCCACCCCGGAACGGAATGGCCGCCCTGGACTGCGTGCTCGTCCTCGGCGCCTGCTTCCCCATCGCCGCCGGCCTGTACTGGCTGTTCGAGTGGGGGTTCGAGATGCACGCCCTGACCATCGGCACGGCCGTCGGCTGGCCGCTGTAGTGACCCGACACCGGCGGGCCGCCGGTGCCACGAAGAAAGACCCGACCGGGAGGTTCCACCATGCCCGCCCTCCGCCGCCTGCTCCGCCGCCAGCGCGGGGTGTCGTACAGCCTGTCGTTCGTGCTGGTCGTCCCGCTGTACCTGACCGTCATGCTGCTCGCCGTCGAGGCCGGGCTGCTGCTCGTCACCCGCATCGGGGTGCAGTACGCCGCGCACCAGGCGGCGCGGGCGGCGGTGGTGTGGCAGTCGGCCGAGCCTGCGGACCTGAGACAGGAGCGGATGAACCAGGCGGCGTGGCAGTCCGTTGCCCCGTTCCTGGGCGGGCGGCAGCGGGAACTGGACGACGCCGGGCCGGTGCCGGCCGAGGCCCGCGAGCACGCCGCCGACTGGGCCGAGGCGGTGCGAAAGTACATGCCGCCGGCGGTGGGAGCCGAGCCGGGGCTGCGGCGGCCGTACTCCCGCCCGTACACCCCGCCGGACGCCGCCTTCTGCGAGCGGAAGTACCTGTCCGCCGCCGCCCGCACCACGGTGGAACTGACCGCCGGCACCGGCCCGCACGACCGGCTCACCGTCACGGTGAAAGTGCGGGCGCCGCTGTACATCCCGGTCGTGTCCCGGTTCCTGGACCCGGACCTGTCCGCCCCGTTCGAGTACCCGCTCGAAGCCACCGTCACCCTGCCGAACGACGCCCCGGTGTCGAAGGACGGCACCCTCGGCATCCAGTACCAGTCGTTCCGCAAGTGACCCGGAGTTTACCATGCTCGCCCGCACCCGTTCCCGCCGTCGCCCCGGCCAGGTCGCGCTCATCACCGTGTTCGCCGTGTTCACCCTGGTGCTGCTCATCGCCGGGGTGCTGAACGTGACGCGGGTGACGGCGACCAAGATGGAACAGCAGAACGCGGCCGACGCCGCCGCCCACGCCGCCGGGCTGGAACTGGCCCGCGGGATGAACGCGGTGACGGCGCTCAACCACCTGATCACCGAGCTGAACGCCCTGGACGCGCTGGCCATGAGCTTCGGCGGCATCGAGCTGGAGGAGAAGACGCCGGTGTTCCTGCCCAACCGCGCGTTCACCGCCCTGCCGCAGGCGCTGGTGTGGAACGGCGGGCAGCGGCCGCGGGCGATGCGGGCGGCGGTCACGTTCCTCAGCAAGTCCGGCGGGGCGATCGGCGACTCGCGGAAGCGGCTGCTGCGGCTGTTGGCCTGGGCGTACCGGGTTCACGCGGCCGGCGGGGTGATGGCCACCGCCCCGGGGCTGGGCGGCTTCCGTGAACAGGGGCTGGAGTTGGTGCGGGCGGCGGTGGTGATGGAAACGAGCATCGAGTTCGAGTGGCGGGTGCTCGACCAGTTGGAGCGGCTGGCCGAGACGAAACTGATCCCGCTCAAGCAGCTGTGCAACCACGGCCTGCCCGGCGAGTCGGAATCGAAGTGGGGCATCATCCCGCGGCTGTACAAGCAGTGCGTGCGGACGGTCGAGGAGGCGCCGCGGCGGGCGGAACTGGCGGCCGAGCAGGTGGCCGCCGAATACGGCGCGACCGGGTCGCTGTTCCCCAACCTGAAGACCGGCGGGAAGTTCAAGCTCGAACTGCCGGTGGAGAAGGAGGTGATCCGCTACAAGTCCGACAGCCACCGCAAGTCGCAGATGGTGCGGGGCATGACCCCGTGGGTGCAGGTGTGGCGGAAGCCGATCCTGGACTACGGGCGGGCTGTGCTGCCGCTGTCCCACTTCGCCCAGCACTACCACGACCACTCGAACGAGTTCACCCTGAACATGGCGTGGTGGCAGTGGGTGGAGAACGAGACGCGGCTGTACCGGCTGAAAGACCTGGACGTGACCGGCCCGGACAAGGGGCGGGAGCCGTGGACCACCGAAGACGGGTCGCCGCGGGCGGACGAGCTGTTCGGGGTGATCGGGTTCGCGCACAAGCCGCCGCCGGAGGTGCTCGGCATGCCGATCTTCCGTCAGCCGCAGCCGGACGGCCTGGCCGCCCACGCCCAGGTGATGCTGTACAACGCCAACCCGCAGGACCGCCCGCGGAAGGCGAAGTGGCAGCCGGTGGTCGGGTGGGACACGCTGGCGTGGGACACCGCCGTCCCGGAGTTCGAGTTCGGGGACGAGTTCGGCTCCGACCGGCGGCTGGACAGGAGCCGCCACCAGCCCCGCATCCGGCTGAACTGGCAGACGAAGCTGGTGCCCGTCACCGTCGGCCGGCTGACCGACGCGGTCGGTACCCAGGACCCGGAGCTGAACCGCATCCTCGACCGGCTGCTGACCGACCGGCCGCTGGTGAACACCCACTGACGAGCCGCGACCGCGAGGGAGCGGGGTTTTTTGAGACCCCGCTCCCTCGCGGTCG
>JALHQU010000268.1 GCA_022841795.1 Fimbriiglobus sp.
CTCACGCTCCCGGCTCGCCACCGGCTCCCGGCTCGCCACCGGCTGCCCCCGCCACCCCCTCCCGCATCGAGTTCAAGCTACCCCCGCTCGGCGAGGGGATCGACGGCGGCACCGTCGTGGCCGTGCGGGTGAAACCCGGCGACACCGTGGCGGCCGGTCAGGAATTCCTCGAAGTGGAGACGGACAAGGCGTCGATGCCGGTGGCGATCGACGTGGCCGGCAAACTGGACGAGGTGCGGGTGAAGGCCGGTGACAAGGTGGCGGTCGGGGCGGTGATCGCGATCGTCAGTGGAACAGAAGCCGGGGCGAAGCCGCAGTCGTCGGAGGCGAAGCCGCAAGCGGCTTCTAAGCCGCTTGCGGCTTCGCCTCCGACGAGCGCGGAACCCGTCCGGCCCATCGCCAACGGCAAGAAAGACCTCACCCCCGCCGGCCCGGCCACCCGCCGGCTGGCCCGCGAACTCGGCGTGGCCCTGCTGGAGGTGAAGCCGACCGGCCGCGGCGGGCGGGTCACACTCGACGACGTGAAAGGGTTCGTGCGGGTCGAGCGGCAGGCGGTCAAATCCGGTGGCGGCGGGTCGTTCAGCGGCAGTGTGGTGAATGCGTTCACACTGCCGCCGCTGCCGGACTTCAGCAAGTTCGGCGAGATCGAGAAGAAGCCGACCACCGGCATCCGCAAGAAGATCGCCGAGAACCTGACGGTGGCGTGGCGGACCATGCCGATGGTCACGCAGAACGACCTGGCGGACATCACCGACCTGGAGGCCGGGCGGAAGCGGATCGTCGAGACGCTGCCGAAGGGCGCGCCGAAGATCACCTGGACGGTGCTGGCGGTGAAGGCGTGCGTGGCCGCGCTCAAGGAGTTCCCCACCTTCAACAGCAGCTACGACATGAACGCCGGCGAACTGGTGCTGAAGAAGTACTTCCACATCGGCATCGCCGTGGACACCGAGCGGGGGCTGGTGGTGCCGGTCATCAAGGACGCGGACAAGAAGAGCGTCCGGGACATCGCCACCGAGGTGCAGACGCTGGCGGAGAAGGCCCGCGGCGGCAAGCTGGCGATCGACGAGATGCGGGGCGGCACGTTCACCATCACCAACCTGGGCGGCATCGGCGGCACCAGCTTCACCCCCATCGTCAACTACCCGGAGGTGGCGATCCTGGGCATGTGCCGGTCGGCGCTGCAGCCGGTGGTGAAGGACGGGCAGATCGTCCCGCGGCTGATGCTGCCGCTGTCGCTCACCTACGACCACCGGGTGATCGACGGGGCCGACGGCGCCCGGTTCACCAGCCGCCTCGTGCAACTGTTCAGCGACCCGATGCGGCTGCTGATGGAGAGCTGATCCTTTCCCCCAAGCCCACGGACGGCCGTCCGTGGGCTTTGATGGCAATTCCATGAACCCAGCCCGCCAAGCCGTCATCACCGAGCCGTTCCAGGTCGCCGTCCGGGAGGTGCAACTGCCCGACCCGGCCCCGAACCAGATCCTGGTCGGCGCCGAGTACTCCGGCGTGTCCGCCGGCACCGAACTGGCCGTGTACACCGGCAGCCACCAGTGGCTGAAAGACCCGGCCATGCCGGACTGGAAGTTCCCGTTCAAGAGCGGGTACTCCGCCGCCGGGCGGGTGCTGAAGGTGGGCAAGGACTTCCCCGGCGGGTTCAAAGAGGGCGACCGCGTGTCGTTCCCCGGCAACCACGCCAGCGCCGAACTGCTGACGGTCGGGCACGAGCGGTGCCGGGTGTGGAAGATGCCGGACACGCTGACGAGCGAGAAGGCGGCGGTGGCGGTGATCGCCCGGTACGGGTTCGGGGCGAGCGTGCGGGTGGGCCTCACGCTCGGCCGCAGTTGTGCGGTGCTGGGCCTCGGCATCATCGGCCAGTTCGCCCTGCGGTGCGCCCTCGCGGCGGGCATGTCGCCGGTAGTCGGCATCGACGCGGTGAAGATGCGACGGGACGCGGCGACGAAGGCCGGGGCGGATTTCGTCATCGACCAATCGACGCCGGACGTGAAGCAGCAACTGGCGAACTACCTCGGGGCGAAGGGGGCGGAGGTGGTGATCGACGCCACCGGGGTGCCCGCCGCCATCCCCACCGCCATGAGCTACGCCGTAGACGCCGGGCAGGTGGTGGTCGTCGGCTCACCCCGCGGGAAGGCGGCCGAGGTGAACTTCTACGACGACCTGCACCGCCGGTACATCGAGGTGACTGGGGCGCACGGGAACATGCTGTTCGAGCCGGCCCACACGCGGCTGGCCGGGGCGTGGGACGTCAACAAGGCCCAGCACTGGCTGCTGCGGGCGATCGCGTCCGGGCGGCTCAGCCTGGCCGGGCTGGTCACGCACACCATTCCGCCGGAGCAACTCGGCGACGCCTACGAGGGGCTGCTCAAGGACAAGGAGAACTGGCTGGGGGTGGTGGTGCGGTGGGTGTGAGCGGAATGCCGGCGCCCGCCCCTCCCGGCGAGCTACAATTCCCCCGTCCGGACGGAGGGGTCTTCGTTCCGGGTGTTGTTAGCCCGACGCGCGAGCGAGGGCCGAGCGTGGCTTGCCCCTCGCTCGCGCGTCGGGCTAACGCAGACCATCGGCCGGACGGCACCGCCCACCCCGCAGAAAGTCGAGGTACCTGTGCAAGTGAAAGTGTCCGCCCGCCACGGGCAACTGAGCGACGAACACCAGGCCGAGATCGCGGAGAAGGCGGAGAAACTGCTCACCTACTTCGAGCGGATCAGCATGATCGAGGTGACGGTGGACCTGTCCGAGCACGCCCACCCGCACCAGAAGAAGGTGGAAGTCCTGGTGAACGCCGAACACAAGCACGACTTCGTCGGCCACCACGCGGACCCGGACCTGATGACGGCGGTGAACGCCGCCATCGAGAAGGTGAAACAGCAGGTGAAGCACTATAAAGAGAAGGTGCAGGACCACCGCCGCAACCCGTCGCACGGGGGCGAGGGCGGGATCAAGCCTTAGCGGTCATCAAGTCGTCAGGTCGGAAAGTCATCAGGTCCGGGCCGCCTCTGGCTGCCGGATCGGTGCCGCCGCGACGGGGAGACCTGACGACTTGCGGACTTGACGACCTGACGACTTCGGGGGGCGGGATGCGGTTCACCAACTTCCTGAAGCGGGGGGCCATCCTCCCGGACCTGACCGCCGGCACGCGGGAGGAGGCCATCGCCGAGATGGTGGCCGCCCTGCACGCCGCCGGCGCGCTGGACGACGCCAGCCGGGCGGACGTGACCGCCGCCGTCCTCCGCCGCGAGCAGCTCGGGTCCACCGGCATCGGCCGGGGCATCGCCATCCCGCACTCCCGCCACGCCTCCGCGTCCGCCCTGGTCGGCGGGCTGGCGGTCAGCCGCCGGCCGGCCGGCATCACGTTCGACGCCATCGACGGCGAGCCGGTGTTCGTGCTGGTGCTGCTCGTCTCCCCGCAGGACAAACCGGGCGAACACCTGCGGGCCTTGGACTGCGTGGTGCAGACGTTCAAGGATGACGCCACCCTCGCCAAGTTGCGGGGGTGCAAAACGGCCGACGAGATGTGGGCGGTGGTCGGCGGGGAGTGATCGGAAAAGGGTGGCCCGCTCTCTCCGAGAGCGGGTTTCCGAACTCCCTCTCTCGGAGAGAGCGGGCCACCCGGTGAGGAGTTCTCATGGGGGCGACGGCGGTGGGCGGGACCATCATCCGCAGAACGGTGATCGTGGCGAACCCGCCGGACGGGCTGCACATGCGGCCGGCCACGGCGTTCGCCAAGCTGGCCCGCGGCCTCCGCTGCGCCGTCACCGTGCGGAACGGGGAGAAGGCGGCCGACGGCCGCAGCCCGACCGACCTGCTCATGCTGTTCGCCCCGCCCGGCACCGAACTGGTGCTCGAACTGGACGGGGAGGACGCGGACATCGCCCTCGACCCGCTGGTCGCCATCCTCACCGCCGGCGAGTACGACCCGGCGTGACCGCCGGCTTCTTCGCTGGTGTCCGGCCTTCAGGCCGTCTTTTTTTGCCCCCACAGAAGACGGCCTGAAGGCCGGACACCAGCGAAGAAGCCGGTGCCGTTCCACCCGGCACGTCATAAACTACGTTCAATTCTCCCCCCCATCCGATCCGTCCCCCCGGTTCATGGAAATCCGCCGCGGAATCGCCGTCAGCCCCGGGATCGCCATCGGTCCCGCCCTGGTGATGGACACCGAGGGGGTCCGTATCCGCACCACCAGCGTGCCGCCCGACCAGGTGCCGGCCGAGGCCGACCGGCTGCGGGTGGCGGTGGCCGCCGCGCGGGTGGAGGCCGAGCGGAAGCAGCGGGTGCTGGCCGAGAAGTTCGGCGAGGAGATCGGGTCCATCTTCGAGGCGAAGGGCGGGCTGTACCAGGACGAACACCTGATCGCCGGCATCGAGGGGCTGATCCGCGCCAACCAGTTCTCGGCCGAGTACGCCGTCAGCCGGCACATCCGCGGGGTGGTGAAGCGGCTGGACGCGGCCTCGCACATGCCGCAGGCGGTCCGCCTCCGCGGCGACTTCATCGACTTCGAGCGGGGGCTGCTCGCCCTGCTCGGCGGCGACCAGCGGACCCCGCTGCCGGCGGTGGCCGAGCCGGTGGTGGTGCTGGCCAACGACCTGACCCCGAACGAGACGGCCGAGCTGGACACCAACCTGGTCCACGCCCTGGCCACCGAGAGCGGTGGGGCCACCAGCCACACCGCCATCCTGGCCGGCGCGCTGGAGATCCCGGCGGTGGTCGGCGTCGGCCCGTTCCTGACCGACGTGTCTGGGGCGGACGTGGTGATCGTGGACGGGAACAACGGGTACCTGATCCTGGACCCGGACGAGCCCACCCTGGCCCGGTACCAGGAGGCGCGGCGGCTGGAGCGGACGAAGAGCGGGGAACACCGCGTCACCTCGCGGAACGTGCCGGCGGTGACGCGGGACGGGGTGCGGCTGACCATGCTCGGGAACATCGAGTTCCCCGGCGAGGCGCGGCACTGCCTGGACCGCGGGGCGGAGGGGGTGGGGCTGTACCGCACCGAGTTCCTGTACATCCACAAGTCGGAGGACCCGACCGAGGAGGACCACTTCAAGGCGTACCGGGCGGTGCTGGAGGAGATCGGCCCGGACAAGCCGGTGGTGGTCCGCACCCTGGACCTGGGCGGGGACAAGTTCGCCAACGCCACCGGCCGGGCGGCGCAGGAGAAGAACCCGTTCCTCGGCCTCCGCAGCGTGCGGCTGTGCCTGCGGAACCTGCCGCTGTTCAAGACGCAGCTGCGGGCCATCCTGCGGGCGAGCATCTACGGCGACCTGCGGATCATGTTCCCGATGATCGCCACGGTGATGGAGCTGCGGCAGTGCAAGAGCATCCTGCGGGAGGTGCAGGAGGACCTGGAGGAGTCCGGAATCCCCTTCAAACCGGACGTGCCGGTCGGTACCATGATCGAGGTGCCGAGCGCCGCGCTGGTGGCCGACGTGCTGGCCAAGCAGGTGAACTTCTTCAGCATCGGCACCAACGACCTGGTGCAGTACACCCTGGCCGCCGACCGGAACAACGAGGCGGTGGCCGACCTGTACAACGCCGCCGACCCGGCCGTGCTGCGGCTGATGGACCTGGTGGCGCGGGCCGGCCAGGCGGCCGGCATCGAGGTGAACGTGTGCGGGGAGATGAGCGGCGAACCCGTGTTCGCCCCGCTGCTGGTCGGGCTGGGCATCCGCCAGTTCAGCGCCACCCCGCGGAAGATCCCGGACATCAAACGGGTGGTGAGCAAGCTGACCGTCCCGGACTGCGAGCGGCTGGCCGCCGAGTGCCTGCGGATGGAAACGGCGAGCGAGGTGACCCGCTACCTGCGGGATTACACGAGGCGTATTCTCCCCGAAGCGGCCGACTGACCGCGACGCGAGGCGGCGAAGTGCCCCTCCCCTGGTCGTCGGCCGGCGTGCGGGTCGAGACGGTGAACACCCCGCGAACCCCACGGCTCCGGCCGCGGGGTGTCGCCACCCGTCCGAACCCGCCCGGTGACGCCGGCGGGGGCGTCCATTGGACCGGCGGCGACCCATGCAGGGTGACAAACTGCGATTCCGATTCCGCAAGGCCGGCGACCTCCGGCTGCTCTCCCACCTCGACCTGACCCGCTGCCTGGAGCGGATGCTCCGGCGGGCGGCCATCCCGTTCAAGTCCACCGCCGGCTTCCACCCCACCCCGCGGATGATCTTCGCCCAGTCCCTGTCCCTCGGCGTGGAGGGGCGGAACGAGGTGCTGGAACTCGAACTCACCAGCCCGCTGGACGCCGCCGACGTGATGGGCCGGCTGAACGCCACCGCCCCGACCGGGCTGGAGTTCACCGCCGTCAGCGTGGTGCCGATGAAGGCGACCGCCGTGCCGCGGCGGATGACGTACACCCTGAGCGTGCCGGCCGACCGGGTGCCGGCGGCGCAGGCGGCGGCCGAGCAACTGATGGCGGCGGACAAGGTGTGGGTGGACCGGCTGAAGCCCCGCCCGCGGCGGCTGAACGTGCGGCCGTACCTGCGGGAGATCACGATTGAAGACCTCACCCCCCGGCCCCCTCTCCAAAGTGGAGAGGGGGAGAAAGACAAAGACACTCTTCCACCCCCACTCCGTGTCGGGGAGGGGGCCGGGGGGTGGGGTCTTCTGAAATTCGACCTCTGGGTCACCCAGACGGGCACCGCCCGCGCCGACGAACTGCTGAAACTGCTGGGTCTGTTCGACCTGCTGGACGCCGGCGGCGTGCTGGCCCGCGGCGAACTGGAGATCCGCGACGAATCACCGTCGGGCGGGGACCTTCCCCCGGACGGCCCGCCGGAAACGGCACCCCTGGATCACACCCCGGTCGAGACCGGGATCGACGAGCCGGCCGCACCCGAATGGGGCCTGTCCCCGAACGGCCCGGTCGTCGAGTGAACACGCTGAACGCAGGGTGGCCCGCTCTCTCCGAGAGCGGGTTCGAGGTCACTCTCGGAGAGAGTGACCCACCCGATCATCACAAGGGATCATTCATGAAGAAAGAGATGCTCATCAACGTCCTCCAGCCGGAGGAGTGCCGCATCGCCATCGTGGAGGACGGCACGCTCGAAGAGCTGTACGTCGAGCGGGCCAGCCAGGAGAGCTACGTCGGCAACATCTACAAGGGGAAGATCGTCAACATCGAGGCCGGCATCCAGGCCGCGTTCGTCGATTTCGGCATCGGCCGGAACGGGTTCCTGCACGTGACGGACGTGGACCCGGTGTACTACAAGCACCTGCTGTCGCAGGAGCTGCGGGACGAGCTGGAGGAGATGGAGCGGGACGACCGGCCGCGGGGCGGCGCCCGCCGGGACCGCGGCGGGGATCGGGGCGGGTTCCGCCGCGACGCCGGCCCGCCGCCCCCGCGGTATGCGGACGGGCCGGCCCAGGAGTTCACCTCGTTCCTCCCGCCCGAACCCGCCGCCGGCCCCGGCACCCCGGTGGAGGAGGCGTTCACCGAAGACATCTCCGAGGAACTGACCGAGGCGACCGGGTTCCTCGAAGGGCTGGACGACACCCCGCCGGCCCCGCCGCCCATCCGCCGCATGCCGGTGCAGGTGACGACCGTTTCCCCCCCGCCCCCGCCCCCGCCGCGTCCGGCTCCCGCGCCGGCCCCGGTCGCAGCACGGGATGACGACGACGAGGACGGCGGGTTCATGTCCGGGTTGGACATCGACGAGCCGACGCAGCCGGCCGGCCGCGGGATGAAACCGGAGCCGGTGACGGAGGAGTCGGAGAAACCGTTCTTCGACCCGGTGGCCGACACGGAGGGCGACATCCCGGACGAGGAGCCGGCCGACGAACCGGCCGGCGAGGAAGGGGCCGAGCCGAAGAAGAAAAAGCCCCGCCCGGCCGGCACCGCCAAGAAGGGGACGGCGAAGAAGGACGGCACCAAGGCGAAGGCGGACGACAAGGGCAAGGCGAAGGCGAAGAAGCCGAAGAAGAAGGGCGACGACGACGAGCCGAAGTCGCGGCCGATGGACTCGGCCGAGCGGCGGACCGGGCCGGACGACGAGCCGGAGATCGCCCCGTTCTTCGACGACGGCGGCGGGTTCGACATCGACGCCCCGAACGACCGCTTCGCCCAGCCGGCGGACGCGGCCCCGGCGGCGGGGGCGGACGACGAGAACGGGTTCGACACCGGGGACGACGAGGTGAAGAGCGACGGCCCGGGCCGGCCGGACGAGTCGTTCACCGACGCCGACCTGGCCGAGTTGGACGCCGCCACCGAGCGGCGGTTCCGCGAGACCGACGAGGAGCGGGACCAGCGCCGCAGCCGCGGCGGCGGCGGGCGGGGCGACCGGGACC
>JALHQU010000269.1 GCA_022841795.1 Fimbriiglobus sp.
AGCTGAAGGGCGGGGAGGACCGGCCGTGGGACCTGGAGTACAAGGCCATCCTGCCGCTCCTGTTCCCGAAGGCCGACCCGTACTCGCACCCGGTGATCGGGGAGGAGAAGCACGTGCGCGGGGCGACGGCCGAGGTCATCAAGCGGTACTACGACCAGTGGTACCACCCGAACAACGCCTCGCTCATCATCGCCGGCGGGTTCGACCCGGACGCCGCCCTGCCGCTGGTGAAGAAGCTGTTCGGCCCGATTCCGAAGGCCGACCTGCCGAAGCGGAAGGAGCCGGTGAAGGCCGAGCCGCGGACCAAGCCGGTGCGGAAGGAGTTCGAAAGCAAGTTCGACGTGGCCCGGCTGATGATCGGGTACAACACGGTGCGGGTGGGCGACGCGGACGACTACACCCTGGACATCGTGGACGGGCTGCTCAGCGGCGGGAAGACGTCCCGCCTGTACAAGCGGCTGGTGGAGGGGGACGAGCTGGCCACCGACGTGAGCGCGGAGAACAACGCCGGCCGGCACCCCGGGTGGTACGCGGTGAGCGTCGAGATGCTGAAGGGGAAGGACCGGAAGAAGGCGGAGGCGGCGGCGTTCGAGGAGATCGCCAAGCTGGCCGACAAGCCGGTGTCGGCGGACGAGTTGAAGCGGGTGCAGCGGCGGCTGATCGCCGCGTTCCTGTTCGGCAAGGAGAGCGTGCACAACTTCGCCGACCTGATCGCCAAGAGCGTGACGCACGCCGACCTGGAGTACGTGAAGACGTACCTGGACCGGGTGCTGAAGGTGACGCCGGCGGACGTGCAGCGGGCGGCGAAGGCGCTGCTCGACCCGAACAAGGCGGTGGTGGTGTGGTCGGTGCCGGCGGACGACCCGCAGCCGGCGGGGAAGGAGAAGCAGGCGTCGGCGGTTTTTGTGAACCCCGACCGCAAGGGAGGGGGTGCGAACCACCCACGGCCCTCGCGGGCCGGGTTCACCGACAAGGAAGAGCCAACCAAATCCGGCGCCGCCGGCCTCGACCTGACGAAGGCCAAGCGGGTCGTCCTCAAGAACGGCCTGACGCTCCTGCTGCTGGAGAACCGACGGCTGCCGATCGTGTACGCCGAGGCGGTGGTGACGGACGTGCGGCTGAAGGAGCCGGCGGACAAGAGCGGGGTGGCCGCCCTGCTCGGCGACGTGCTGGAAGAGGGCACGGACAAACACACCGGCGAACAGATCGCCGACCTGATCGAGGCGGCCGGCGGGGTACTGAGCTTGTCGTCGTCCGGCGGGTCGGTGAAGGTGCTCACCCCGGACACCGACCTCGGCCTCGGGCTGCTGTTCGGCTGCCTGCAGAACCCGGCCATCCCGAAAGAGGGGCTGGAGCGGAAGCGGGCGCAGCTCGTCTCGCTGATCGCCGACATCGAGACCCAGCCGCAGAACCGCGCCCGCCTGAACCTGAACGCGGCGGTGTACGGCGACCACCCGTTCGGCCGCTCCGCCTACGGCGACAAGAAGGTGGTGGAGAAGCTGACCGCCGCCGACCTGACGGCGTTCCACGCCGCCGCGTTCACCCCGGACGCCACCCTGGTGGCGGTGGTCGGCGACTTCGACGCCGACCAGATGCGGACGAAGATCGAGGGGCTGACCGCCAGCTGGAAGCCGGCGGGCAAGGCGAAGGACCTGCTCGTGGTCGCCCCGCCGAAGGACGGCAAGCCGGGGGAGATCATCGTGTCCGACCCGACGGCCGCCCAGACGCACGTGTACGTCGGCCACCTGGGGGTGAAGCGGGACCACCCGGACTTCTATTCGCTCTTAGTGATGGACAACGTGCTCGGCGTCGGGCCGGGGTTCACCGACCGGCTGTCGAGTACCCTGCGGGACCGGCAGGGGCTGGCGTACACGGTGACGGCCAGCATCACCGGCAACGCCTCGGACCAGCCGGGGCTGTTCGTCGGGTACATCGGCACCTTCCCGGACAAGTACACCTGGGTGCGGGAGGGGTTCCTGAAGGAGGTCCGCCGCATCCGCGACGAGCCGGCGACGGACGCCGAGGTGGAGGACGCGAAGAAGTACCTGCTCGGCAGCCTGCCGTTCCTGCTGACCACGAACGAGAGCGTGGCGACGATGCTGCTCAGCGTCGAGCGGTACAAGCTGGGGCCGGACTACCTGGGCACGTTCCGCTCGAAGGTGGGGGCGGTGACGGCGGCGGACGTGCAGCGGGTGGCGAAGGACCACCTGGACCCGAAGAAGCTGACCATCTCGGTGGTCGGGCCGCTCGGCACCGACGGCAAGCCGCTGGAGAAGAAGGACAAGTGAAAACCTCTTCGCCGCGACTGAAAGGAGCGGGTGAGCTATCACCGCTCCTTTCAGTCGCGGCGAAGACCAGACGGCACCGAACGCCGGACCGGCGGCGGACGTACAATCCCCGTACCCCCGCCGCCCCGCCGGAGCCGCCCGCGATGACCACGAACCAGAAGCTGTACGTCGGCCTGGGCGTACTGGTGGCGGCGGTGTTCGGCGGCACCGTCCTCAAGCTGTCCTCCCCGCCGGAGGACTCGAAGCAGGTCGGCGCCGGGCCGGGCAGCGGCGAAACGCAGCCGGTCGGCGAGCTGCTGCGGTACGACATCGCCCAGATCTTCTACAACCCGGCGGACGAGAAGGCGGTCCGCCGCGAGTACCCCGGGTACTTCGAGCGGGGCGAGTACCTGGTGCCGTTCTGGTTCTGCAACCCGAACCCGGAGCCGGTGACGATCACGTTCCCGCAGACCAGTTGCTCGGCGTGTTCGTTCGTCGAGATCGCCGCGATGCCCGCCCCGCAGATCGACGCCACCACCCCGGAGCCGTTCGTCGCCCTGCTCGGCGGGTCATGCCCGTATCAGGTGGACGTGGCCGAGCACGCCGAGCGGCAGCGGATGATCGCGGCGGTGCCGGCCGCCAACTGGCAGCGGGTGAAGGCCCAATACCCCCCCAACCCGGCCACCGCCGGGCTCAAGGACGCGGTCGAGTTCCCGCCCGGCACCCCGGACAAGCCCACCTGGGGGGTGATCCGGCTGAACATCAAGGTGGACGTGTCGAAGACGCTGGAGGCCACCATCGGGTTGAAGAAGGCGAACATGACGACGCCCGCCCCGGTGGTGTTCAAGGCCACCGTGATGATGGTCGAGATGTGCGACGTGTACCCGTCGCGGGTGGCGTTCGGCGACATCCCGGACGGCGCCCCGCCGGTGAGCGAGACGCTGTACTTCTACTCGTCCACCCGCAGCCCGACCGGCACCGGCGCGGCGCACCTGCCCCCGCCGGTGGCCGCCGTGGCGAAGAACGACCCGTTCCTCACGTTCGCCGACCCGGTGCCGATGACCGCCGCCGAGTGCCAGGAGCTGGCCGCCCGGCTGAGCACCCCGGTGGGCGGGAAGAAGGAGGGCGGCGGCCCGCCGCCGGCGCGGGTGACCGGCGGGTACAAGCTGCGGATGACCCTCAGCCGCACCGCCCCGGACCCGAACGCCGCCGGCAAGACCCGCGAGATCGACATCGGCCCGTCCGAGAGGCAGGTGAACATCGCCCCGAAGGAGGGCACGGTCGAACACGTGCCGCAGGTGGTGGTCACCGCCAAGACGCTCGGCGCGGTGTCGGCGGACGGCGGGACGATCGATCTGGGCACGTTCCTGACCAAGACCGGAGTGGAAAAGTCGGTGCGGCTGATGTCCGATCGGGCCGGGCTAGAGTTGGAGCCGGCGAACGAGCTGAACGAACCGGACTACGTCCGCATCCTGCCCCTGCCCGCCCCGCAGACGGCCGGCACCAAGACCACCTGGCAGATGAAGGTGAAGGTGGACCCCGACGTCGGCGGCGGGCGGATCCGGCCGGGCGGCACCGTCGCCCTGCGGATCAAGTCCACCGGCCAGATCGTCCGCATCCCGATCACCGGCAACGGGCAGTCGTGAACCGGAGTGTAGCCCGCACACTCCGTGTGCGGATCGGAACCGCACACGGAGTGTGCGGGCTACACTCAAATCCCGGTTGCCCTCCCCGAGCCGGCTCCCCGCGGCTATCCCTACACGGACGGCCTTCGCCAGGAGGGGTTGAGATGTCCGACCGCGTTGCCGCCCGCCCGCCCGCCGACTACGGCCTGTGGGTCCGCTTCCTCGCCCTCGCCGCCGTTCTGGTGGCCGCCGCCGCCGCCACCGGCTTCTGGGTGCTGAACCGCGGCCCCGATTCCCCGCCTTCGACCGCCGACGACACCCCCAGCCCGGACGACCGGGCGGTGCAGGCCAAGCCGGTCGGCCCGACCGCCAAGCCGTTCGAGGTGGGCGGCCGGCCGCTGTTCGCCGACTGGCCGAAGGAGAACCCGGACCTGGTGATCGTGGTGTCCGCGCAGACGTTCGGGTACCTGTCCCCGTGCGGGTGCAGCCGGCCGCAGTTCGGCGGGCTGGAGCGGCGGTACAACCTGATCGCCGGGCTGAAGAAGAAGGGGTGGGAGGTGATCGGGGTGGACGCCGGCGACCTGGCCCCGCAGCCCGGCAAGGGGCTGACCGAGCAGGCGCAACTGAAGTACATATACGGCATGATGGCGCTGCACGAGATGGGGTATGTGGCCGTCGGGGCGGGCCGCACCGAGTTCCAGAACGGGCTGTTCGAGCTGCTCGGCCAGTACACGGTGAACAACGCCGACAAGCGGCCGATCATCCTGGCGGCGAACGTGGTCGGGGCGGAGCGGGACGCCGCCGGCAAGGTGACGAAGACCAAGCCGCGGGCGGACCACTTCGCCGCCGGCAAGAACCGCCCGATGGTGGAGGACGTGGAGGTGGTCTCGGGCGGGAAGGTGTCCGTCGGGGTGGTCGGGGTGGTGGCCCCGTCGGTGGCCGCCGAGGTGGCGGCGAAAGACCCGTCGTTCGACTTCGACAAGCCGGCCGCCGCGGTGCCCGCCGCCCTGAAGAAGCTGGCCGCGGACAAGGCTAAACCCGAACTCAAGATCCTGCTGTACCAGGGCAGCGAGGGGGAGGCGATGCAGGCGGCCAAGGACCACCCGGAATTCCAACTGGTGGTGGTCGGCGGGGAGACGACCGAGGGGGTCGCCCCGCTCATGCCGCGACTGGTGGGAAACACGCAGGTGATCAACGTCGGGCACAAGGGGATGAACGTCGGGCTGGTCGGGGTGTTCAAGACGGCCACCGGGCTGGACCTGCGGTACCAGTTGGTGCCGCTCGGCGAGGAGTACCTGACCCCGGAGAAGCCGGACGAGCTGGCGAAGAACCACCCGGTGTTGCAACTGCTCGAGCAGTACACGAAGGCGGTGAAGGAGACCAAGCCGCGGGGGTTCGCATCTCTGCTGGCGAAGGCGACGGACGACAAGAAGCGGGGGCAGCACGTCGCCCAGGTGCAGAACGCGAAGGCGGAGCTGAAGTACGTCGGCGTGCAGGAGTGCGCCAAGTGCCACGCCAACGAGGTGAAGAAGTGGGGGGAGACGAAGCACTCGCACGCCTACGAGGCGCTGGAGAAGTACGCCAAGCGGCCGGGCCTGCGGCAGTACGACCCGGAGTGCCTGTCGTGCCACACCACCGGGTTCGAGTACCAGACCGGGTTCCAGAACGAGAAAGACACCAAGCACCTGCTGAACAACGGGTGCGAGAACTGCCACGGGCCGGCCAGCGGGCACGCCAAGGACCCGACCAACAAGGATTTGCTGGCGGCGCTCGCCCCGTGGAAGCGGGGGGAAAAGGGCAACAAGCTGCCGCCCCTGGCCGAGTTGGAGAAGATCGCCGCCCTGCCGGAAAACGAGCGGGGCAGGGTGCAGTTGGAAGCCCGCGTGCAGCAGTTGAAGAACTCGCTCAACGGCCTGTGCATGAAGTGCCACGACGGGGACAACGACCCGAAGTTCGACTTCTGGACGTACATCCCGAAGGTGTACCACAGCGGGCTGAAACAGGCCGACCTGCCGCCGATCGGTGACGACAAGAAAGACAAGAAAGAGTGACCCGCCCGGCGAGCCGGGAGCGTGAGCGACCGGAGTTTGGTTGCTCCGGTCGCTCACGCTCCCGGCTCGCCAGAACGCTCCCGGCTCGCCACAAACCGAAAGGCCCCCTCGTGACCCGCACGCTCTCCCTGCTGGCGGTGCTGCTACCCGCCGCTGCCCTCGCCGCCGACCCGCCCAAACCGATCGTCTCCGGGTTGAAGAACCCTGAGTCCGTCGCCGTCGGGCCGGACGGCCGGGTGTTCGTCTCCTGCATCGGCGAGCGGGACAAGCCCGGCGACGGGGCGGTGATGGTGGTGAAGGACGGCAAGGCCGAGGTGTTCGCCGGCGACCTGGACGACCCCCGCGGGATGGTCGCCTTCCAGCAGTGGCTGTTCGTCACCGACAACACCCGCGTGCGGCGGATCGACACCAAGACCGGCAAGGCGGACGTGTTCGCCGACGAGAAGGACTTCCCGGCCAAGCTGACCATGCTGAACGACGTGACGGCGGACCAGTTCGGCACCCTGTACGTGAGCGACTCCGGCGACCGGGAGAAGGGGAGCGGGGGGGCGGTGTACCGCCTCCGCGGGAAGCCGAAGCCGACCGTCACCCTGGTGGCCGACGGCGGCAAGTTCCCGGCGGTGAAGCGGCCGAACGGCCTGACCATGGACGCCCTACACCACCTGCTGGCGGTGGACGCGGCCACCGGCGAACTCAGCCGCCTGCGGTTGTCCGACCCGGCCAAGCCCGCCGCCGAAATGGAGAAGGTGGCCGACGGGTTCAAGGGCGGGGACGGGCTGGCGTTCGACCACTTCGGCCGGCTGTTCATCAGCAGTTGGAGCGAGGGCAAGGTGTGGGCCATCCCGCGGCCGGGGGAGAAGGCGGTGCTGGTGGCCGAGGGGCTACAGTCCGCCGCCGACCTGTGCTACGACCCGGCCGGCAGGCGGCTGCTGGTGCCGGACATGAAGGCCGGCACGGTGGTGGAGTTACCCGCACGGGTGCCCGGCTGGGAGGTGGACGAGACCCCGCTGAAGATCGCCACCGAACTCGCGTTCGGCGACGTGAAATGGACCGGGTGGGACTCGGGCGAGGACACCGGCAAGGTGAACCCGCTGCGGCCGATCGTGCTGACGCACGCCGGGGACGGGTCGAACCGCACGTTCGTCGCCACCCAGCACGGGGTGATCCACATCCTGCCGGCCGGCGGGGCGAAGAAGGACACCACCGTGTTCCTGGACATCCAGAGCAAGGTGCTGTACCGGGACAACGAGAACGAGCAGGGGCTGCTCGGGCTGGCGTTCCACCCGAAGTACAAGACGAACGGCGAGTTCTTCGTGTTCTACACGGACACCACCGAGTACCGGCAGAACGTGCTCAGCCGGTTCCGCGTCAGCAAGAGCGACCCGAACAAGGCGGACCCGGCGTCCGAAGAGGAAATCCTGCGGATCCACCATAAGGACTGGAACCACGACGGCGGCACCATCTGCTTCGGCCCGGACGGGTTCCTGTACGTGGTGCTGGGCGACGGCGGCGCCGCCAACGACCCCTACGACCACGGGCAGAAGATGAACCACCTGCTCGGCAAGATTCTGCGGATCGACATCGACCGCAAGACGGAGGCGACCGAGTACGCCATCCCGAAGGACAACCCGTTCGTCGGGGTGAAGAACGCCAAGCCGGAGATTTACGCCTTCGGGGTGCGGAACCCGTGGCGGCTGAGCTTCGACCGCAAGACCGGCCGGGGCTGGTTCGGCGAGGTCGGGCAGGACCTGTGGGAGGAGGTGAACCTGCTGGCGAAGGGGGCGAACTACGGGTGGCGGCGGCGGGAGAGCCTGCACCCGTTCTGGCACGACGGCACCGGCTCGCCGAAGGGGTTCACCGAGCCGATCTGGGAGTACCACCACGACGTGGGCAAGTCGATCACCGGCGGGCACGTGTACCGCGGCAAGGCGCTGCCGGAGCTGGACGGGTACTACCTGTACGCCGACTACGTGAGCGGCAAGCTGTGGGGGCTGAAGTACGACGAGGGGAAGAAGCGGGTGACGGAGAACCGGCCGATCAGCAGCAAGAACCTGCCCATCCTGAGCTACGGCGAGGACGAGGCCGGCGAGGTGTACCTGATGACGTACTCGGCCAAGGGGCAGGGCATCTTCCGGTTCGTGAAGGACGGCGGGGCGAAGTAAATCGGCACGCGAAGTAGTTGCGTAGGGTGGGTCCGGCGGCGGTGAGCCGCCGTGACCCACGGGTGGTAAAGCCGTGGGTCACGGCGGCTCACC
>JALHQU010000270.1:0-1207 GCA_022841795.1 Fimbriiglobus sp.
GTCCGGCGGCGGCAGCGACGACGCCCCGGCCCCGCCCCCGCCGCCGCCCCCGCCGCCCCCCGGTGGTGGTGGTGGCGGCGGGTACGGGCCTCCGGGTGGCGGCGGGTATGGCCCTCCGGGTGGCGGCGGCGGGTACGGCCAGCCCGGCTCGGCCGGGTCCACCGGGTCGGGCAACGCCTCGTCCCGCATCGACGTGTACCAGTTCGACACCACCGTCACCATGAAGGGCGAGTTCACCTGGAAGGCCGACCCGTTCAACACGGTCATCCGGTCGGCCATCGAGCGGTCGGCGTCCATCGTCCACGGCAAGCTGGCCCTGCTGTCCGGGGACAACGGCATCCTGGCGTTCACCGACCGCGAGATGAACGGGCGGAAGGAACCGGGGGTGCTGAAGAAGTACCTGGACGCGAAGGGTGAGTTCCCGTGGGCGGCGCTCGACCGCGAGCCGGAGAGCGCCCGCCGCGGGCTGGCGTACCCGCCCGAACAGCGGCTCGGGTTCTTCGTCGAGCTGCTGCCGTTCATGGGCAAGCAGGACCTGTACTCGAAGTTCGACCAGGCCGCCCGCCGGCAGCCGTGGTACTCGACCGACAACCTGCGGGCGGCCGAGACGTGGCTGCCCGAGCTGCTGGTGGCCGACTACCCGGCGTCCGCGTGGCGGGCGACCAGCGACCTGATCCCGGACGGGCGGGCGGTCGGCGGCACCAACTACGTCGGGGTGGCCGGGGTGGGCCTGGACGCCGCCCGGCTGAACCCGGCCGACCCGGCCAGCGCGAAGAAGGTGGGCCTGCTCGGGTACGGGTTCGGGTCCAAGCCGGCGGACGTGACCGACGGGCTGGCGAACACCATGTTCCTCATCCAGACCCCGCCGGACGGCATCCAGCGGCCGTGGGTGGCCGGCGGCGGGGCCACCGCCGCCGGGGTGGACGACCGCGGCGACCCGGTCAAGCCGTTCCTGGTGAAGCGAGCGGACGGCAGCCGCGGCACCATGGTGCTGATGGGCGACGGGTCGGTGCGGACCATCCGCGAGGGGATGAACCCGGAGGTGTTCCGCGGCATGGCCACCCGCGCCGGCGGGGAGACCATCCCGGACCTGGACAAGACCGCCCCGAAGGTCACCACGCCGGGGTTCAGCGAGCTGAAGACGCAGAAGTGACGGAGTGCAACGGCGAGCCTGCGGCGTGAGCCGCCTGGGTGACACCACCCAGGC
>JALHQU010000270.1:1217-2911 GCA_022841795.1 Fimbriiglobus sp.
TGGACAAGACCGCCCCGAAGGTCACCACGCCGCAGGTCTTCGTTGGTGTCCCGCCTTCAGGCGGTCTTCTGCCGAGCGAAGAACGGCCTGAAGGCCGGACACCAGCGAAGACCAGATGGCGTTAACCCCGCCATCAAAGACGGCGACGGGTTCGGCGTGTCTTGCCCTCGGGCAGCAGCTCGAACGCCCACGGCGTCTGGGTAGCCAACTTGAGGGCGTACCCGTCCCGTGCCAACTCCATCGCCTGGGGTAGGACCGGCCTGCCCGGAACCTTGCCCGCGGCTAACCGACTGCGCAGGTGGTACTGGATGCGATTGGATAACGCCTTGAGCGCTTCCCAGTTGACCCCGTCATTTGCGCCCCACGCTTGGGCACGAACTTGGCTTTGGTGCCCGTAGTGCGACCTGGTGACGACCCGTCCGCACACCCCGCCCAAATACAGTTGGATCAGTCCGCCGCCCTCGATGCTGTGACGGAAGGTGTGCCCGTTGCAGTGCGCCGGGTCGAGTTTGAACCGACGGATCGTCAGGTTTCGCATGACGGACGGCGACCACAATTGCAACAGGATCACGCTTCCGTTGCCGTGAGGGTCGATACCAAGCTGGAAGGCCGCGGCAAGTTCGTCGGTCGAGCGGAACTCCCGCAGTTCGGCCCCGTATTCCGAGTACGACTCGAACACCCGCACGTCGGTGGACGAGAACAGGAAGTCGAGGACGGCCCGCTGGTCAGCTTCGGCGGCGAAGAAATCCAGGTTTGCAGACCTCGTCATCCGCGCCCTCCGCTCGTCAAACTGGGAACCGCGGTTAGATTTCGCACCGCTCACCCCAGCAGCCGGGTGACGGACGCCAGCGCCAGCTCCGTCACCTGCGTCGGCTTCGCCCGCCACAGCTGCGGGTTCAGCACCTCCACGCTCACCGCCCCGGCGTACCCGATCGCCCGCAGCTTGTCCACGATCGGCCCGAGGCGGAAGTCGCCCTCGCCGGGGAACACCCGGTCGGCGTCGGTCATCAGCTCCCGCGGCACGCCGGGCACGTCGCACACCTGCACGTGCGCCAGGTTGGCTGCGGTCAGCCGGTCCAGGTCGTCGGTCTTGCTCGGCCCCTTGTAGAAGTGGAAGGCGTCCAGGCACACGCCGACGTTCGGCTCGCCGCACTGCTCGACCAGGGTGACGGCCGTGTCCAGGCTGGTGCAGAACGTGTCCGTGCCGCGGAACTCCAGGGCCAACGTCACGCCGAACCCGCCGGCCCACCGCCCGGCCTCGGCCAGCGACGCCACCGCCCGCCCCAGGTTGGTGGCGTCCGCCGGCACCGCGAAGTCGGCCACCAGCACCAGCGTTTTGACGCCGAACGTCTGGCACAGGTCGAGCCGCCGCTTGAGCAGGTCGAACGCCGCCTTCCGCGCCTCCCCCTGCGACAGCAGCAGCCCGCCCTGGTACGCCGCCGCCGGCAGCGTCACCCCGCGGTCGGCGAGCAGGGAACGGGTGTCGGCGACGGACGCTTTCTCCAGGTGCGTTTCCAGCTTGGTCAGCCACACCTCGACGGCGGTCACGCCGCCGCCGGCCGCCGCCGCGACGTCGTCGGCGAACGGGGTGGGCAGGGTACACGCCTGGCTGACGCACGGGATCACGACCGGCTCCAAAACAACACCCGATCGCCATCGGCGATCGGCGGGGCGCCCCACAAGGGGGCCCCGAA
>JALHQU010000270.1:2921-8047 GCA_022841795.1 Fimbriiglobus sp.
CACAGAGGGCGGCCCCTACAGAGTGGTGGTTGGTAGGGGCCGCCCTCTGTGGCGGCCCGCCGGACCGACGGAGTCGGTCCGGATTCTGTGCCCACTCTCACCCTACTTCTTCGCCAGCACCAGCACCCAGATGAGCACCGCCAGCAGGTTGAACAGCACGAACAGGCCGGCGCCGACGAGCAGCATCTTCCGCGACACCGCCGGCCGCGGGGGGCGGATGGTGGCCACCGCCGCCGACTCGTCGGACGGGTGCGGGTCGGTCGGCGACCACGCCGCCGGGGTGAACGTGTCGCCCGCCGCCCCGCCCACCGCCGGGTGCGCCGCCCACCCGACCGGCTGGGCGTCGGCGTCGGCCGCCAGCGGCACCTCGGCCGAGTCGGAATTCGGGTTCGGGGCGGGCGGGTCCGGCGGGGGCTGCACCAGCCGGCCGAGTTGCTCGGCCACCTCGCCCATCGGCGGGCGGTCGGCGGCCACGGGTGCCCGCATCCGCTCGGCCAGTTGCATCAACTCCGGCGGGGCGTCCGGGCGGGTGACGGACAGGGGAACGGCGTCCGGCGGGCGGCCGGTGAGCAGGAACTTGAGCACCCCGCCGAGCATGAACACGTCCCCGGCCGGGGTGTGTTCGCTCGACTCCCGCCGCTCCGGCGGCAGGTGGCGGGCGTCCCAGTCGGCCGGCCAGTCGGCCGCCTTCGCCCGCTCCGGGACCAGCCCGAGTTCGCACACCCGCACCGTCGCCGTCGGGCCGGGGCGGTAGCGGGTGGACCCGTCCTCCCGCGGCTTGCTCATGGGCACCAGCGGGCCGGCGAACAGGTGGGCCGGGCGAACATCCCCGTGGGCCAGACCGGCGGCGTGGGCGGCTTCCAGCCCGCGGGCCGCCTGGCGGGTGTACTCGGCGGCCAGCAGCACCGGCATCGGCCCGATGTCGTCGATCAGCGCTTGCAGGTCCGCCCCGTCCAGCGGGTCGAGGGCGACGAACGGCTCGCCGGCGTGCAGCCCGGCGTCCAGGATCGGGGCGAGGTACGGGTGGGCGATGCGGACCGCGGCTTCGGCGCGGGCGGCGTAGGCGGCGGGGGTGTCGAACGGGGCGAGGGCGTCCGGGCGGATGCGGCGGACGACCATCGGGGCGCCGGTGGCCGGGTGAACGCTGCGGAACGCGGTGCCCAACGGGCACGGGCCGAGTTCCTCCTGGTGCGGGTACTCGGCGGGGTCAGACGGCATGAAACGCGGCCCAGTGCGGACGGTCGGCACACGGGGAATTGTAGGACGCGCGGCCGGTCGCGGTCGAATGTCGAGACGACACACCCCGTTGCCATCCACCCCCCACCCGAGGTCGGCGGTCGCCGACCTCGACCTCCCCCGCAAGGGGGAGGTGAAGAGGCGCACCGGGTTTTACATTCCCCACCCTTCAACCAGCCTCTTCACCTCCCCCCCTGCGGGGGAGGTCGATCCGGGGAGCGGAGCGCCCGGAGCGGGTGGGGGGACAAGTTTCATTCGCGGTGTCGATCGCCGTGGGTTCACCTCCCCAGCGTCTTCGGCACCCCGTACAGGGCGTCCGTCGGCGGGGGGATGCCGAGGAAGCTGGCGGCGACCGGGGCGGCGTGCAGCGGCGACACCTTCTCCGCCCGCCGCCCGCCGCCCACCCCGGGGCCGTACACCAGCAGCGGGGCGTTGGTGTCGTACTCGTGCGGGCTGCCGTGGGTGGTGCCCGTCACCAGCTTGTCGCCGGTGTGGATGGCCCCGATCAGGTGGTACGGCTTGAGCACCACGAACACGTCCCCGCTGCGGTCCGGGTGGAACGACAGCAGCACCTTCCGGCCGATCTCGTCCACGTCCGCCACCTTCCCGGACTTCAGGTCGGAGTGGGTGTACGCCGCCTGCACCCCGGCCTGCGTCCGCACCCACCCGGCCAGTTCGCCCGCCACCGCCTCCGGGGTCAGCCCCTTCGACTTGACCAGCCGGTGGTTCAGGTACACGTACGGCGGGGACACCTTCTCGATCCACGTCGTCTTCGGCAGGGCCGGCTCTTCCCCCTCTTTCGTCGGCTCGGTCGGCTTCTCGTCCAGCGGGGTGGGGTCGGCGTACTTCTCCCGCAGGAACTTCTCCGCCCCGATGACGAACCCCACCGCCGACACCCGCTTCGCCTCCTTGTTCCCCCGGGCCGCCGCCACCTCCGGGATGGACACGATGCCGTGGTCGGCGGTGAGGATCACCGCGTACCGCCCGGCCCCGACCGTCGCGTCCAGGTGCGCCAGCAGGTCGGCCACGACCGCGTCCGAGCGGATGGTCACGTCCAGCACCTCGTGCGAGTCCGGCCCCCAGGCGTGCCCGATCAGGTCGTTCGACGAGAAGCTGACGGTGAGCAGGTCGGGCACGTCGTCCCGGCCGAGCTGCTCCCCGGCGATGGCGGCTTTGGTGAACGCCAGCAGCAGGTCGTTGCCGAACGGCGAGTACGTCAGCGCCTTGTAGTAGTTCGCCCCCGGCTTCTCGTCCCCGCCGGTGGTCGGGTGCGGGAACGTCCGCCCCTGGGCGGTGCCCTTCCCCTCGCCGTCGCTGTCGTCCGGCCCGACCAGCTTGTCGTACACCGCCGCCGGCTTCGCCCGCTCCCACTTCCGCCCGAAGTACGACTCGGCCAGCCCGGACTTGTTGAACTCGTCCGCCCACCGGGGCAGACCGTCGCGGTAGTGGGTGCTGGTGACGAACCGCTTGTCGAACCAGTACGCCCCGTCCGGCTGGCGGCCGCTCGGGAAGATGGCCGAGCGGTCCTTGAGCGACACGCCGACCACCTTCCCCCGGCCGCCGGTGGCGGCCTTCAGCCCGTCGCCGACGGTCGGGCTGAGCAGCCGGTCCGGGGTGCCGGCGTACTTCGTCTTGGCCGCCGGGGTGGGCACGAGGAAGTACTTCGGGGTGCCGGCGCAGTACGCCTCGGCCGCCGCCGCCCGGTCGTACCACTCGTTGTTCACGATGCCGGTGCGGGCCGGCGGGGCGCCGGTCATCATGCTGGCGTGGCCGGGGCCGGTGGTGGTGATGGCGTACGGGTAGTGGCTGTCGGTGAACCACGCGCCGTCGTCTTGGAGCCGCTTGAACCCGCCGTCGCCGAACTGGTCCCGCCACCGATCCAGGTAGTCGCCCCGCAGTTGGTCGAACACCAGCAGCACCACCAGCTTCACCGGCTTGCCGGCGGACGCGGCGGCGGCCGTCGGGGGCGGCGGGCGGTTCACCACGGCGACGGCGAGGATCAGGCCGACGAGGACGGCGACGGTGGCGAACGCGGGGGCGACGGTGCGGCCCATCAAAGTGCTCCAGGCGGCGGGTGCAGGTATTGATAGCGACCCGGCTACCGGCGGGGGTGAAGGGTGCGTGAAGGCGGGTCGGGTAAGACCTCACCCCCCGGCCCCCTCTCCAACGTGGAGAGGGGGTGTTCAAGTCGCCGTCGCGGCTAGTGTGCCCGTTCCCACGGGCGGATGGCTGACCCACACCACCGATGTCTGTCCCGTTTGAACACCCCCTCTCCACGTTGGAGAGGGGGCCGGGGGGTGAGGTCTTCAAACCTCGCTCGTTGCACCCGCCGCGGGGTTCGCCTACACTCTTCCCCACGCGGTCACGCCGGCCGCGAACCCACCCGTTCCCACGTTCGACGAGTCCCTCCCATGACCACCCGGTTGACCCGCCGCTCCGCCCTGAAGTTCGGGGCCGCCAGCGGCCTCGGCTACCTGTTCACCGGCCCGGCCTTCTCCGTGCTGAAGGCGGCCGATTCCAACACCCGCGTGCGGTTCGCCGGCGTGGGAGTCGGCGGCAAGGGCCGCAGCGACATCGAGCAGGCCGGCAAGCTGGGCGACGTGGTCGCCCTGTGCGACGTGGACGAGGCGGACAAGCACCTGGGCGGGGCGGCCAAGAAGTTCGACAAGGCGAAGACGTACTTCGACTTCCGCAAGCTGCTCGGCGACGGCGAGGTGATGAAGAACGTGGACGCGGTGGTGGTGAGCACCCCGGACCACACGCACGCGCTGCCGAGCATCCTGGCCATGCGGCAGGGCAAGCACGTGTACTGCCAGAAGCCGCTCACCCGCACCGTGTTCGAGGCCCGGCTGATGATGGAGACGGCGAAGAAGTACAAGGTGTGTACCCAGATGGGCAACCAGGGGACGGCGGCGAACGGGCTGCGGCGGGCGGCCGAGTTGGTGCAGGCGGGCGAGATCGGGGCGGTGAAGGAGGTGCACGTGTGGACCAACCGGCCGATCTGGCCGCAGGCGCCGGGCGTGACCAAGCGGCTGGCCAAGATGGACGTGCCGGCCGGCGTCCACTGGGACGAGTTCCTGGGCGGCGCCCCGGACCGGGAGTACGGCAAGGGGTACCACCCGTTCAACTGGCGGGGGTGGTGGGACTTCGGCACCGGGGCGATCGGCGACATGGCCTGCCACACGGCGAACATGGTGTTCATGGGGCTGAAGCTGGCCCACCCGACGAAGGTGTCGGCCGAGGCCGGGGACGTGAACCCCGAAACCTGCCCGAGCTGGGCGCACGTGACGATGGAGTTCGCCAAGCGGGGCGACCTGGTGCCGTGTACCCTGCACTGGTACGAGGGGAAGAGGGACGGCAAGAAGGTGCTGCCGTCGGACGAGCTGGTGCAGAAGGCGCTGCAGGTGGCCGGGACGAACAAGCTGGTGGAGAGCGGCAGCATCCTGGTGGGCGAGAAGGGGATCGCGTACTCGCCGGACGACTACGGGGCGAACGTGTTCTTCGAGACCGGCACCAAGACCGGCGGGAACACCAAGCCGGAGACGATGGCGTCGAACAACGGCGGCGACCAGGGGCAGAAGGCCGAGTGGGTGGAGGCGATCAAGGCCAACAAGCCGGCCCTGGCGCTGTCCAACTTCGACTACGCCGCCCCGCTGACCGAGGCGTTCCTGCTCGGCAACGTGGCCATCCGCACCGGCAAGCCGTTCGACTGGGACGGGGCGAACTTCAAGGTGAGCGGCAACGACCAGGCGATGAAGTACATCAAGCAGGAGTACCGCAAGGGGTGGGAGGTGACGGAGAAGGCGTGAGTCTGACTTCGGCGAGCCGTGTTTGTGGCGAGCCGGGAGCGTGAGCGACCGGAGGATTCCACACCTCCGGTCGCTCACGCT
>JALHQU010000271.1 GCA_022841795.1 Fimbriiglobus sp.
GACGGGCTGGACGTGTGGCCGACGCTGACCACGGGTAAACCGAGTCCGCACACCAGCATCCTGATCAACACCACGCCGGCGAACGGGGCGGTGCGGGCCGGCGACTGGAAGCTGGTGGTGAAGACCGGGGACGACGACCCGGACGGCGGGGCGGCGAAGAAGGGCAAGGAGAGCGCGGAGCTGTTCGACCTGAAAGCGGACCCGTTCGAGAAGACGAACCTGGCGGACAAGAACCCGGACAAGGTGAAGGAGCTGCGGGCCGTTCTCGCCGGGTTCGCCAAGGAGGCGGTGCCGCCGAAGGCCAAGCCGAAGCCGGCCGACTTCAAGACGCCGAAGGTGTGGGGGGAGAAGGACTGACCTCGGGGTCGGCCGGCTCCGCGCCGGGGTTGCGGTGGCTCACCTCGGGCACGGTCAGGAACCCCCACCGCAGCGCCCGGTCCTGCTCGTAGTTCTTGCCCAGCGTCAGCGCCGTCACCGCCTTGGCGAACTCGTACCCCAGGTAGAAGCTGTGCGCCGGGTCCAGCCTCCGGTCCCGCTTCAGCATCTCGGCGAACAGGGCGAACGGGTCGGTGCCCCGCAGGTACATGTCGCCGTTTATCACATGGATCTCGCCCCGCTCGGCGAACAGCCGGTAGTTGCGGTCGGTGATCCGCTCGGCCAGTTCGGCCAGCGCCTCCGGCCCCTGAGAGTTCAGCTTCGGATCGCGGAGCAGGATCAGGTCCGGCTCCAGCTTCTTCGGGATCACCTTGTTCGTCACCGCGTGCCGCACCAGCCGGCGGGCCAGCGCGAACTCCTTCACCGACGTGCGGGCGTGGTTCGCCACCTCGGTGGTCAGCACGCTGCGGACGCCCACCTCCTGGCAGAACCCGGCGAGCAGCACGTTCACCCCGGCCGAATCCGCGTCGGTCAACTCGGACAGGTTACCCACGCCCATCAGCAGTTCGGCGTCCGGGTACCGCTTCCGCACCTCCTGGTAGCGGGCGAGGCTGGCGGCGAACCCGAACCCGATCGGTTCGAGTACCGGGTCGAGCCGGTACGTCACCCCCCACGCCTGGAGCTTCTCGGCGGTGCGGTGGAGTGAATCGAGGTCGGCCGGCGTGTCCGGGATGGCCACCACCCGCACGTTCGGGAACGTCTCCGCCCACCGCTTGACGTTCGCCACGTTCGCCCCGTTCACGCTCAGCACCAGCTCCGCCCCGGCCGCGAGCGCCGCCTCCACCTCGGCCGCGTCGAACGAGTCGATGGACACCCGTAGGTCGTCCTCCCGCAGCATCCGCACGCACTCGCCGACGCCGGCCCACGAGCTGCCGTGCACGCACCCCAGGTCGATCACGTCCGCCCCGTCGGCGTGCATCTGGCGGGCCACCCGCAGCACGTCGGCCGGCTCCTTCTTCGGCACGTGGTTGATCTCGGCCAGGATTTCGATGTCGAACGTGCCGTACTCCGGGGCCGGCGGCCGGGCCTCGCCGAAGAACTCGGGCAGGTCGCGGAGGTCTTTCGGCCCGAGTTCGACCGGGGCGGACGACACCGCTTGCACCGCGGCGAGGTCCCCGCCGCACATGCCGGGCAGCACCACACGGGCGGTGTCCGGCGGCACCTTCAGCCGCTTCGCCACCCACGGGGCCGTCAGCAGGGCGGCGACGGTGATGGGCAGGACGGCCACGTCGAACGCGAACCCGGCCCGCGGGGCGAGGTCGGCCAGCACCCGCCGCAGGGCGGGTTCGGCCAGCTTGCCGGTGACGAACAGGATTTTGCGGTCGTCGGGGGTCATGGGGATTCAGGTGGCCGGTCTTCGCCGCGACCAGCGGGAGCGGGTATGATTTCGCTCCCGCTGGTCGCGGCGAAGAGGGTTCCCGCCTGCGGCTTCCAGAACTTCGGCTTGCCCCACAGGGCGCGGCGGTCCTTCTTCGCCCACACCGGCTTCGGGATCGGGTCCGGCTTCGGGGTCAGGTGGACTTCGTCCATCAGGCTCGTCAGGAACGTGGCCTTCGCCACCAGTTCGATGTGGACCATGTCGCCGTCGCACTGGAGGGGGAAGCGGTCGAGAAGCGAGCGGCGGACCAGCTTGAACCCGCAGTGCGGGTCGTTCAGCCCGTCCCCGTACACCACCCACGCCCGCCACGCCCGCAGGTGTTCGCCGAAGCCGTACCACCCCGGCAGGGGGTGCTGCGGCAGCCCGAGGGCCAGCTTGCAGAACGTGCGGTACGTCCACCCGAGTTGCTTCAACCCGCCCGGCACCGGCCGGCCGGTGCGGGCGCCGCACACCAGGTCCGGCGTCCGCATCACCCACTCGCCGGTGGCCGGGTCGAGCACCTCGCCGGCGGCCTCGATCTTCTCGACCAACTGCGGCAGGTCGGCCGGGGTGTACGGGTAGTCGGCGGCGGTGAGCAGCACGAGCGGGGAGGTGGCGGCGTCGAGGGCGATGCGAACGGCTGTCCCGTACCCGCCGCCGAGGTGCGGGGTGAGGACTTCGCCCCACCGCCCGGTGCCCTTCAGGTGCTTCTCCCACGCGGCCACGAGCGGGTCGTTCGGCGCGGCCAGCGGCAGGATGACGGACACGGCGTCGGGCGGCGAGGTCATGCGGGTAGTGTAGTGGTGTGGGCGTGCAACGCCGCGAGCGGCGTGACGGGGTACGCCGCTCGCGGCGTTGCACGCTACCCCCCCGCCAGCCGTAACCCGATCGGCAGGCTCTCGCCGAACAGCCGGCTCTGCTCCTCGCCCTCGGCCGCCACCACCTGCTCGACCATCCGCGGCCACGCCTCCGGCACCTTGATCGACCGCAGCAGCTTCGCCACCCCCGCGTTCACCTCGTCGGACACGTCCACCCCTCGCAGCCCGCTGCGGCGGGCGAGTTGCGCCAGGCAGAACGCCCACCCCAGCAGGTCGTTGTCCGACTGCGGGCGGTAGTCCAGCACCTGCTCGATCCACCGCTCGGCCACGTCCGGGTGGACGATCGTGTTCAGCGGGCCGTAGAACTGCACCCGCGCACCCAACCGGGTGAGCGACCAGAACAGGTAGTGCGGCACCGGCTGCCGCTTGAGGTGCGACACCAGGGTGTCACCGAGCAGCTCCTTCGTCTTGATGTCCAGCCGCTCCAGGCTGGCGGCCGCCCGCCACATCTCGGCCAGCTCGTTCGGGTGCACCTTCGCCGGCGGCTTGTTCTTCGGCGGGATGAGGGCCAGCTTCAGCCGCGCCCACAGCGCCTGCTGCAGCGCCCCGTTCAGCCCGCCGGCCACCCGCCGCCACATGATCCAGTAGTCCGCCCCGCCCTCCGGCACCACCAGCTTGTTCCCCCCGCTGATCGCCCCGCTGGCCGTCGCGGTGATGACCTTCCACAGCGCGTCCACCCGGTACCGGTCGATCGGGTCGCCGAACCCCGGCCGCAGGGCGAACCCGGCCAGGTTGTACCACCGGGACAGGTGCGGGGGCGACTGGGTGCGGCCGTCGGCGATTTCGGTCAGGAAGTCCCACAGCCGGCGGCACAGGCCGGTCGGCCAGTCGGTGCGGGGGGCGTCGAGGGCGGTTTCGAGTCGCTTGGTGAGTTCCTGCGGGGTGGGTGGGGCATTCACGGGTGGGGCACTCTCTCCGAGAGTGCCGTGCTGAATTGGCACTCTCGGAGAGAGTGCCCCACCCTGTTGTGACTCTCGGAGAGAGTCACCCACCCTGAACGTGCCGCGAATCAGGTCGCCGGCGGCCTGCAACTTCTCCTCGTCGAACACGTCCAGCACCGGCGCGGGTTCCGCCGTCGCGTTCGCCTGCGGCTCGCGGCTCCCCGAGTCCTTCACCACGTCGCGGACGTTGAACTCTAGCTTCCACCGGGCGTTGTCGCGGCTGACGCACGACAGCTCCAGGGTGCCGATCTCGGTACTCTTCGCCGCCAGCGTGACCGGAATCCGCTTCACCCCGGCCCGCTTCCCGCCCCGCAGGATGGTGTGCAGCGGGGGCAGTTGCAGCAGTTGGTCGGGCGACACCCGCAGCACGTCGCCCGGCTTGTCGTCGCTCCGCACGGTGGACGTGTACAGCGGGAACAGCACCGGCTCGCCGAGCGCCAGTTCCAGTTCCGGCTTCGGCAGGCTGATCTCTTCCCCCTCCTGCATCCGCCGCGGCACGACGCACACCACCGACCGCTTCCCGTCCGTTTGCTCGTCCGCAATGCCGACGTAGTAGGAGCGAGCAATCCCGCCGCCGATCCGCCGCCCGCCGGTGTGCCGCAGCCACCCGGAGTACGCCGCCCCCCACGACACCGCCAGGTCCAGGCTCGGGTTGGTCAGCACCGCCGGCTTCCACTTCTTCCCCTTCCGCTCGAACCACGGGGTCATCACCTCGACGACGCGGTCGCGGAGGACTGGCGGTTGGAGCACCCCGCCGTTGAACAGGATGGCGTCCGGCGCTTCGCCCTCGGGCAACTGCTGCCGCAGGAACGACGCCAGGTGCTTCGTCACCGCCGGGTCGGACACATACGGCAGGCCCATCTCCTGCAACCCGGCGCGGTTCGCCCGGCTCGGCTCGGCGTCGAACGGCACGGCCGGGAAGAACCCGTCGAACAGGGCGGCGGTCACGTCCGCCGGGGTGACGTGCGCCGTCACCGACCCGGCGATCACCGACCGCCCCTTGCCCACCACGGTGACGGCGTACTCCTTCGGCGGCTTGGCCGCCAGCAGCGCCTCCTTCGCCGCCCGGCACGCCTGCACCAGCGCGCCGAACTGGGCCGCGTCCAGCTTGCCGCTCAGCTTGCCCTCGATCGCCTTCGCCACCGCCAGGTCCATGTTGTCCCCGCCGAGCAGCAGGTGATCGCCGACGGCATCCCGCACGAACGTGAGGTCCCCCTTCTCCTCCCCGCAGCGGATCAGGCTGAAGTCGCTCGTGCCCCCGCCCACGTCGATCACCACGCACCGCATGCCCGGCTTCAGCTTGCCGGTCTCGTCCGCCGGGTGCAGCCCGAGCCAGCCGTAGAACGCCGCCTGCGGCTCCTCCAAGAGGGTGACGTGTTGCAGCCCGGCCTGCTTCGCCGCCTCCGCCGTCAGGTTGCGGGCCACGTCGTCGAACGACGCCGGCACCGTGAGTACCACCGGACAGTGTTCGAGGTGGTCGTCGGCGGCACGGCCGGGGGCGTTGTTCCACGCATCGACGAGGTGCCGCAGGTAGCGGGCGGACACGGCCAGCGGGGACAGTCGGTTGACGTCCGGCGGGGCGGCCCACGGCAGCAGCGGGGCGGTGCGATCCACGCCGGGGTGACACAGCCAGGATTTGGCCGACGACACCAGCCGGCCCGGAATCTTCGCCCCGTAGTCGCGGGCGAATTTGCCGACCACATCGACGGCGGCTTTGTCCCACGGCAGGGCGACCGCCCCGTCCGGCAGGTCGTGCGCCCCTGGGAGGTACAGGAACGACGGCAGCAGCGGCTGCTCGCCCACCTGCCCGGACGCCACCAGTTGGGTGATCGGGAACGAGTGCAGCTTCACCCCGCCCTTGGCCTTGGCGGTCAGATCGACGTAGGCGACGGCGGTGTTGGTGGTGCCGAGGTCGATGCCGACGAGGTAGCGGGGCATGGTGCGGAGCGTGGGGTGCGGGTGGTTCAATCTTACGCCCAATTCTTCGCCGCGACCTCCGGGAGCGGAGGAAGCTCTGCCGCTCCCGGAGGTCGCGGCGAAGAACAGTTGGCCCCCACCGACCGCTGTAACCGGCACACTTTCCCCGCCTTCTCACCTCTCTCTCACGGGTACCCTCTGGCGTCCGGCGGCGGCGGGGATTAAAACTATCCGCACTGGGTAAGCTGCCCGGTTTCTGGCGGTCGTTCCGAGACTGCCGACCGTCCCGCCTGTTCCACCCGTTCCGAGACCCCACCGTGAAGAGCAACCTGCTCCGCCTCCGCTGGCCGCTGCTCGGCATACTCGCCGCCGCGGTCATCGCCGTGCCGTCGGCACACTCGCAGGACAAGGCCAAGGACCCGCCCGCCGGGTTGCCGGCCGAGAAACAGAAGGAGCTGGAGGAGGCCAAGAAGCAACTGGCCGAAATCCAGGCCAAGATCGCCTCCCTGGAGAAGGTGAACAAGGAGGCGGCGCCGACCCCCACCACCGGGTCGGGCGAGGGCGCCCTGCCGGAGAGCGTCTCGTCGCAGTTCAAGTGGCGGAGCATCGGCCCGGCGAACATGGGCGGGCGGGTGACGGCCCTGGCGGTGAACGAGGCCGACCCGACCACCTACTGGGTCGGGCTGGGCGGGGCCGGGCTGGTGAAGACGGAGAACAACGGCACCACGTTCGAGCACCAGTTCGACAAGGAGACGACGTGCAGCGTCGGCGACGTGGCCGTCGCCCCGAGCGACCCGAAGGTCGTGTACGTCGGCACCGGGGAGAACAACCCGCGGAACAGCGTGAGTTACGGCGACGGGGTGTACAAGAGCACCGACGGCGGGAAGACGTGGAAGAACGTCGGGCTGAAGAAGACGTTCCAGATCGGCAAGGTGATCGTCCACCCGAAGAACCCGGACGTGGTGTACGTCGGCGCGCTCGGCCGGCTGTACGGGGACAACGAGGACCGCGGGGTGTTCAAGACCGAGGACGGCGGGAAGACGTGGAACAAGGTCCACTACCTGAACGACAAGACGGGCGTGATCGACATGCGGATGGACCCGACCGACCCGAACACCCTCATCGCCGGGTACTGGGAACACAAGCGGGACGAGTTCGACGGGTTCTTCGGCACCCCGCCGGTGCCGGACAGCTACGGGCCGGTGGTCACGCACGGGCCGAGCGGCGGGCTGTGGAAGACGACCGACGGCGGGAAGACGTGGAAGAAACTCACCGCCGGCCTGCCGACGGTGAAGACCGGCCGCATCGGCCTGGACTACAGCCGCAAGTCGAAGGGGCTGATCTACGCCATCATCGACACCGAGAAGGGCGGCACCAACCCCAGCCCGGTCACGGCCGGGCCGTACTTCGGGGCGGTGATGGACGACGCGGACAACAAGGGCGGGAGCAAGCTGAGCACCGTCACCGCCGACAGCCCGGCGGCCAAGGCCGGGCTGAAGGACAACGACGTGGTGACGGCGGTGGACGGGAAGAAGGTGGCGAACGCCGAGGAGCTGATCGCCACCTACCAGGACAAGAAGGTCGGGGACAAGCTGAAGCTGACCGTCACCCGCGACGGCAAGGAGCAGACGATCGAGCTGACGCTGGGCACCCGGCCGGGCGAGACCCCGCCGCCGGCGGCCAACCCGCCGACCGCCGGGTTCACCAGCGGCCGCGGCGGGGAGAGCGGGGTGGCGGTGGAGGCGGTGACGGACGGCGGGCCGGCGGCCAAGGCCGGCATCAAGGCCGGCGACCTGATCGTGGCGGTGGACGGCAAGGGGGTGGCCAACCTGCAAGAGTACCGCACCCTGATCGGGGCGAAGAAGGAGGGCGACAAGGTCAAGCTGACCGTCAAGCGGGGGATGGACACGAAGGACTACGAAGTGGTGCTCGGCCCGCCGGCTCCGGGCGGTGGCGGCGGCGGCCCGACCCGCGGGCAGTCGGCGGCCAAGCCGTTCGGCATCGGCCTGGGCGGGCAGCAGCCGAACGTGCAGAGCCGCCAGGGGAAGGACGGGTTCCAGACCGGCGGGGTGTTCGTGTCCAAGGACAACGGCGACACCTGGGCGCGGGTGAACAGCCTGAACCCGCGGCCGATGTACTTCAGCCAGATCCGGGTGGACCCGACCGACGACAACACCGTATACGTGCTGTGCGATACCCCGTCGCCCATCTACGTGAGCAGCGACGGCGGCAAGCAGTTCACCAACCTGCGGACGGCCGGCGGCGTCCACGCCGACGCGCACGCCCTGTGGATCAACCCGAAGGACGGCCGGCACCTGATCATCGGGTGCGACGGCGGGTTCTACGCCAGCTACGACAAGGGCAAGAAGTGGGAGCACCTGAACACCCTGGCGCTCGGCCAGTTCTACCACGTGGCGGTGGACAACCGCCGGCCGTACAAGGTGTACGGCGGGTTGCAGGATAACGGCAGTTGGGGCGGGCCGAGTGACACCCTGAAGTCGGTCGGCCCGGTGAA
>JALHQU010000272.1 GCA_022841795.1 Fimbriiglobus sp.
GAGCCAACGGCGAGCGCGTTCGGGTTCGACGCGCTCGCCGTTGGCTCGCGGCTACAAGACGCGCCCCCCGCCGGGCCGTGGGCATTCGAGACAAATTTCCACCAATCCGGTTGACTTCCCGATAACTGTACACAATAATACTGAGTACACACGTCCAAGTTGAGGGCCAGTCATGGTCGCCACCTCCGCCGTTCCGAACCGCATCGCCCCGTACCTGAGCGAGCCGGCCAAGACCCTGCCCGCACTGCCGGCCGATCCGGCGGCCCGGCGGGCGGTGCTGTCGGACGCGGTGTTCGCCGCCGTGCTGGCGCTGCAAGCGCAACTCGTCCACCACGACCCGAAGATCGTCCAGGCCGCCGCCGGCATGATCCTGAATTTTGAGATGACCCGCCTGCGGCACGGGCGTCCGGTGGCCGGGACGGCGGATGAGTGTGGCCCGCACACGGCGTGTGCGGGTCCGGAAGAGCCGCACACGCCGTGTGCGGACCACACTCCCGACGACCTACCGGCCGAACCGGACGACGGGCAGATCGAGGCGGTGCGGAAGTCGTTCCAGAAGCGGGCGGACGCGGCGGGTACCGGCGAGGTGGTGTCGTGGGAGCAGGCGAAGCAGGCCGCCCGCGACGGGCTGGCCCTCATCCGCGGCGGGATGCACGAGTACCGGCGGGCCGCCGGTACCACGGAAGAAAAGCCCTGCGTTCGTGGCACCGGCGGCCCGCCGGTGATTCCAACAGTGTGGGGGTAGCCCGTCACACCGCCGGGTGCAGGTCCAGGTCGAACGTCTGGGCGACCGCCCCGTTCGTCACCTTCCCGGCCTTCATGTTCACCCCGGCTTGCAGGGCGGCGCTGTCGGCGATCGCCCGCTCCGGCCCGCGGTTCGCCAGGTGCAGGGCGTATGGCAGCGTCACGTTGGTGAGCGCGTAGGTGCTGGTCCGCCCCACCGCGCCGGGCATGTTGGTCACGCAGTAGTGGACGATGCCGTCCACGATGTACGTCGGCTTGGCGTGGGTGGTCGGGCGGCTGGTCTCCAGGCACCCGCCCTGGTCGATGGCCACGTCGATCACCACCGCCCCCGGCGGCAACAACTTCAGGTCGTCGCGGCGGACGAGGAACGGAGCTTTGGCGCCGGGGATGAGCACCGCGCCGATCACCAGGTCGGCGGTGCGGAGGCAGTCGAGGATGTTGTGCCGGTTGCTGAACAGGCCGGTGACGTTCGGCGGCATCACGTCGTCCAGGTACCGCAGGCGGTCCAGGTTCACGTCCAGGATGAACACGTTCGCCCCCAGGCCGGCGGCCGTCTTGGCGGCGTTCGCCCCGACCACCCCGCCGCCGAGGACAATCACGTTCGCCGGGGCCACCCCCGGCACCCCGGCGAGCAGGATGCCGCGGCCCTCCTGCGGCCGCTCCAGGTACTTCGCCCCCTGCTGGATGCTCATCCGCCCTGCCACCTCGCTCATCGGGGTGAGCAGCGGCAGGCTGCCTTTCGCGTCCTTGATGGTCTCGTAGGCGACCGCGGTGATACCGGCCTTCAGGCAGGCGTGGGTCAGCTTCTCGTCGGCGGCGAAGTGAAAGTAGGTGAACACCGTCTGCCCGGCCCGCAGGTGCGGCCACTCCTCGGGCAGCGGCTCCTTCACCTTCACGATCAGGTCGGCCCGCTTCCAGATGTCGGCGGCGGCCGGGACGAGTTCGGCCCCGTTGCGGGCGTACTCGTCGTCGGGGATGCCGCAGCCCAGCCCGGCCCCGGCCTGGATCAGCACCTGGTGCCCGCCGCGGGTGAGTTCCTCGACGCCGGCCGGGATCATGGCCACGCGGTACTCGTCCGGTTTCACTTCCTTCGGCACGCCGACGATCATGGGAACCCTCGGAATCGGGGGAGGCGGAGAGGAGGAGGTGCGGTTATTGTGCGGAACTATGGGCGGCGGATTCAAGGGACAGGCGACGTGGGATCGCGGGTGGGTGCGGTCGAGTGTCCCGGCCTCATTTGTTGGCGATCGAGAGTTGCTTGTCGATGACGGGCACGGCCTTGCCGTTCACGGTCAGTTCGCCGTCGGCCGGCCGGATCTTGTACGAGGTGGACCGCTTGCAATCCCCGGCCGGGATGCGGACCTCCCACCGCTCACCCTCGACGGTGATGTCGTACTCCACCGTGGTGGATCGGTCCGCTATTCTCACGACCTGGAGTTTCCCCGTCACCTTCGCGTTCGCCGGCTTGATCGTGCCGCGGACGAGGATGTCCGACTGGTCGGCGACGGCCCGCGGTTGGGCGATGCCGTTCCGGTTGAAGTCGAGCGTCTGGTTCTTCCCATCACCATCCACGAACCCGATCGACCGAATCTCGAACGCCGGCGGGGCGGCCGGCTTTGGCACCGGCGCCGCCCCGGCCAACGGGAGGGCGAACAGCAGCGCAACCATTGCCAGCGGACGAGTGGACATGAAGGCTCTCCTACATCCAACCCCAGCATACCCGGCCCGCTCGCCGCTGTCTCGCGGCAAACCGGCCCGGCGGTGTCTTCGTTAGCCCGACGCGCCAGCGAGGGACGGGCCACCTGACCCTCGCTGGCGCGTCGGGCTAACAAGACCCGGCAAACGCCTCCTCACACCCACCCCGCGCCTTCTTCGCGGACGATCTGCTCCAGCGCGTCGATCCACCTCGGGTGGGCGTTCAGGCACGGCACGCTCCGCAGCTTCTCCCCGCCCGCCTCGTGGAACTCCTCCCCGGCCTCGTTCCCGATTTCGTCCACCGTCTCCAGACAATCCGCCGTGAACCCCGGCAGGATCACCGCCAGCCGCTTCACCCCCCGCTTCGCCAGCCCCTTCACCGCGTCGTCGGTGTACGGGGTCAGCCACGGCTCGCGGCCGAGCCGGCTCTGGAACGACCGGCTCCACTGCGGCTTGCGGAACCCGAACCGCCGCACCAGCGCGAGCGTCGTCCGCACGCAGTGGGCGGCGTAGGGGTCGCCCCGCTGCACGTACTTCCGCGGGATGCCGTGGAAGCTGAACAGGAAGTGGTCCGGCTCCCACCCCAGCTTCGCCCGGTCGTCGTTCACCGCCGCCACCATCGCGTCCAGGTACGCCGGGTGCAGGTAGTGCGGGCCGACCACCCGCACCGCCGGCACCACCCGCAGGTTCATGAGCGCCTGGAACAGGGCGTCGGTGGACGCGGCGGTGGTGGTGGCCGAGTACTGCGGGTACATGGGCACGGCCACGAACCGATCCACGCCGGCCGCGGTCATCTCGTTCACCACGCTCTGCACCGACGGGTTGCCGTAGGTCATGCCGAACCGGACGACGGCGTTCGGGAACCGCGCTTGCAGCAGTTCGGCCTGGCGGGTGGTGTGGAAGAGCAGGGGGGAGCCGGTGGTGGCGTCCCAGATGCGGCGGTACTTGGCGGCCGACTTCGGCGAGCGGAACGGGACGATGACCCCGTTCAGGATGAGCCACCACAGCCACCGCGGGGGGGCTTTCCGCGGCACGCGGTCCAGGCCGGGGGTGACGTACCGCCGCACGGCCGGCCGGGTCTCGATCACCCGCGGGTCGGCCAGGAACTGCTTCAGGTACGGGCGGAGGCCGGCGGCGGTGGGCGAGTCGGGGGTGCCGAGCTGCAACAACAGAATCCCGGTCATGTCGAAGCTTTCAGCGGTCAGCAGTCAGCGGTCAGCCGGAGCGGGTGACACTGGATGATAGTCGGGCGAGAGGGGTGAAACCAAACAAGCCCGCGGTCACCCACCACGGACTTGTCTTCGCGTCCGGCTGACGGCTGTGAGCTGAAAGCTGACCGCTGCTGGTCACGCCTTCTTGCACCCCGGCCCTTCCTTCGGGTCGGCCTTCTCGGTGATGTGCGCGTCCCCGCCGGCGGCCTTGAGTTCCGCCGCCTTGTCGGCGTTCAGCTGGATGTAGCTGGTCCACTGGCTCGGGGTGTTGGCCTCGGCGTAGATGGCCTCCACCGGGCACTCGGGCACGCACGCCTCGCAGTCGATGCAGTCGGCCGGGTCGATGTACAGCATCAGGTCGTCCTGGTAGAAGCACTCCACCGGGCAGACGACGCAGCAGTCGGTGTATTTGCAGTCGTTACAGTTGGCGGTGACGATGTGGGCCATGAGGAGGCATCTCCGGGGGCGGCGCGGGAACACGGGCGCCGAAGTCCTTCATCCTTTACCGGACCGCTCCGGCAGTGTCAAGTTGCGGAAACCCGGATCGGCCGGAAAAGCCGCCGGGCGTCCGATCCCACAGGAGATCGGACGCCCGGCGGAGTTTGCTTGAGGGGAAGGCGGGTTACCAGTCGCCGCCGCCGCCGAAGTCGCCACCGCCGCCGGTGTCGCCACCGCCCCAGTCCCCGCCGCCACCACCGGAGTCGCCCCAGTCGCCACCCCCGCCGGTGTCGCCGCCGCTATCGCCCCAGTCGCCGCCGCCGGCCCCTTCGGACCCGGTATCGACGTTCCCTTCGCCGGTGTCCGCGGTCCCGCCGTCCCCGCCGTAGGACTCGCCGGCCGACATGTCACTCATGTGACTGCCGCCGAACATGTTGTTGTACATCCACATGCCGGCGGCCGCGCCGAACATGCCGCCGAGGAAACTGGTGAAGAACCCACCGCCGCCCCCGCCCATGCCGCCGCCATACCCGCCGCCGTAGCCCCCGCCCCCGCCGCCGCCGGTGAGCGCCCGGATCAGGGCGACCACCACCCAGATGCCCAGGGCGACACACAGGCCGAGGCAAATCCACCCGCCGATGCCCATGCCTTTCTTCTCCCCGGTGGTGGTCGTGGACACCTTGTGTTTGGCGTCCGGGACCGTGGTGTCTTTCAGGTGATCGACCACATAGGTGGCCCCGGCCATCAGGCCGGAGTCGCGGATGGTGGTCGCTTCCGCCCCGGTCTTCGACTTCGCCTCCCGGATGGTGGCGACGAACTTCTCCTCCAGCGCGGTGTCCGCCTTGTCCCCGAAGTGGCGGTACACGTCGCTCTGCTTGTCCGCCACCGTCTTGACGAAGAACTTGTCCCCGTCCACGTAGATCAGGGTGAGCACCCCGGTGGCGTGCTTCTCCTTGTAGATCTCCCTCGCCCACTCGCCGAAGAACTGGCCGGCCTTCGCCTTGTCGCCTTTGGTCGCCTCCAGATCCTTCTTCTTCGCCTCCGGCGCGCCCTTCCGCGTCACCACCGTGAAGTGGGTGTTCGCCTTGAACGTCACGCCGTCGAACGTCTGGGTGGCCTGCTTGATGCCGTCGGCGGAGAACAGCCCGGCCTGGTCGTCCACGCTCATCTGGCCGTGGACCGGAGCTTTCTCGGCCAGGGCCACCGGGGTCGCCACGGCCAGCCCGAACAGGGCTAGAACACTCGCTCGCAGAAGCGTCGTCATGTGGGTTGCTCCTCCAAGTGGTGCTTGGTTTCGCACACGGTTATCCGCATTCTAATCCGGTTTCCACCGCCGGATGTAGAAATCGCCCTCGGTCGGGTCCGATTTTGCTACCCCTTTTCGCCCCCGATCTAACATAAACCGGGGAACGGCCCGCCCCGGTCGCGCAAGGTATTCGACCCCCCACCCCGGAGATTTGACCCGTGCCCCGGATTCGCGCCACCACCGTGCTGGCCGTCCGCAACCCGAGCGGCGGCGGGGCCATCGGCGGGGACGGGCAGGTGACGCTCGGCAACGTCGTCATGAAGAGCGACGCCAAAAAAATCCGCCGACTGTTCGACGGCAAGGTGGTGTGCGGGTTCGCCGGGGCCGCCGCCGACGCTTTCGCCCTGCTGGAGCGGTTCGAGGCCAAACTACGGGACCACCAGGGGTCGGTGCCGCGGGCGGCGGCGGAACTGGCGAAGGAGTGGCGGACCGACCGCATGCTGCGGCGGTTGGAGGCGATGCTGACGGTGATGGACCGCGACCACCTGCTGCTGGTGTCCGGCACCGGCGACGTGATCGCCCCGACGGACGACGTGCTGGCGATCGGGTCCGGCGGGCCGTATGCCCTGAGCGCGGCACGGGCGTTGAAGAAGCACACGCGGATGACGCCGGCCGAGATCGTGCGGGCCAGCCTGGAGATCGCCGGCGAGGTGTGCATCTACACGAACCAGAGCATCGAAGTCGTAGAGTTGTGATGAAGCAGATTTCACCGCCGAGGGCACATGAGGGCACGTGAGGAAGACGGAAGAGAGTTTTCGGAACCATCTCTTCCGTCTTCCTCACGTGCCCTCATGTGCCCTCGGCGGTGAATCCTCGTTCGAGGCTTCCCCGTGACCGACGCGCTCACCCCCCGGCAGATCGTCGCCGAACTGGACCGGCACATTGTCGGCCAGACGGCCGCCAAGAAGGCGGTGGCGGTGGCCGTCCGCAACCGCTGGCGGCGGCAGCAGCTGCCGCCCGACCTGCGGAAGGACGTCACCCCGAAGAACATCATCCTGATCGGCCCGACCGGGGTGGGCAAGACGGAGATCGCCCGCCGGCTGGCCCACCTGGTCGGCGCTCCGTTCGTCAAAATCGAGGCGACCAAGTTCACCGAGGTGGGGTACGTCGGCCGGGACGTGGAGAGCATGGTCCGCGACCTGATCGAGGTGGCCGCCGGGCTGGTGAAGAAGCGGCAGAAGGAGCAGGTGCGGGAGAAGGCGACGGAGAAGGTGAACGAGCGGTTGTTGGATCTGCTCCTGCCCCCGCCGCCGAAGAACGCCCCGTGGGAGCCGGAGATGGAGACGGAGGAGCAGGAGAAGCGGCAGCGGTCGCGGGAGAAGCTGCGGGAGAAGCTGCTGGCCGGCGAACTCGAAGACCGCGTGGTGGAACTGACCATCGAGCAGAAGACGCCGGCGGTGCAGGTGCTCGGCGGCATGGGCATGGAGCAGATGGAGGCCAACCTGCAGGAGATGTTCGAGCGGATCATGCCGCGGGGGAACGCCGCCCGCAACGTGCCGGTGAAGGAGGCCCGCAAGGTGCTGACCGAGCAGGAGTCGGAGGCGCTCATCGACCGGGCGGCGGTGGCCGAACAGGCCGTGGATCTGGCCGAGAACCACGGCATCATTTTCCTGGACGAGATCGACAAGGTGTGCGGGCCGCAGTCCGGGCACGGGCCGGACGTGTCCCGCCAAGGGGTGCAACGCGACCTGCTGCCGGTGGTCGAGGGCACCACCGTGAACACCAAGTACGGGCCGGTGAAGACGGACTTCATCCTGTTCGTGGCCGCCGGCGCGTTCCACGCCTCCAAGCCGGCCGACCTGATGCCCGAACTGCAGGGGCGGTTCCCCATCCGCGTCGAACTGACCGACCTGACCCGCGACGACTTCCTCCGCATCCTGACCGAGCCGCAGCACTCGCTCACCAAGCAGTATTGCGAGCTGCTCCGCACCGAGGGGGTGGAGGTGGGGTTCACCGACGACGGGGTGGAGGCGATCGCGGATTTGGCGTTCGACCTGAACCGCACCTCCCAGAACATCGGCGCCCGCCGCCTGCACACCATCCTGGAGCGGGTGGTGGAGGACGTGAGTTTCGACGCCCCGGAGCTGGCCGGTCAGATGGTGACGATCGACGCCGCCCTGGTGCGGGAGAAGATCGGCGCGATCGTGGCGAAGGACGACCTGAGCAAGTACATCTTGTGAGCGGGTTGACTCCCCTCTCCCCAAGGGGAGAGGGGCTGGGGGTGAGGGGGCCTCTCGTGCCAATCATCGCTCCGTGAGTGGTAGCGTTCGATGCTCCTCATCCTCCACTGGACGGTCTGCGGCATCTTCGGCGGGCTGTCCGCTCTGTTTCTCGTCGCAAACTGGGGCTTGCTGTTCGGCACGTTGCAAACCCGCAAACCGACCTCACTCGTGTTCCCCTTCGTATCCGGGCCGGTGTGCGCGCTGGCGTGTTGGCTCAGCCCGTCGGAGTGGTTGCAGCGGTGGGCGTGGGTGCCGCTCGTGCTGGACTTCAGCCTGCTCGCGCTGTTGGGAGCGGCGATGGCCGCGATCGGGAAATGGTTCCGTCGTGGGAATGGTGAACCGGCGGCGTGAGCCGCCTGGGTGTGATTCACCCAGGCGGCTCAC
>JALHQU010000273.1 GCA_022841795.1 Fimbriiglobus sp.
CGGGTCTTCACACCCGGGCGGCTCACGCCGCCGGTTCACCGGACCAAACCGGCTACACCCGCCGCTTCTTCGGCGGGCGGCAGCCGTTGTGCGGCAGCGGGGTGACGTCCTCGATCGCCTTCACGTTCATGCCGTTCGCTTGCAGGGCGGTGACGGCCGACTCGCGGCCGGCGCCCGGCCCCTTCAGCTTCACTTCCAGCTCGCGGACGCCGAACTTGGCCGCTTTGGCCGCGCACTCCTCGGCCGCCCGCTGGGCGGCGAACGGGGTGGACTTGCGGCTGCCCTTGAACCCGACCGCCCCGCCGGACGACTGGCACAGGGTGTCGCCGTTCGTGTCCGAGATGGTGACGATGGTGTTGTTGAACGTGGACTGGATGTGAGCCACGCCCTTGCTCACGTTCCGCCGCGCCTTCTTCTTCTTAGCTTTGGCCATGGCCTTCGGGTGGTGTGGTGGTGAATTCGTGCGGTGGTGTCGGCTGGGGGTGTTCCGCCACCCCGCCACCCCGCCTGTTACTTGTCCTTCACGCCCTTCTTCCCGGCCACCGTCTTGCGGACCCCCTTGCGGGTGCGGGCGTTCGTCTTGCTCCGCTGGCCGCGGACCGGCAGGTTCTTCCGGTGCCGCTCCCCGCGGTACGACCGGATCTCCTTCAGCCGGGCGATGTTCGACCCGTCGAACCGCCGCAGCGACCCCTCCACCAGCGGGTACTCGCGGTCGATCAGGTTGGCGATGCGGGCGATCTCGTCGTCCGTCAGCTCGTTCGCCTTGCGGGTCGGGTCCACGTTCGCCTTCGCGCACACCTCCAGCGAGGTGGTCGGCCCGATCCCCCGCAGGTACCGCAGGGAGATGTGCAGGGGCTTGTTCGGCGGGAGGTCGACGCCTTGTAAACGGGGCATGGTCGGTGGTCCGCTCCGGGGTTAGCCTTGCCGCTGCTTGTGCCGCGGGTCTTCACAGATCACCCGCACGACGCCCTTCCGCTTGATCAGCTTGCACTTGTCGCAAATCCGCTTGACACTCGACCGCACTTTCATGGTCGCACCGTGGCTACGATCAATACGGGGAAAGTATGAGCATATCCGGGCGGCAAAAACCGACAAGGGCGCCTGAACGGAAAAACCCGGCCGGCGTCACCCCGCGTACCGCGTCGGGTCCGCCATCCCCGCCGCGGCGAACCCCTGTTGCCGCTCCGCACACTTGTTGCACCGCCCGCAGTGCCGCCCGCCCACCGGCCGGATGCACGAGAACGTGTGTTCGAGCGGCATCCCCCTGCCCCGCCGCAGCACGTCCGCCTTGTGCAGTCCGAGCGCGGCATACGGCCGCAGCACCCGCACCCGACCGGCCACGGCTTGGCTGACCACCGCCGCGAACCCGTCGTAGAACTCGTTCGTCGCGTCCGGGAACGGGTTCGACCCGAGCGGGGCGGTGGCCACCTCCGGCACCCCGTTCAGGTGGCACCAGATCAGGGCCTTCGCCAGCAGGATGACGTTCCGCCCCGGCAGGTACACCGCCTCGTCCGGGGTGTCGGCCCCCGGCACGCCGTCGCCGCTCAGACTCCAGTGCCGGCCGTACAGGTCTTCGGTCGGCAGGTCGAGGGTGACGAGCGGGCGGAGGGCGGGAGTGCGAACGGCGTCCAGGAACCGGCCGAGGAAGTCGCGTTCGACCGCCTCCCACGCCGCGCCGGTGTGGACGTACAGCGGGTGGACGGCGGGGTACGCGCGGAGTGCTTCGCCCAGCAGAATGGCGCTGTCCAGACCCCCGCTCACCAGCACGGCGAGCGGGGTGTGAACCGATAGCGGCGGCCAGGCGGGCGTCACCGCCGCCGGTCCTGGTCGTTCCCGCCGGCCCCAACCCCGACGCCGGCCGGCGGGCCGCCGGGGATGCCCCCGCCGCCCCGCATGGCGTCGAACCCGGTGCCGCCGCCGGTCGCCCGGTTCTGGTTGTTGAACGCGCCGAGCGCGTCGCGGGCCTTCTCCGGGTCGCCGATCTTCGAGATCAGGTACGCGCACTCCCCGCTGTTGCGGTACTCCAGGTACTGGAGGAACTCCTTGTGCACGGTCAGGAAGTTGAACAGCGTCTTGATCTTGTGCGGCGGCTCGGACTCGTCCGCCTTACCCATCGGCCCGTTCTTCATGTCCTTCACCAGGTCCTTGGCGGTGTCCTTGTCCACGCAGTTCATGCCCGCCCCGAACCGCACCCCGCCGCTGCCGAACGACGTCCAACTGACCAGCGCGGACGAGCCGGCGAACGCGTCCATCAGCGCCTTCATGGACCCGTCCTCCTTGATCAGCTCGGCCGACGACTTGAAGTAGTTCTGCAACCCGCCGACCGGGCGGATGATGGTCCAGATGTGCCCGCGGATGGCCATCAGCCCGGCGGTGCCCACCTTGGTGTGCATGCCGTCGCTCGGCTTGGCCCGCGCGTTCGCCGCCACCGCGTTCAGGATGGCCCCCTCGTTCCCGCCCCCGCCCCAGGCGACGGCGATGGTGCGGTTGTCCGGGCAGATCACCTGCGCCTGTTTCCGCCCCGGGTACGCGGTCACCGACCCGCCGCCCAGCTTGGCCGGGTCGAACGGCCGGCGGGTGAGGAAGATGAGCAGCGTCGGCGTGTTCGCCTTCCCCGCCTCCTTCGCCGACACGAAGTAGTGCAGCGAGTTGTCCCCGGTGATGTCCAGCACCTTGGCCACGTCCACGTACACCCCCTGCGCCTCCCCGTCGAAGAACTTCTCCTGCTCCGGCTTCATCTTCGGGTAGTTGGACATGGCCTTCATGTTCACCCCGCGGATGACGTTGAAGTTGTCCGGCACGCACGCCAGCATGTCCTCCGCCTTGCCCGCCTTGTACAGCCACCACCACCACACCGACAGCACCCCGAACAGCACCGCCATGATGCCGCCGACGATGAGCAGCAGCAGCGGCGAGCTGAAGTGCACCCGCTCCTTCGGCCGCACCTTCTTCGGGATGTGCGCCGGCTTCTTCACCTCCACGTCCTTGTTCTCGGCCGCCGCCAGCGCCAGCGCCGGCGCGGGGAACGTGGTGTCGCACTTCGGGCACTCGATCAGCTCGCCCGCCGCCGGCGGCTCGTCGAACACCAGCTTGACGTTGCACTTGATGCACCGGATGTCGAACGCCATGGCCGCCTCCCGCGAACGCTCGGGGTCCACTCCGAACATGCTATCACACCGCCGCCCGCCGGGCACGCGGCTTTCCGGATCGGGCATCCGGGTTGGCCCGACTTTGTTAGCCCGACGCGCGAGCGAGGGACAATCGCCCACGCCCCTCGCTCGCGCGTCGGGCTAACAAACCTCGGCCCGCGGCCGCGGCCGCTCCTCGCACTGCCCCTGGAACCGCAGGCACACCGCCTCCCGCGCCACCGCCGCCGCGTCGCCCAGGCTGACCACCCGCTTCAGCCCGGACTGGTTGTACGCCACCGTCAACACCTCCCGCACGTCCTGCACGTACTCGCGGTACGCCGCCCGGTCCCGCGCCGGCACGATCGGCGGCACGTCGATGTCGGCCAGCTCGTCGTCCGCGTCCGGCTCCCGCCCGGCCAGCTCCGCCGCCTCCATCTCGTCCGCCGTCGGCCCGACTTCCGGCTCGTCGTCGTCGTCCGGAGTGTGTTCTGCTCGCTCCGCGAGCGGGTGTTCCGGATCCGCTCGCGGAGCGAGCAGAACACACTCCAGGTCCGGCGGCGGCGGGGTGGTGCCGATCACGTCCCGCCCGTGCCGCAGGCGGGTCTTCTCGAAGTCCAGGATCTCCACCGCCGCTTTGTGGCGAACCCACAGGTCCGCGTCGGCGAGTTCCGCCCGCAGGGTGAGCAGGGCGGCGCACAGCACGTCCGCCAGCACCGCCTGCCGGCCCTCCGGGGTGGTGGGCAGCGGCGGCAGGGGCGGCGGGGGTTGCGTCCGCGGCTGGTCGAAGTAGGTGGCGACGCGGTTGGCGGCGGTGGTGGCGGTCATGACGGGCCCTCAGATGTGGATGTACATTAACTATTATTATGTACAGTTACCGGAAGTCAAGCGGGTGGTGGGGGAGTTGTTACACAGCGGCCGGCTTGCCGGGTCTTGTTAGCCCGACGCGCCAGCGAGGGTCAGCACGCACCCCTCGCTGGCGCGTCGGGCTAACAAAACCGTGACCAACGGTCGGGGTTCGCCCAGGCACGGCCGCTTTCGGTGTGCACCCCCGCCCGCCGCCGCGTATCATTTCCCCATGCCGTCGGGACAGGTGGACAGTGCGATCGGCCGGTGGGCCGGGGTGTGGGCGCAGCGCCCCGCGCTCCCGGTGCTGGCGGCGTTTTTCGCCGCGTACGTGCTCACCGGCGGGTTCAGCGAGGGGCTGGCCCTCATCCCAGGCGTCAGCATCCGCTTCTGGCCGCCGGCCGGCCTGTTCGTCGCCGCCCTGCTCCTCTCCCCCCGGCTGTCCTGGCCGTGGTGGGTCGCGGCCGGGTGCGCCGCCGAACTCGCCTGCAACCTGATCTGGTTCCACAACCCGTTCCACCTGGCCGTCGTCTACTTCGCCGCCAACGCCGCTACGGCGGTGGCCGCCGCCGTGCTGGTCGGGCTGGCCGCCCCGCCGCCGTTCCGGCTGGAGTCCCCGCGGGAGCTGCTCGCGTTCGTGCTGCTCGGGGCCGGGGTGGCGCCGGTGGTGAGCGCCACCGCCATCGCCGCCACCGACGCCGCCCTGGGCAAGCACCCGTTCGCCACCGCCTGGCCGCTGGTGTGGCTGGGGGACGCCACCGGGCTGCTGGTGTCCACCCCGCTGGCGGTGGCGGTGGTGCGGGTGTGGCAGGAGCGGACGGGCATCCGGTCGCGGCGGCTGGTGGAGGCGGTCGTCCTCGCCGGACTGCTGTTCGGGGCGGCCGTGCTCGGCCTGCGGGGGTACCTGCCGACCGTGTACGTCGCCCTGCCGCTGGTGCTGTGGGCGGCGGTGCGGTTCCACCTGCCGGGGGCGGCGGCGGCCGTCGCCCTGCTGGTGCTGGTCACCGCCGCGCACACCGCCGCCGGCCGCGGCGAGTTCGCCGGCCACCCGGCCGCCGTGCACGCCAACCTGGTCGAGCTGCAGACGTTCCTGGGGGTGACCGCCGTGTCCGCGCTGGTGGTGGCCGTCCTCGCCCACCAGCACCGGCGGGCGCTCCTCCGGCTGCGGCGGGCGAACGCCGACCTGGAAGCCCGCGTGGCCGAACGCACCACCGACCTGCAGCGGAGCGAGCAGCGGCTGCGGCTGTTCGTCGAGAACGCGCCGGCGGCCATCGCCATGTTCGACCAGGACATGCGGTACCTGGGGGTCAGCCACCGCTGGCAGACCGACTACCAACTGCCCGGAGACGTGGTCGGCCGCAGCCACTACGAGGTGTTCAACGTGCCCGAGCGGTGGAAGGACAGCCACAAGCGGGCGCTGGCCGGGGAGGTGGTGCGGGCGGACGACGACAGGTACGTGCGACCGGACGGGGCGGTGCGGTGGCAGCGGTGGGAGGTGCGGCCGTGGCACGACACCTACGGCGGCATCGGCGGGGTGGTGATCGCCACCGAGGACGTGACCGCCCGCAAGCGGGCGGAACAAAAGCTGCGGGCGAGCGAGGAGCGGTACCGGCGGGCGGCCGACGCGGTGAACGGCATCATCTACGAGTACGACCTGGCCACCGGGCGAGTGGAGCGGTCGCGGGGGGTGGCCGAGGTGCTCGGGTACCCGCCGGACGAGGTGCCGCCGACCGCCGCGTGGTGGGCCGACCAGATACACCCGGACGACCGCGAGCGGGTGACGCACATCGACCCGCAGGCGGTCGGGCCCGGGCCGACGTTGGCCGAGTACCGGGTGCGGCACAAGGACGGGCGATGGCTGCACGTCGAGGACCGGGCGGTAGTGGAGCAGGACGCCGCCGGCCGGCCGGTGCGGCTGGTCGGCTGCACGGTGGACATCACCGCCCGCAAGCAGGTAGAGGAGGAGCTGCGGGAGCGGGGGCGGCAACTGCGGGCGGTGACGGACAACGCCCCGGTGCTGCTGGCCGAGTGCGACGCGGACGGGCGATACACGTTCGTCAACCGGCCGTACGTCGAGCGGCTCGGGCTGACCCCGGAGCAGGTGGTCGGCAAGCGGATCCCGGAGGTGGTGGGGCCGAAGGCGTACGCCGCGTTCGAGCGGCACGTGGCCGAGGTGCTGGCCGGGCGGGAGGTGACGTTCGAGACCGAGATCCCGTACCAGCCGGGCGGCCCGCGGCACATGCGGGCGGCGTACACCCCGGAGCGGGACGCGGACGGGCGGGTGGTCGGGCTGGTGGCCGCCATCATCGACATCACCGACCGCAAGCGGGCGGAGGAGCAGTTGCGGGCGAGCGAGGCGTTCGCCCGCCAGGTGAGCGACATCGCCCCCAGCATCCTGTACGTGTACGACCTGGTCGAGCGGCGGAACGTGTGGGCGAACCGCGAGACGTTCGCCGGGCTGGGGTACTCCCGCGAGCAGTTGGACGCGCTCGGCGGCGACCTGCTGGCCGCCCTGCTGCACCCGGACGACCTGCCGCGGTACGCCGCCCACTTCGACCGGCTGGGCGGACTGGCGGACGGGCAGGCGGCCGAGTTCGAGTACCGCATGAAGGCGGCGGACGGGGCGTGGCGGTGGCTGACCAGCCGGGACATGCCGTTCCGCCGCGCCGCCGACGGGCGGGTGACGCAGATCATCGGCGCCGCCCTGGACGTGACCGCCCGCAAGCGGAGCGAGGAGGCGGTGGAGACCAGCCACCGCACGCTGCACGCGGTGGTCGAGCAGTGCCCGTTCGGCATCTACATCGTGGACGACGAGTTCCGCATCCGGAACGTGAACGCCGGGTCGCAGGACCAGGCGTTCGCCAACGTCCGCCCGCTCATCGGCCGGCCGTTCGACGAGGCCATGCGGATCATCTGGCCGGAGCCGGTGGCCGCCGACATCCTCGCCACCTTCCGCCACACCCTGGCCACCGGCGAGCCGTACCGCTCGACCGACTTCGTGAACACCCGTGCCGACATCGACCGGACCGAGGGGTACGAGTGGGAGCTGCACCGCCTCACCCTGCCGAACGGCCGGCACGGGGTGGTGTGCTACTACTACGACTCCACCCGCCTGCGGCTGGCCGAGCAGGCGCTGCGGGACGCCGACCGCAAGAAGGACGAGTTCCTGGCGGTGCTGGCGCACGAGCTGCGGAACCCGCTCGCCCCCATCCGGGCGGCGGTCGAGGTGCTCCGCCGGCCGGGGGTGGGCGGGCCGGACCTGGGGCGGGCGCGGGACATCATCGCCCGCCAGGTGCAGGCGATGACCCGGCTGATCGACGACCTGCTGGACGTCAGCCGCATCCGCAGCGGGAAGATCCAACTGCGGCGGGAGCGGGTGCACCTGGCCGAGGTGGTGCGGGCGGCGGTGGAGACCAGCCGCCCGCTCATCGACGACATGGGCCACACCCTGACGATCGACCTGCCGCCCGACCCGGTGCCGCTGGACGCCGACCCGGTGCGGCTGACCCAGGTGCTGCTCAACCTGCTGAACAACGCCGCCAAGTACACCGAACGCGGCGGGCGGATCGGGCTGTCCGCCGAACTGGTGAGCCGGGAGCGTGAGCGACCGGAGGTGGTCATCCGGGTGACGGACACGGGCATCGGCATCGCCCCGGACAAGCTGCCCACCCTGTTCGACATGTTCACCCAGGTGGCGGGGGATGCGGACCGCTCGCAGGGCGGGCTGGGCATCGGGCTGAACCTGGTGAAGCGGCTGGTGGAGAAGCACGGCGGGCGGATCGACGCCCGCAGCGACGGGCCGGGCCGGGGCAGCGAGTTCACCGTCACCCTGCCGGTGGCCCAAGGGGCAAGTGGCGAGGAAGAAGGGACAAGTGGGGAGCGGGGGTCGGAACTTGTCCCTTCTTCCTCGCCACTTGCTACTTACCGCCCGGTGGGGGTGGTGGACG
>JALHQU010000274.1 GCA_022841795.1 Fimbriiglobus sp.
CCAGCGGCTGGTGCGGATCGACACCGCCATGGCCCGCATCTTCGCCCCGGTCGAGCGGGTGCTCGGCATCGTCCTGCTCGGCAACAGCACGGTGCGGGCGTTCGGCAACCAGCAGGGGCTTGGCAACCAGGGGATCAACCGCTGAGAAGTGGGTTCGGCCCCTGTTGTAGCCGGCCTCTGTGAGGCCGGTCCGGGGTCACAGACCCCGGCTACAGGAGATCAGAAATCCACTCCGATCCCGTCACGGGTGAACTCATGACAACGACCAGAACCGTCGCCCTGCTGGCCCTGCTCGTCGCCCTCGGGTGGGGCGGCCCGGCCGCCGCCCAGCCGCCCGGCCCGCCGCCCAACCGGCCGGCGTACAGCCCGTACCTGAACCTGCTGCGGGCGGGCAACTCGCCGGCCATCAACTACTACGGGCTGGTGCGGCCGGAGGTGACCGCCCGCCAGGCCCTCCAGGCGGTGCAGTCGGCCGTGTCGGTGAACCAGCGGACCCTCCAGGAGTTGGCCGGCGGTGACCTCGGCCAGACCGGGGTGCCCGCCCAGTACCTGAACCACGGCGGGTACTTCCTGAACCACCTGTCCGGCGGCGGATCGCCGGGCCTCGGCTCGTTCCGCACGATGGGGCGGTAGTGTTGAGTGGGGCAAGATTCCATCTTGCCAGTGCAGGATGGCAAGATGGAATCTTACCCCACCCCCGCCCCCATATAGGGGTGCGGGGCGTTTACACACTTCTCCGACGGCGCCGGGTTTTCCGCCACCTCATCCCGACACTTCGACCGAACCCCTTGTTCCGGGCTGATCCCCAACCTAGTTCTTGACGGTTCGCTCGTCGTGCATTCTCATCAGCCGACCCGGTCGGCTTCGCACCCGTCTACCCGTCCCCGAGGCTGCCGTGAACCGATTCCGCACCTTCCTGCGCGCCGAGCAACTCGAAGACCGGGCGGTGCCGGCCACCTTCTATGTGGCCCCCACCGGGTCGGACGCGAACGCCGGCATCTCGGCGGCTGCCCCGTGGCTCACCCTCCAGCACGCGGCCGGCAAGGTGGCCGCCGGGGACACGGTGATCGTGGCCGCCGGCAACTACACCGGGTTCCACCTGACCACCGACGGCACCGCCGCCGCCCGCATCACCTTCTCCGCCCAGCCGGGGGTGAACATCACCACCCGCAACCCGGTCACCGCGGACGGCATCAACCTGGAGGGGGCCAGCTACGTCACCATCGAGGGGTTCACGGTGAACGGCATGCCGCGGACCGGCATCCGGTCGGTGACCAACGACTTCGTGGTCATCCGCAACAACAGCATGGACCAGAACAACTCGTGGGGCATCCTCACCGGGTTCAGCGACGACCTGCTGATCGAGAACAACGTGTGCTCCCGCAGCAAGGTGGAGCACGGCATCTACGTGAGCAACAGCGGCGACCGGCCGGTCATCCGCGGGAACACCTGCTGGGGGAACAACGCCAACGGCATCCACATGAACGGCGACCTGTCGGCCGGGTCCGGCGGTGGAACGACCGACGGGGACGGGGTGATTACGAACGCCGTCGTCGAGAACAACACCCTGTACGACAACGGCGCCGCCGGCGGGTCGGGCATCAACTGCGACGGGGTGCAGCGGTCCACCATCCGCAACAACCTGATCTACAACTCGAAGGCCAGCGGCATCTCCCTGTACCGCATCGACGGCGGGCAGCCGTCGTCCGGCAACTGGGTGTCGAACAACACCGTGCTGGTGTCCGTTGCCGGGGCGACCACCACCGGCCGGTGGGCGCTGAACGTCATGAACGCCAGCACCGGGAACACGGTGCGGAACAACGTGTTCTACAGCCACCACTCGTTCCGCGGGGCGGTGAGCGTGTCGGCCGACAGCCTGCCCAACTTCACCAGCGACTACAACGCGGTCGAGGATCGGTTCTCGGCCGACGGCGGCGGCACCGGCGTCTCGCTGGCCGCGTGGCGGGCGGCCACCGGCCAGGACAAGAACTCGTTCGCCGTGGCCGACCCGACCACCCTGTTCGTGAACGCCGCCGCCGGCAACTACCGCCTGCGGGCGGGCAGCGCGGCCATCGACACCGGCACGTCCGACTTCGCGTCGGTGGTGGACTTCGAGGGGCACGCCCGGCCCTACGGCGGCGGGTACGACATCGGATACGACGAGTACGTGCCGGACAACTACCTGCCGCCGCCGTCGCCGCCGCCCGGCGGCTCGTTCCCTGGCGGGCCGGGCGGCGGGGCGCCGATGTTCGCGGGGGGTGGCAGCGGGGTGAGCGTGGCCACCGGCGACCTGACCAAAGACGACAAGCCGAAGGCGGTGGTCGTGGTCGGAACGCCCGGCGGGCCGCGGTACCTGAAGTGGTCGGCCGGCGGGCTGAAACTGCTCGACCGGCTCGCCGACGACCGCGGGTGAGCCGCAGAGCGGGTGGCCGACTCCCTCCGGGAGTCGGCACCGACCGTCGGAGACGGTCGGCCACCCGGCCGCAAATCCCGCCCCCACAAGCGCTGCGCATCACAGGAAGAAGCAATTCATTAAAAACAGGTCAAAGGACTTGAATCAACTTTGCCGGTTGTGTAAATTTAACCCCGACGCTCACAAGTACGCCCGGGTTCTGTGCCCGCCCGCGTGCTTGGCCGGTACTTCCGGCTTCTCTGTCAGGAACATCGCCCATGCGCCCGCCCACCTCCGCGAGACGCGGCTTTCTCGCCGTCGCCCTCGCTGCCTTCGCCACCCTCGGCCTGACCGCCGGCACCGCCGACGCTTCGTACGTCTTCAAATTCAACAAGAAGGTGACGACCAACACGACTGAGGCGGGCAGCGGTTACGCCCTAGAACTCATCGCGCACAGCACCGATCCGACCAAGGTCAACTTCAAGATCTGGAACACCGGCCCGGTGGGCAGCGTCATTACCAAGTTCTTCGTGCAAGACGGCCTGTTGGTGGAGGCCAAACCGACGGACTTCATGTACTCGAACCCTGGTATCGCCTTCAAGGGCGGTTCGCCGGGGGGGCAAAACCTACCTGGCGGGGAGTCCATCAACCCGGCATTCGAGGCCACATCTGCGCTCAGCACTCTGTCAACGGGGGCTGGGGACGGGGTGAACAAAGGCGAATGGGCGCAGTTCACGTACAAGCTGCAGGCCGGTTACACCTATAACGACCTCGTAACTTTGGCGAATCAGACGTACGAGTCGGTGCGTGACGGCAACGGGTTACCCAACCCACACCTGCGGTTCGGCATCCACGTCCAGGGTTTGGTGGACGATGGAAGTGACTCGTTCATCAACACCGGAGGGGTTTATTCTCCGGGCGGTCTTATCGAAGACGTGCCGGCCCCGCCGGCGGTGGTGCTGGCCGTGATGGGCGTGGGGCTGTTCGGGTTCGTCGGCCGGCGGCTGCGTCGCCCGGCCGTCGCCTGAGCCTGTTTCGATGTGACATCCACGACCGGCGACGCCCAGCCCAGGCGCCGCCGGTTGCGTTTCTGCTTCCCATGAAGCCGAACGCCGATGGCGTTCGGCGGGCCGCCACAGAGGGCGGCCCCTCGGGTGGCCGACTCCCTCCGGGAGTCGGTGCCGACTGTCGGAGACAGTCGGCCACCCGGTCTGGTCGGTCGGCCGCTCACTTCGCCGGCTTGTACCCCGTCGGCGGGGTGACCACCTCGAAGTCCGACCCCTTCACCTTCCGCAGCTCGTCGTGTAGCACCGGGATCCGCTCGTCCGGGGCGACGGACACCGCCCACTCGATGCCGTTGTCCGCCACGAACGCCCCGTAGGTCTTCAGCGCCTCCAGGATCACCTTCACCTCGGCCGAGAATTTCGACGTGTCGAAGTCCTTCCGCAGGCGGACCCGCTCGCCCATCCGCGGCAGGTCGGCGTCGGTCAGCCGGCTGGCGAAGTGGGTGGCCGGGTACACGTACTCCTTCTTCGTCCGCTTCACCGTCATCCGCAGGGCGTGCTCCACCTTGCCCCGCTTCAGCTCGTCGTACCGCACCACCGCCGGGAAGATGGGCAGGCCGGCGGCGTCGGCGCTCGTCCACCCGGCCGGCCGCAGCTTGTTCGACCCCAGGTCGAACACCGACGCCTGCGCCGCCTTCCACCCGCGGTCCGTCTTGTACATGCTGAAGAACTCGTACAGCTTGCGGGCGGTCGGGTCCACCACGATGGCGTGCCGGTCGCCCTCCTGCTTCTGGGCGTCCCGCTGCACCTCGTCCAGGGTCAGCCGCTTGCCCTCCCGCTTGTAGAACGCCGGCCAGCCCTCGATCGGCAGGTCGTCCGGGATGGGGAACGGCCCTTTGTCCGACTCGTCCTTGTACTCCACCTCGGTCAGCGGCACCTTCTTCTGCCCCGGCGGGACGATGACGAACCCCATGTCCGGGTTGTACCGCAGCGGCTTGTCCGGGCCGACCCCGGTGACGATCTGCTTCGACCGCGGGTGCAGCGGCCACTCGTCCACCGGGATGTTCCACGGGTTGTCCGGCGGGAACACCTCCAGGGCGGCCAGCACCGCGTCCGCCTCCGGCGTGTTGAACGGGGTCGGCTTGTCCACCTTCGGCATGTCGGCGGCCTTGATCCGCTTCACCCGCTCGTCGTTCACCTTCACCCCGGGGTCGGCGGCGGGGGCGGACGCGGCGGCGAGGAGGAGCACCAGCGGGGCGATTCGCGGGACCATGACGACTCCGGGCGGGGGTGACGGGACGGCGACAGTGTACCCGGCATGGCGGCGGCCGTGGGGCAAGTTTCCAACTTGCCAATCCGCCCCCGGCAAGTTGGAAACTTGCCCCGCGGCCGACGGCAAGTTGGAAACTTGCCCCACTGGAACGGCCCTTACTTCTTCACCGGGGCGACGACCACGTCGTCCAGGGCCGGGCCGCAGAACGCCTCGTCGGTGTGCAGGCTGGTGAACTCCAGGGTGGTCTCGTCGTCGGTGGCGGTGAACTCCCACGCCTTGATTTCCCACCCCATGTTCTCCTTGCTCACCTCCTTCTTCACGAACGTCACCTCCTCCGACTTGCCGGCCGCCGCCACCTTCACCTTCACCGCCTCCGCCCCGGAGTCGGCGTTCACCGACAGGGCGAACGTCACCCGGTACTTCTGCCCCTTGGCGGTCTTGAACGTCTGGGCGATGGCCCCCACCTCGTTCCCGTTCAGGTCCAGGCTGCGTTCGCCGTCCGCCGCCTTCCAGTAGGTGCTGATGTGGTCCACCGATCCGGTAGTCACCTTCCACCCCTTGATGTCGGTGGACTCCGCCGGCACCGGCACGAACCCGCCGGCCGCCGCGCCCGGCCCGTCCTCGAAGCTGCCGTTCACCAGCACGTTCGCCGCCCGGTCGGCGTCGCGGGCCAGCCGGGCGATGCGGTCGGCCACCGCCTTGGCGTCGTCCTTCTTGCCGGCCTTGTCGTACACCTCTTGCAGGGCGGTCAGGTCGGCCACCAGGCGGGTGAGGGCGGCGGCGGTGTCGTCGTCCGCCTTCTTGCGGATGGCCTCCCGCTGGGCCTCGTACTCCTTCACCCGCTTGTCGGCGTCGGCCGGCAGGTCGGCGGCGGGGGCCGGCAGGAGGAGGAGCGCGGACAGCAGGCCGGGCAGAGCGAAGCGGGTCATGGGGCACCGGGGGAAAGCGTGAAGCCGCGAGCGGCTTCACGGGGGAAACGAACACGGCCGGGGCCATTGTGCCCCGGCCGCGCCGGTCGGACAAGCCGACTGGTGTAACAGGTGAGCATAGGCCGACCGCCCCCGGCGGTCGGCGGGCCGCCACAGATGGCGGCCCCAACAGACCGGGTTGGTCTTGTAGGGGCCGCCCTCTGTGGCGGCCCGTGGTCCGGCACCGCCGGACCACTCGGAACTCTCAGTTGTCCCGCCGCATCGGCCGCACGATCAGCTTGCTGGTGTCGAACGGCTCGCCGGTCATTTCCTTCCACGCCTTCTTCTGGTCGTCGGTCATCGCCTTCATCACCTTCTCCATCGTCTCGTCGGTGAGCGCCTTGTTCTTCTTCTGGTACTCGGCCATCTTCTCCGGGCTGGGCGGGGTGCCGCCGCCACCGCCGCCACCACCGCCGCCGAAGCCGCGGATGCCGTACTCCTGCCGCAGGTCTGCCGACTCCTTGCCGTACTCCTCGGCCACCCCCTTCAGCTTCTCCTTCTGGTCGTCGGTGATCTTCAGCGTCTTGGCCACGTCCTCGTTGGTGAACGCCCGCATGCCCATCGCCTGCACGTCGATCTGCTTCACCCGCTTGGCCTGCTCGGGGGTGAGCGCCTTCTCCACGGTCGCCTTGACCTCGTCGTTGGCCTTCCGCATCTCTTCCATCACTTTCTGCATGGCCTCGCGGTCCCCGCCGCCCCCGCCGCCGCCGGCGAACATCTCCCGCATCTTCTTGGCCTGCTCTTCCACCTTGTCCATCGCCGGCTTCAGCGTCTTCTTCTGGTCGTCGGTGATCTTCAGCTCCTTCTGCAGGTCGGCGTTGCTCAGCAGCAGGACGGCCACCGGCTGCATGCCGCCCATCCCGCGGCCGCCGCCGCCCGGCTGCCGCTGGGCCTGCGCCCCGCCGGCCACGGCCGCGACGAGCGCCGCCGCCAGCACCCACTTCGCCAGTTTCGCCATGATCGCTCTCCTCACGAGGGGAATCTGCCCGCACCGGGCCGGGGCACATCGCCCGACCGCCGGGGGTATTGTGTGCGGCATCATCCGTGAGGCGAGGTGAAAAGAAGATGAGAAACGACGCCGCCCCGAATCGTTGGATTCGGGGCGGCGGTGTGCGGGCGGGCGGCGTTACTTCCCGCTGCCGGAGGTGGGCGCCTTCAGCCCGCCCGAGCCGGTCGGGATCGCCCCGCCGGGGGCGGGGCGGGGGGCTTCCACCACCTCGTCGGTCATGCCCAGCGTCTTCGGGTCGGGCGGGACGAAGAACTTGGCCTCGATGCCGTCCGGGTTCACCCGCGGGTCGGTGAAGTCCCACGTCTCGGTCTGCTGCCCGCCGGCCTTGGTGAGCACCACCCGCCGCGGGATGTACGTCAGGTCGCGGAACTTGGCCCCGCACAGCACCAGTTGCAGCGACTCGAACTCCTCCTTGTCCACCTGGAACACCGGCTTCACCTCCAGGTACACGTAGTTCTCGTCCTGCTTGATGGTGGCCACCTTGAAGCGGTCGGTCACCTGCTTGGCCGACATGCCGGACATGATGTCCAGGAGCAGGTTGCCGCCGGCCCCGTTCGGGCCGACGGCCGCCGACCGCCGCTTCTTCGCCGCCCCGTCGTACTCGTACAGCATCTTGCCGGTGGAAATGTACATCTTCGAGTCGGCCAGGGTGGCCGGCTGGCCCTTCGGCAGCACCTTGGTCACGTCCATCCGCACCAGGTTCGGCTTGGTCAGGTACAGGCGGGCGGTGAACTGCACCTCCCGCTTCAGGGCGATCTCCCGGTCCACCAGGGTGGCGTCGGCGAAGAACGTCTTCACGTTCTTCATCGCCCCCTCCCACCCGTCCAGGTGCTTCATCGTCGCCTCGTCCGGCTTCGGGATCGACACCGGCAGCGCCGGACCGGGCGATGTGGCCGGCTTCGCCCCGCCGCCGGCCGGTTGCCCGCCGAACCCCCCGACCGGCTGGAGCGGCGGCTGTTGGGGCGGCTGTGTCTGGGCGAGGGCGAGCGGCGCGGCCGACAACACCGAGGCCAACACGAATCCGGCGCGGCGCATGGACAACCCTCCGGGGACACGATCCTCAGATTCCGTGTCCGGCGACATACCCGAACCGGCCGGCCGGCGGAAGGCCGATTCGGGGTGGGCACAGGGCTACTCACGGGTTGGGGTTGGTGAAGGTGGGTGGGGTGGGTATGGGGTCGGCCTCGTGTACCGGAGGCCACCCATGCCCGCCCCGTCGCTGTTCGAACACCTGGCCGCGTTGAC
>JALHQU010000275.1 GCA_022841795.1 Fimbriiglobus sp.
GGGTGGGTCAGCACCCCGGCCCGCCTGCCCGCGTCCAGCTTCACCTTCGTGAACGGGGCGTCGGCCGGCAGGTCGGCCCCGTACAGCTTCGCCAGCCGGCCGTTCAGGAACACCTCGTCCGCCTTCAGCAGCCGGCGGAAGTCCGACTCCTTCGACCACACCACGTCGTCCAGGAACAGGTCGAGCGACGTCCGCAGGTCGGCCACCGCCGCCGGGGTGAAGTCCGGGAACCGCTTCGGGTTCTTGCCCAGGTCCCGCTCCTGGTCCAGCCGCAGCCAGTGCATCAGGAACCCGTGCAGCTTGGCCTTCGCCCGCGGGTCGGCCAACATCCGCTCGGCCTGCTTCCGCACCTGCTCGGGGGTCTTCAACTGGTCCTTGCCGGCGGCGGCGACCAGTTCGGCGTCCGGGGTGCTGTCCCACAGGGCGAATGCGAGCCGGGCGGCGGTGTCGAACCCGTCCCCGCTGTTCCCCACTTCTCGGAACAGGAACCGGGGGGACTTGAGGGCGAGCAGGATCACCCGCGTCAGCCCGGCGTCGGTGTCCCCGTTCACGGCGGCGAACTGGCGGCTGACGTACAGCTCCTTCTGCTCCGGCGTGAGCGGGCGGCGGAAGGCGCGTTCGACGAACTGGGTGGCGAACGCGCGGGCCTTCTTGTCCCGGTCCGTCACCGGGGCCGGCGCCCGCTTGCGGTCCAGGTTCAGTCCGCCGGGGTTGCCGGCCTCGGCGTCGATGTCCCGCTCCGGCTGCACCTGCCCGAGTAACAGGTCGAGTTTGGCGACGACGTGCTTGGCCGCCTCCAGCGCCGCCTCGGTGGTGGCCGCGTCCCACTCCTTGCTCACCGCCGTGCCCCGTTCCCACCCGAGCGCCTTGTCGTCCGGCGGGAACGGGACGGTCACGAGGTGCTGCTCGGGCACCTGATTCGGCGACAGGTACCGCGTCGGGATCGGCTCGGTGGTGCCGCCCGGCGGCTTCCACTCCAGCCGCACGAACGCCGGCGTCTGCTTCGGCTTCTTGTCCTTCACCCCCTGCAGCGCCTTGCTGAACTCCAGCCGCACGAAGTACACCCGCCCGCCGGTCAGGAACAGCGGGGCGGTGTACTCCTTCTGGTCGCCGGACTGCACGGTGGCGTTGATGACGGCCTGGTTCTGGTCGTTCACCCACAGCCGCACCGCCTGGTCCGACTTCACCACGAACAGGTACTCGCCGCTCTCCGGCGCGAGCACGCTGCCCTGCCACCGCACCGCGTACTCGTTCCGCTCCGCCTCCTCGCGGGCCTTCCGCTCGGCCTCCTTCTTCGCCTCCTCGGCGGCCTTCTTGGCCGCCTCCTTGTCGTCTTTTTTGTCATCACCCCCTCCCTTGCGGTCGGGGTTCACCTTGTCGGCTTTGCGGTCGGGGTTCGCCTTATCGGGCTTCGGCTCCGGACGGGTGAACGGCAGTTCGGTGCCGAAGTCGAACGCCACCAGCTTGTCGGTGCGGTCGAGCATGCGGGTGCGGAACCCGCGGTCGCCGAAGTACTCGCCCTTCAGCCCCTGCCCGCCGTCCTTCCACTGGTTCACGTTCCAGCGGAAGCTGCCGACCACGTCGGCCACGGCGTGCCGGTACTGGTTCACCGTCAGGCGGGTGAGATCGACGCGGGCCGGCCGGGTCCGCTCCCGGGCGATGGGCGAGTAGAACGCCTCGTGGATGTACGCCGCCACCGCCGCCGCCTCGTCCTTCGACAGCGACTCGGGCGCGCTCTCCGGCATGGTCTTGCGGATCTGCTCGGCCAGCTGCGGCACCGCCAGCCCGCCGGTGAGCGGCTGGTCGTACTTCTTCTTCACCCCCTCGCCGGCCTTGCCGTGGCAGCGGGCGCACTGGTCGGTGTAGATCTTCGCCCCGTCCGGCGGGGCGGCGCAGGTGAGGGCCGGGAACAGAAGCAACAACGTGAGAGCGCGGCGCATGCTCCGGCTCCGGCGGGGTGGGACTGGTATTGTAGCGCGCAGACCGGGGTGAGAGCCACCCGTCTTCGCCGCGACCTCCGGGAGCGGAGTTGGCACGGCCGCTCCCGGAGGTCGCGGCGAAGACGGCCGACCCGTATCCTGGTATTGTCCCCCCGGAGCCACCCCGTGCCGATGCCGGTTCGCTCGCTGCCGACCATCCAGAACTGGGACTGCCACACCTGCGGCGACTGCTGCCGCACCTACGTCGTCCGCGTGACGACGGAGGAACGCGACCGCATCCTGAAGCAGGGGTGGATGGCCGACCCGGCGCTGAACGGGGCCGAGCCGATCACGTTCGACAAGCGGCTGGGCGAGTACGCGCTCAGCCACACCGCCGACGGCACCTGCGTGTTCCTCGGGCCGGACAACCTGTGCCGCATCCACGCCAAGTTCGGCGAGGCGGCCAAGCCGTTCGCCTGCCGCCTGTACCCGTTCGCCCTGGTCCCGCACGGCGACCACTGGACGGTGACGCTGCGGTACGCCTGCCCGTCCGTCACGGACAACCTCGGCCGGCCCTGCACCGCCCACGCCGCCGACGTGTCCGCCGTCGCCAAGCTGGTGGAGGCCGACCAGCCGCAGTCGGCCAACCTGCCGGCCGCCACCCTCCAACCAGGTCAGACGGTGCCGTGGGCCGACGCCGATCGGTTCACCAAGACGTTCGTCAAGCTGGTGACGGACCCGGCACACCCGCTGGAACGCCGGCTGCGGCAGGCGGCGGCGCTGGCCGCGGTGTGCCGGCAGGCGCGGTTCGATAGCGTGAGCGGCGGGCGGCTGAACGAGTTCCTGCAAGTCGTGGCGGCGGCCGCGGCGGACGAGGTGCCGGCCGACCCGTACTCGGTGCCGAAGCCGGGGTGGGTGGGCCGCACGCTGTTCCGCCAGCAACTCGGGGTGTATGTGCGGCACGACCACGGCCCGCACGCCGGGGCCGGGCAGCGGAGCCGGTGGGCGCGGTTCGCCGCCGGGTGGAAGTTTGCCCTCGGTTCCGGGTCGGTGCCGCGGCTGCACGCCGAACTGCCGGCCGGGGTGCGGTTCGCCGCGGCGGAACAGCCGTTGGGCAACCTGCCGCCTGCGGCCGACGACCTGCTTGCCCGGTACTTCCGGGTGAAGCTCGAATCCGGCCAGTTTTATGGCCCGACCAACCACCACCGCGGGTACTGGGACGGGCTGGCGTCGCTGTTGCTGGTGTTCCCGACGGTGATGTGGATCGCCCGGGTGATGGTGGCCGGCGGGCGGGACCACCTGGACGCGGTGAGGTGGGGCCTGCGGATGGCGGACGACAACTTCGGGTACAGCAAGTTCCTGGCCGGCCCGCGGGCGGCGTGGATCCTCCGCACCCTGGACACCCGCGGCGAGGTGCCGCGGCTGATCGCGTGGTACGGGCGGTGATACGGCGAGCCGGGAGCGTTCTTGGCGAGCCGGGAGCGTGAGCGACCGGAGATTCCGATTCCTCCGGTCGCTCACGCTCCCGGCTCGCCAAAATACCCATCCCCCCGATTCTGCTCCCGGAACCGCCTCCCCTTGTATACACTCTCGCCCGTGCGGCCCCCTCTCCCGACCATGACAGTCGCCCGGACCGTTTCCCCGACCCGGATCCAAGGAGCGGAGTGATGAACCTGCGTTTCGCCCTGCTGGCGGTGCTGGCGGCCGTCGGCCTGATCGGTCCCGCCCCCGCCCAGTTCCAGCCGGACAACGCCCTCGCCGTCCTGCGGGTGGGCAACGGCACCGCCGCCCTGTCCAACTCGGGCACCGCCGGCAGCCTGTTCCAGTTCAGCACCGGCACCGGGCAGACGATCAACAGCGGCGGCGCGTTCTCGACGTACAACCCCGGCAGCAGCACCGCCATCACCAACCTGGCCCCCGGTCCGGGCGGCATCGTGTTCAGCGGGCTGGCCACCTCGGACGGCGGGCTGAGCCTGTCCAGGAACCTCTCCACCCTGCTGGTCGGCGGGTACAACTTCGCCGTCGGCACGGTGAGCGTGGTGGGCACCTCCGGGAACAACAAGACGGTCGCCCGCATCGGGCCGGGCGGGGCCGCCACGTACCAGACGTTCACCGCGAACATGTACAGCAACGGCAACTTCCGCTCGGTCGCCTCGACCGACGGGTCGCAGGCGTGGTTCACCGGCCCGGCCACCGGCGTCCTGACGGCGAACAGTTCGGCCACCGCCGGCACCACCGTGTCGAACACGTCCACCAACAACCGGGTGGCCGGCATCTACGGCACCACCAACACCCTGTTCTTCTCGTCCGCCGCCGGCGGGGCGACCGGCCAGGGGGTGTGGGTGGTGGGGAACAACAGCACCACCCCGCAGCCGCCCGCCCCCACCACCGGCGGCAACACCGCCACCCGCATCATCGAGAACGTGAGCGACACCAACGCCGGCTTCTGGATGACCGGCCGCGGGGCCGCGAACTACCTGGGCACCGGGCTGGACACAGCGTACCTGCTGGACTCGTCCAGCCTGCGGAAGTACGAGTTCGCCTTCGGCACCTGGCAGCCCCGCGGGTCGTTCACCCTCACCAACCCCGGCGGCGGGGCCGCCGGCCCGCCGACCGGCGCGTTCGTCACCGGCCGGCTGGTGGGGGACGCCACCGTCGAGTTGTACGTCACCATGGACGTGGCCGGCACCACCAACAACAACTACCTGGTGAAGATCACCGACGCCTCCACCTTCGGCTCCATCGTGAGCGGCAACGCGGTGTACGACTGGACGGTCGCCGCCGGCAACAACTACACGTTCCGCGGGGTGGACTTCACCCCGGTGCCCGAGCCGGCCGCCGTCGGGCTGATCGGGCTGGCCGCGCTGGGGGTGGCCGGGGTCGTGCGGCGGACGCGGCGGCCGACGGCGGCCTGAATGCTCCGCCTCAAGTGGCGTACCGCGCGTCAGCCCCGATTCCGGTGAACCGCGGGCGTCAGCCCGTCGGGTGTGATTCACCCAGGCGGCTGACGCCGCCGGTTCACCCAGAAATGCCCGCACCTGTCGGACAATCCCCGACACGGCCGGCCGGCCCGGCAATCCTCACCCAATCTTCACCGTTTCCGCCGCCAAGTTCTCTTCCCCGCCCCGTAACAATTCCTGTCCGCTCGGGGCCACCACGCCCCGCGGGTCCGAACCGGGGAGGGGTGGCGATGAAATTGCGTCTCGCGTTGCTGGCCGTTGCGGTCGCTTGGATGGGCGGGTCGACGAACGCCCAGTTCGCCCCCGGGAACGTGACCGTACTCCGCGTCGGGGACGGGAGCGCGGCCCTGAACAACACCGGCACGGCCGTGTTCCTGGACCAGTACAACTCGACCACCGCCGGCCAGACCAGCCCGAACTTCACCGTCAACCTGCCGACCACCGGCGCGTTGCGGCTGGTGAACAGCGGGTCGGCCACCTCCGAGGGGCAGATCACGCTGGGCGGCGGCGGCTCGCTGATTACGGTGGTGGGGTACGACGCCGCGGTCGGCGCGGCCGGGGTGGCCGGCTCGACTAGCGCCACCAACCCGCGGGTGCTGAACACCGTGGACTTCGCCGGGAACGTCACCCGGTTCGGCAGCACCAGCACCAACTTCTCGGCGAACAACATCCGCAGCGGGTACTCGAACGGGGCGAACGCGTGGGCGGTCGGCGCGAACAGCGGCACCGTCCTGTTCCCCGCCGACACCCCGGTGAGCACCACCATCGCCAACCAGCGGGTGGTGAACAGCTTCAACGGCAACCTGTTCACCAGCGTGTCCGGGGCCACCACGTCCGGCGTGTACCAGGTGGGCACCGGCCTGCCGACGAGCAGCGGCAACACCACCACCCTGGTGTTCTCCACCGTCGGCACCGGCACCGGGACGGCCTCGCCGTACGCGTTCGCGTTCAACCCGGCCGGGAACGTGGCGTATGTGGCGGACGACCGGGCCGTGGCGAGCGGCGGGGGCGTTCAGAAGTGGACGCTCAGCGGCACCACCTGGAGCCTGGCCGGCACGTTCAACAACCTGAGCGGGACGAGCGGCGCCCGCGGGCTGGCGGTGGACTTCACCGACCCCGGCAACCCGATCCTGTACGCCACCACCACCCAGGCCAGCGCGAACCAGCTCGTCCGCCTGATCGACGGCGGCACCAACTTCGCCGACGCGTTCACCGTCCTGGCCACCGCCCCGACGAACACGGCGTTCCGCGGCATCGTCATCTCGCCCGTGCCCGAGCCGGCCACCGTCGGGCTGATCGCCGTCGGGGTGTTGGCGGCCGGGGCGTTCGTGCGGCGGAAACTGCGGGCGACAGTCGAAGCGGTGGCGTAACGAAGCGAGTCACCTCATCCGAACCGGAGCGAACCCGCTCCGGTTCTTGTGTTTCCACGCCCGCGGCGCCCCCGGTTCAGGTCGGGGTCGGAGTCAGGTGACACCGGAATTTACTTTCCCGGACATTTTTCGGCGATTCCCGCCGCCCGCGCAGCAATCCCGTCCCATGTTGCGTCAACCCGTGGCGAACAGGTGGGTTGCTCCACTCATGACCGGCCGGTCGTGCGACCGGCCCGAAGGGACTTTCGTTCCATGCGACTGCGACTTGTACTGCTGGCGGTGGTGGCGACGGTCGGCGCGGCCGACGCCCAGACCACCTACAACTGGACCGGCGGCAGCAGCGGCGGCGGGGTGGACTGGAACACCCCGCAGAACTGGGACAACGGCAACCCGCCCGGCGGGGCCAACCTGGTGTTCAACAACGTGAACGGGGCGGGCCTCATCGCCACCCCGATGGGCGTGACCAGCACGCGGGCCGTCGGCTCGGTCACGTTCGACAACGTGAACAACCGGCTGCCGGCGACGCTCGTCATCAACACCAACGACAACGGGTCGGCGGGCCGCACGCTCACCTTCAACACCGGCATCGTGGTGGCCAACCACGCCGGCACGGTGCAGTTCAACGCCACCACCAACGGGACGATGACCTTCGCCCTGGGGGCGGCGAACGTGACGTTCGAGCCGCGGTCCACCAGCACCCTGGTGCTCAACCCGGTCATCACCGGCGCCGGCAGCGGCCTCACCAAGGCGGGCACCGGCACACTTGTTCTGGGCGGGGCGAACACGTACACGGGGAACACGGCGATCACCGCCGGCACCCTCACCCTGGCCGCCGCCGGGTCGGTGAACAGCAGCGCGACCATCAGCGTGGCGAGCGGGGCGACGTACAACGTAGCCGCCGTGTCCGGCGGGTACACCCTGGGCGGCACCACCGCCCAGACGCTGCGGGGCAGCGGCACGCTGACCGGCGGGATGACCGTCACCGCCAACGGCACCGTGTTCGCCGACGCCCTCGGCAGCACCCCGCTCACCACCGGCAGCGTGCTGTTCAACGCCGGCGGCAACCTGCAAGCGCGGCTCGGCGACGGCGGGACGGTCAGCGACCTGACCCTGACCGGGTCCAGCCGGCTGGCGGCCACCACCTTCGGCCGGACGGCCGCCACCGGGCTGATCGACGTGCTGGTGGTGACGGACGGGTCGCTGGTGGCGAACACCACCTACACCCGGCGGATCGCCACCTACACCGCCCTCCAGAACCTGACCGAGGGGACGACGTACACCGCGGCGGACAACGTGTTCACCGTCACCAGCCCGGAGTTCGCCGTCACCGCCGGCTGGCAGATCCAGGTGAGCGGCGGGTTCGTGGACCTGACGTTCAGCCCGGTGCCCGAGCCGGCCACCGCCGGGCTGATCGGGGTGGCCGCGCTGGGTGTGGTCGGCGTCGTGCGGCGGAAGCTACGGCCGGCGGCGGTGTAACGGGGCACCCCGATCTGGCGTCTCTGGTGGCGGGTTTTGTTAGCCCGACGCGCGAGCGAGGGGCCAACCACCCGCCCCCCAGGTGGTTGGCCCCTCGCTCGCGCGTCGGGCTAACGCAGACACCAACGCCCGTCCGGGTTG
>JALHQU010000276.1 GCA_022841795.1 Fimbriiglobus sp.
GCAGCGATGTGACCGTCGGCCGCCGCATGTGGGAGCGGATCGACGAACCGCCCGAAACCCTCCTCGATCACGTCGTTCGGGCGTCCTACACCTGGTCCGGAAACTGGGGATGACTCAGGCCGGGCACCCCTTGACCCGGCGAAAGGCTGTGACGGTGGCCCAACTCGCCGCCCATCCCCTCGTCCTCCGCGAGGTCGGGTCCGGGCTGCGGCACTGCTTCGAGCGGGAGTTGGAGCGGGGCGGGCGGTCACTGGCCGAGTTGAGGGTGTCGCTGGAACTCGGCAGCAACGAGGCCGTCAAGGAGGCGGTCCTGCGAGGGGCCGGGGTGGCCGTCCTGTCGGCGTTCGCACTGGACAAGGAGCGGGACACCGGGCGGCTCGTGGCACTGCCCCTGAAAGGTGTCCATTGTGACCGTGACATGTATGTGGTGCAGGATCGGCGGCGGGCGCTCCCGCGTCCGGCCCAGCTCTTCCTGGCGTACCTGGAGTCGAACCCCGTCCCCACGCCCGCCTCATAAGTGGGGCTTATACCCTCTCCGTCGCTTATCAGCCCGAACCGCTCACGCGCCCACCCCCCACCGAGTAAGGTGCCGTCACCCCACTCGTGACGGAGGAATGCCGGTGTTCCGAGCCATCGTGCGAGCGGCCGTTCCGGTCGCCGTTCTGTTGTTGCCTCCCGCGACCCCACCGTCGCCCGCGCACGACAAGAAGGAGCCGATGGCGGCGGTCCTCCGCCCACAGGGTGTCCGGGTCCGGTTCGAGGCGGTGGAGCAGGCGGGTGAAGGCGTCGTGGGCCGGGGCGTTCGGGCGGGCCGGTTGCACGCGGGCGGCCTCGGTGGCCGACACCGCCGACGGGGTGCCGAGCAGGAACTGGATGTAGTCGGCGGGGGTGGCACGGGGCGGGTTCATGCCGCCCAACATACCCGTCACCAACCCCACGCGCCAGGGCAATCACCCCAACTGCGTAACTCGTAAGTAACAGAACAGAAGGAATTCAAGTTGGCGTGGCTTCGCTCCCTTGGACTGGCCGTTTAAGGAACATTGCCCGAGCAGGACTCAGTAGGTCGGAACGGCTGTCCGAGGCGGTCACTTCTTGGCGGCCGGGGAGACGGTCAGCCACAGGTCGGGGGTGGTCCGCTCGTAGGCGGGCAGCAGAGCGGACGCGACCCGCTTGAACGCTTCGTCGCCTTTTTTCCCTACTCCGACTCGGATGCGCCCGCTCACCCCCGGCTTGGTGGCGGTCAGCCGCAGCACCACCGCGTTCGGGTCGGGTTTGGCGGGCGTGCCTAGGCTCATGGTCACGCCGTCCGGCAGGTCCGCGGCGTAGGCCGTCAGGTCGCCGGCGAACCCGTTCTTCTTCTCCACCGTGATGGGGATGTCGAGCGGGGTGCCCACGACGACGGTAAACCGATCCGCCGCCACGGTCGCGGCCACGTCGGGGACCGCCGGGGTGACTTGCAGGCGGAACAGGTGCCGCGGGCCGGCGGAGTTAAACAGGTCGCGCACCTCCACCTTGTACTCGCCCGACTTCGGCGGGGGGAAGGTGGCGTCAATCCCCCCGCCGAGAGCGGCGGGTTCGGCCTTCAGCAGTTGCTTGCCGGCGGGGTCCAGCACCCGCAGCACCGGTGTGAGCGACAGGCCGAGCGCGGCGGAATCCAGCCGGATCGCCAGCGGTTTACCCGCCTCGGCGGTGATCGGGACGACGGCCGGGGCGGTCTCCTTGCGGACTCGGCCGGTGGCGGTGAACGGTGGTGACAGCGGCTTGTCAGTCTGGGCGGCGAGGTCGTGGCACGGGTGCGGTTCGCGGGCGATGGCGAACGGGTGGGCGACGCCGAACAGGGTGTCGGCCTTGCCGAGCGTGGCCGTGTTCGCCTTCAGGTTCCAGCCGGACAGGGAGAGCGTCGCCTCCTTCCCCGCCTCGACCGCCAGTGGGGATGCGAAATCGACGAACTCCTCGGTCGTCAGCGTCAGCCGGTAGACGCACGCCGGCGAACCGAAGTGACGGATGCTGCTGTCCGGGTTGGACGGGAAGCCGAACACCCGCACGGCGAACGTGCCGTCGGCCGGGGCGGTGAACGCCACCTCCGGGTCCAGCCCGCGGGCGTCGTGGTTTTGCCCGACGACGGTGCCGTCGGCGGAAGTGACCTGCAACACGGCGTCGATCGGCGAGCGAAGCGTGCGGTGGGCGTCGAGCGAGGCGACCAGCGTTTGCCCTTTTTTCAGCGTCACGGCGAAGCAGTCCACGTCGCCGTTCTTCGCCAGCACGCCGTTCACCACCTTCGGCGCGGTCACTGCGGGGGCGGTCTTGGCGTCGTCGTTCGGCTCGGTTTCCGCCTGTTCGGACAACCCGCCGACGACGAACGGCCGCGGTTCGCTCGCCCCGCTATCGGTGTGGAACCGCAGCCACACCACCCCGAGCGGCGCGTCGGCGGCGAGCGTCACCGCGAACCTCCCCTTCTCCTTCTCGGCCGTCACGGTCACGCCGGGCGTGTTGCACCACACCTTCGCCGGCCACTGGTCGAACGTGCCGGTCGCGGACACCGCCGCCGTCGTACCCCGCTGACCGCCGGCCGGGGTGAGGGTGGTCACGCTCGGCGGGGCGGCGAGGAGTGGTGCAACGAGGAACAACCCGGCGAACAGGTGCGGCAGTTTCAACCCATCAACTCCTTGATCGGCGTGCCGTCGGAGACGATGTGCGTCGGCCGGCCTTCGGGGGTGTACAGCATCTTGTTCGGGTCGATGCCGAACTTGCGGTAGATGGTGGACGCGAAGTTCTCCGGCGACAGCACCCGTTCGACGGCCGCGAACCCCTTGCGGTCGGTCGCCCCGACCACCTGGCCGCCGGGCGTACCGCCGCCGGCGAACAGCACGCTCATGGCGTTCGCCCAGTGGTCGCGGCCGGCTTTGCTCTGCCCGGACAGGGTGGAGATCTTCGGCGTGCGGCCGAACTCGCCCAGCGCGATCACCAGCGTGCTGTCGAGCAGCCCCCGCTCATCGAGGTCGGTGACGAGCGCCGACACGGAGTTGTCCCAGTTCGGCAGCCGCTTGCGGAGGGCGTCGAACAGGTCCGAGTGGTGGTCCCACCCGCCGTCGTTGATGGTGATGAACGGCACCCCCGCCTCCACCAGCCGCCGGGCGAGCAGCAGCCGCTGGCCGAAGCTGTTGCGGCCGTACCGGTCCCGCACCTTCGGCGGCTCGTCGCCGATGCGGAACGCGGCCTGGGCCTCGTTCGACCGCATGAGTTCGGCCGCCTGCTGGTAGTGGTCGTCCAGCGCCGCCACCGGGTCGCCGGACGCCTTGTCGAGCAGCCGCTGGAAGCGGTCCACGTCGCCGCGGAGCGACGACCGGTCGGCGAACCGCCCTTCGGTGATGCCGGCGGGCAGGGCCACGTCGCGGATGCGGAAGCCGGGGCTGTTCGGGTCGCCGTCGGACACGAACGGGGCGTACCTCGCCCCCAGGAAGTTCGGCCCGCCGGAGCGGGTCATGCTGGGCAGGCTGAAGTACGCCGGCAGGCCGGCCGGGGCCGGCTTCTGGTGCGCCACCACCGACCCCAGGCTGGGGTGGAAGCTGACGAACGCCCCGCACCCGACCGGGATCCGCGGCGGCGCACCGGTCATCATGTAGTGGTTGCCGGCCCCGTGGTTGCCCTGGTCGTGGCGGATCGACCGCACCACCGCGAGCTTGTCGAAGTGCTTCGCCAACTGCCTCATGTGTTCGGAGAAGAACACCCCGCCGGCGGTGGTCGGCGTCGGCTGGAACTCGCCGCGGTACTCCTCCGGGGCATCCGGCTTCGGGTCGAACGTCTCGAAGTGGGTCGGCCCGCCGTCCATCCAGATGAGGATGCACGCCTTCGCCGGGGCGGTCGCGGCCTTCGCCGGGTCGCGGGCACGCAACGCCGACACCAGCCCGCCGCCGAGCAGCGTGCCGAGGCCGACCTGGAGAAAGTCGCGGCGGGAACTGGCGGGCATCGGTCGGCCTCCGGTCAGTCGATGAACACGAACTCGGGCGTGTTGATGAGCGCCCACATCAGGTCTTCGGTGGCGGTGCGGCGGGTAACGCCCGTCTTCTCGAACTTCGACACGCACAACTCGCTCTCCTCCGCCGTCGGTCGGCGGTTGTAGGCGAGCAAGTATAGCTCTTCGACGATCTCCGTCGGCGTCTTCTTGCCGTCGGCCAGCTTCGCCGTCCGCCCCTTGTCGCTCGTGATCTTCGCGGCCAAGCCGGGGGCGTTCATCAGGTGGAGTGCCTGCACCACGGTGGTGTCGGAGGTCCGTTCGCACGGCGGGTCCTGGTTCGGGTCGGGCCGGCCGAAGCTGTCGAGGAACTTCGAGTCGAACCGTACCGTCCACGCCTCCACCGCCCGCGACCCCTCCGGCATGGCGTCGAACTTCTCCGCCACCCCGGTCACGTCGCTCACCGCGTCGAGCAGCGGTTCGGCCCGCAGCCGCTGGCGGTAGTGCCGCGAGTAATTCCGCGTGTCGGCGGCGTTGGTGTCGCTCGGCTGCGAACTCAAGGCGAAGGCGTGGCTGGTGACGATGGCCCGAATCAACTTCTTCAGGTCGTGACCGTTCGTGCGGAAGTCGGCGGCGAGGGCGTCGAGCAGGGCCGGGTTGGTCGGCGGGTTGGTGTCGCGGAGGTCGTCCACCGGGTCCACCAGCCCGCGGCCCATCAACTCGGCCCACACGCGGTTCACAATCACCCTGGCGAAGAACGGGTTGTCCTTCGTCGTCGCCCACTCAGCCAACATCTCCCGCGGGTCTTTGTCGCCGGCAATCGTGAGCGGGCTGCCGAGCAGCGGCGTGGGCATCAGTTCCTGCCCGGTGAGCGGGTGTTTCACGCTGCCGGCGTCCTTCACGAACATCACCTCTTCGCCGCCGGAGATGGGAGCCGAGATGCCGACCCCCTTACGCCCGATGCGGCTGAAGAACGCGGCGAAGCTGTAGAAGTCGGTTTGGCCCCACTTCTCCGACGGGTGCTGGTGGCACTTGGCGCAGTCCAGCCGCACGCCGAGGAACAGCCGGCTGACCATCGGGGCCAGTTCGTCCGGCTCGCGGCGGTTGCGGTAGAACACCGCCGCCCCGTTCTTCCAGGTGCTCCCCTGAGCGGTGATGAGTTTCCGCACGAACTGGTCATACGGCGTGTTCTTGCGGAACTGGTCGCGGATCCACTGGTCGAACGTGAAGGTTGCCTTGATGCCGACGTGGTACGGGTTCGGGCGGAGCAGGTCGGCCCACTTGTTCGCCCAGAAGTCGGCGTACTCCGGGCGGGCGAGGAGCGCGTCGATCAGCTTCGCCCGCTTCTTCGCATCGGTGTCGACCAGGTACGCCCGGGTTTCATCCGGCGTCGGCAGGCGGCCGATAACACTCAGGTACGCCCGGCGGTGGAAGGTGCTTTCGCCCGCCGGTTCGGAGGCGGTCAGGTTCAGCCGTTGCAGCTTGTCCCACACGTGCCCGTCGATGAAGTTGATCCGCGGCAGCTTGGCGTAGTAGCTCGCGTCCACCTTCGTCGGCAACGGGATCAGCACGTTCGCCACCGCGAACTGCTCCACGAACCGGGCGGTGATCGCCGCTTCACCGGCAATGGTGCCGACGCGAATCACCCCGTCGGTATCCACCGCGGCGTAGCCGGCGTCGTTCGACTGGTACGCGGCCAACTTGGTCACGTCTTCGGTGGTGCCGTCGGTGTAGTGGGCCGTGACCCTCAGCGGGACCTGCTGCTTGAAGGTGCCGACGATCTCGGTCGGCGAGACGGTGATCTTCGCCAACTTCGGGGCGTCGGCGGGGGTGCGGGGCGTGCCGGACGCGATCCACTTCTTCACCAACTCGTACTGCGGTGAGCCGACCGGCAACTTGTTCCCGCCGCCGTGGGCCACGCTCCCGCTCGCCTTCAGCAGCAGCAAACTGTTGGCGGGGTCGGCGGGGAAGAGCCGCCGCCCGCGGGCTTCCTTGGCGATGGCGTTGTGGTCGAAGGTGGGGTCGAAGCCGAGCAGCGATAGGGCGAACCCGTTCTGCCCGCGGGCCTTGCCGTGGCACGCGCCGGCGTTGCACCCGGAGCGGGTGAGCAGCGGCTGCACGTCCCGCTCGAACGTGACCGGGCGGTCGGCGGCGGCCACCGACGCGAGCAGGGTGAAGAAGATCAGACCGAGCGACCGCATGGGCACGACCGATCCGGGGAGACGGATGGCGGGGGCAGGCAGACAGGTAGTGTACCAAACCGCCGGGCGGACCGGGTAGTGCATACCTGAGCCGTCCGACCTGCGCCGCAATTGCGCCGCAAAATGCTGCGGCGCAACCGCAATTCCAGCCACTTTCACGCAACGGATATGTTCTCTTGCAACGCGGGTCGGGTGTGGTAAAATGCCTATAATTCATGGGGATTTGTGGAGAAAGAAGGGTCGAAATCGGGTGTCTGAAAATCGCTAGGTCCTCGGTTCAACCCCGGGACTGCCCACTCGACGAAAACCCTTCGGCCGAAGCACTTCTGCTTACCTCCGGGCGTCCCGGAGTGCGGCGTCAAACTCCCGAGTTTCGCGGTATTTACCGCAGAACCGGAGGCCGCACATGCCCCGCCCCAGGAAGTCCATCCCGTCCTACCGCCGGCACACGCCGAGTGGATTCGCCTACTCCGACTTCACCGACCCGCTCACCGGCCGCCGCCGCACCGTCTGCCTCGGCCCGTGGGACAGCCCGGTGTCGCGGGCCGAGCACGCCCGCCTCTGCACGGAGTTGGCCGCCGGGCAGCCCGCCCCAGCCGGCGGGCTGACGGTGTCCGAGCTGCTCCTCGTGTTCCTCCGCCACGCCGAGCGGCACTACCGCCGGGCGGACGGCTCTCCCACCGACGAGCTGGCCAACTACAAACAAGTGCTACGGCTTGTGCGGGAGACGCACGGGCACACCCTCGCCGCCGCGTTCGGCCCGCTCGCCTTGAAGGCCGTCCGCCAGCGGATGATCGAGAAGGGGTGGAGCCGCAAAAACGTCAACCAGCAGGTCGGCCGGATCCGCCGGGTGTTCAAGTACGGGGTGGAGAACGAACTGGTCCCGGCGGCGGTGCTGGAGGCGCTCAAGGCGGTGGGCGGGTTGCAGGCGGGGCGGTCGGCGGCGCGGGAGACGTCCCCGGTGTCTCCGGTCGCGGACCCGCTGGTCGAGACCACCCTGCCGCACCTGAACCGGCACGTCGCCGGGCTGGTCCGCTTCCAGCGGCTGACCGGCTGCCGGCCGGGGGACGCCGTCCGCCTGCGGCGGTGCGACGTCGAGGCGTCCGGGGCGGTGTGGGTGTTCCGCCCGCCCCACCACAAGCTGGCGCACCGGAACGTCGGCCGGGCCGTGTACCTCGGCCCGCAGGCGCTGCTCGCCGAGTTCCCGACCCACACCCCGGGCGAGCCCGTGTTCAGCCCGCGGCGGGAGCGGGAGGAGCGGAACGCGACGCGGGCGGCCAACCGGACCACCAAGTTTTACGCCAGCCGACAGGGGTGGCAGACGCGGAAGGAGCAGCCCAAGCGGGCGCCGGGGGTCAAGTACACGGTGGCCAGCTACGGGTACGCCATCCGCCGGGCGTGTGCGAAGCACGGGCTGGAGTCGTGGTCGCCCAACCAGCTCCGCCACGCGTTCGCCACCCGGGTGCGACCTGAGTCATCCCCAGTTTTAGGTGCCCGGAAAGAGGAGGCGGTTCCCGTCGCAACGTGTTGTGGGTACAAGGGTGATGCCACTCATCCCTGCCCCGCACCCGAGCGGAGGAACCGCC
>JALHQU010000277.1 GCA_022841795.1 Fimbriiglobus sp.
CCGAACACCGCCGCCGCGCGGGTGGGCAACGCCTGGGGCTGCCTGGGGTTCGCCCGCGCCACCGCGCTCAACGGCGGTGGTAACACCAAAGACTACGACGCCTGGTCCGAACTCGGGTTGAAGGGGTTCGGGTACGCCGGCCACGCCCTCGGCCTGCAAGACCGGAAGTGAAGCGGAAGTGGTCCGGCGAAGCCGGACCACGGGCCGCCACAGAGGGCGGCCCCTACAAGAGGCTGGTTTGTAGGGGCCGCCCTCTGTGGCGGCCCGCCGAACGCCACCGGCGTTCGGCTTCTTCAGTTGTGCACGAACTAACCCAGGATCATCCTGCCCCGTGGACGCAACCGCCCAGACCCCAACCCGGCCGAAGCCCCGCCCGGCGAAGAAGCCGCCGAAGGCGGGGTGGGTCGGCCCTCTGTTCATCTGGGAGTTGCTGCGGCTGGCCCGCCGCGGCCAGGACGCCCGCGGGCGGTTCATCCTGGCCGCCGCCCTGTTCGTCATCCTCACCGGGTTCAGCCTGATCTGGTTCCGCCACACCCCGGCCGCCGACCTGTTCTTCGGCGCCGCCCAGACGCTCACCATCCAGGAGTCGGCCGTCTTCGGCAGCTCGTTCTCGCTCGCCTTCCTGTTCGGCCAGCTCGCGATTTTGTGCCTGCTCACCCCGGCGTATGCGGCCGGCGGCATTGCCGAGGAGAAGGACAAGAAAACGCTGGTGTACCTGCTGGTGTCCGACCTGACCGCCCGCGAGATTATCTTCGGCAAGTTTTTCGGCCGCACCACCTTCCTGCTCGGCATCATGCTGGCCGGCCTGCCCATCCTGGCCATCACCCAGTTGCACGGCGGGGTGACGCCCAAGTTCCTGCTGTTCAGCTACCTGACCACCGCCGCCACGGTGGTGCTGCTCAGCGGGGTGTCGGCGGTGGCCGCCGCCGGCGCCGAGACGTACCGCGGGGCGCTGTTCCGCGCGTACGGGTTCACCGCCCTGATCGTCATCGCCGGGTGCGGCCTGGGACCGTACGTCAGCCCGTTCGCCGTCATCGGCTACCTGTACGCGCTGGAGGTGGACAACCCGGGCATGTTCTGGGCGGTCGGGTTCGGGTTCCCGGCGCTGGAACTGGCCGCCACCGCGTTCGCCGTGTGGCTGGCGGTGCGGGCCGTCCGCCGGCTGCGGGTACGGCTGGTGCGGAGTTCACCCAAGCCGCCGCCGTGGGTGCGGGAGCGGTACAAGGACGAGGACCGGGAGAGGGCAAGGCGGGAGCAGGAGGACAAGGAGCGGGCCGAGCGGTGGGTGCGGGAGGCCGCCGCCCGGCGGCGGGTGTTCGACCCGCCGGTGGTGCTCATCCCGGACGACCCCGACCCGCCGCAGCCAGTGGCGTCGGTGAACGGCGACGGACATTCGCAGCGGCTGAAGGCCCGGCGGGTGGTGGTGGCCGTGCCGATTTCCGCGAACTCAGTGAACCCCGACCGCGAGGGAGGGGGTGAATCCCCCCGCCGCTGGGACTCGGCCGGCGACCGCAAGACGAAGCCGACCGGGTACCGCGACCCGGCCATGCACGCGGCCAAGAACTGGACGTGGCGGCCGAAGATCGCCGGCACCGACCCGTTCTACTGGAAGGAGAAGTACACGTCCGGGGCGGTGCAGACGGAAGACGACGAGGCGATGCGGAACATGATGTACCTGATCGGCGGGGTGATCGCGCTGATCGTGCTGTTCTTCCTGGGCATCGCCGTGCTGTCGCTGGCGGCCAACCCCGGCTCGTCCGGGTCGTTCGCCCGCGGGCTGCTGCTGGTAGCCGGCGGGTGCGGGGTGTTCGGCCACCTGCTCCAGATCGGCATGTCCGCGGCCGGCACCGTGTGCCGCGAGCGGCAGCGGCTGACCCTCGAATCCCTGCTCACGATCCCGGTGCCGCGGCGGGCCATCCTGTGGCCGAAGTGGGTGGTCAGCCTGCTCCGCGGGTGGTGGTGGGGCGGGCCGGCGGCGGCGGTGCTGCTGTTCGCCTACCTGACTACCGACGCGCCCATCCTGGCCCTGCCGGCGGCGGCGTACTTGGCGGCGGCGGTGCCGTTCGCCACCAGCTACGGGGTGTGGCTGTCCATCCGCTGCCGGACGGTGAACGTGGCCGTCATGTGGTTCCTGCCGGTCGCCGGATTCCTCACCGCCTTCCCGGTGGTGGTGTGCGGGTGGGCGACCGCCGAGTGGTGGACGATCTGGGCCGGGCTGCTGTTCGCCATGACGTGCGGGCTGACCGCCGGCCTGGGGCTGTTCTGGCGGGCGAGTACGAAGGCGTTCGACGTGGAAACCGTCCTCGGCCCCGGCCGGGGGTGAGGAAGAGCCGGAACTAACCACAGAGGCACAGGGACACAGAGAAGGCAGGAGAGTTTGTTCCGATCGATCTCTGGTCTTCTCTGTGTCCCTGTGCCTCTGTGGTTAGTCCGTCTTCAATCCAGCACGAATACACTCCCGGCGTCGTGTTCGTGGCGGATTTCGTCCACGTACTCCGCGCTCCCCTTCGGCCCCCGCCAGCCTTTCCGCCCCTCGCCGGCGTACAGCGCGTTCGCCGCGTTGAACACGATCCCGGTTCCGCCGCTCACGTTCTTGTAGGCATGCACCACCCCCGGCGGGACGATGAGCGCGAACGGCGTGCCCTCGCCCACGTCCTTCACCTCTTTGCGGCCGTAAGTCGGCGAGTCTTTCCGCGCGTCCCACAGGTACACCCGGAACACGCCGGGGCCGATGAAGCAGAAGTAGTCGGCCTGCTCGACGTGTTCGTGCGGCCCGCGGGCGACGCCGGGGTTGGTCATGGACACATACGCCATCACCGGGCGGAACTCGGGCGGGATGTCGTCGTTGCGGAACAGCTCGCACAGCCACCCGCGGGCGTCGGTGTAGAACGTGAGCGGCTTCCAGATCACCCCGTCGATGGGGCCGGGCGTGAAAGTCATGGCGGGACCTCGCGGTCGGGCATCGGTCGGGGTACAGTGGCGACTCCGCCCGCCACCGGCAAGGGCCGGCTCACTTCTTCTCCTCGGCCGGCTTCTGCGGCTCCTTCAGCAGCTTGAACAGGTCGTGGTTGAGCGACAGCAGCAGCACGTCGCGGGTGTCGGCCAGCACCGCCTGCATCGCCTTCAGCCGCTGGAGGAACACGTAGAACTCCGGGTCTTTGGCGTGCGCCTCGTTGCGGATGCGGTCGGCGTCGGCGTCCGCCTGCCCCTCGGTCCGCTGCTTCTTCGCCCGCGCGTCCGCCTCGATCCGCCGCCGGTCCTGCTCGGCCTTGCTGCGGACGTTCTCCGCCTCCTTCCGCCCCTGGTTGTCGTACTCCGAAGCCTTCAACTGCCGCTCGGCGCGAATCCGCTCGTAGATGCTCGTCCGCACCGCCTCCGGGTAGCTCAGCCGCCGCACCCGCAGGGCCACCACCTCGATCCCGTACTCCGAGCGGAACTTGTCCAGCAACCCCTCGCCGAGCAACTTCTGGTGCAGGTCGGCCGACCGCTTGTCCGCCTCGGCGTCGGTCGCCACCGCGATCAGTTGATCCAGCGACAGCCCGCCGATGACCGCCGCCAGCCGCCCGGTGATCTGCGGGGCGAGCACCTTCCGCACCTGCTCCGGGGTGCCGACCGACCGCACGAACTTGTCGGCCGCGGTCGCGTCCGGCACCCGCCAGGTCAGGAACGCATCCACCGTCAGCGTCTTGTCCACGGTGCCGGTGGCCGGGTCGCGGGTGAGCGACTCGGCCGCGGGCAGGTCGATCGACTGCAGGCGGCGATCGACCCGCACGACGGAGTCGATCGGCCACGGCAGCTTGAGGTGCAGGCCGGCGGCGGACTCGCCGTCGTGGACGGCCACCGGCTCGCCGAACCGGGTGACGTAGGCGAACTCGGCGTAGTCCACCGCGTAGAACGCCGTCCGCCCCCACGCCAGCAGGAGGAGGGGAAGGATGATGAAGAGGAGGAAGCGTTTCATGGGTTCACTCCTCGCGGAGAGAGGTTTTGGCGAGCCGGGAGCGTGAGCGACCGGAGCCTTTAAATCCTCCGGTCGCTCACGCTCCCGGCTCGCCAGTTCACTGATCTCTCTGGTCGGGGCCGCGAGGGATCGGCACCGGCGCCTGGGGCATGACCGCCGGGTCGAGCAGGTACAGCTTGCGAGCGCCGGGCACCTTGTCCGCGTCGATCAGGATTTTGTCCCGCGTTCGCAGCACCGCCACCGCCGCCTCCAGGCCCAGCCGGAAGTCGGTGAGGAACCGCTTCACCGCGAGCAGTTGCCGCCGCTTCTCCGGATCGCCGCCGACGGCGGATTCCTCCGCCTGGGTGAGTGTGTTCCGGGCGGTGTGCCAGGACAGGATCACGTCGCGGGCGGCGGACGCCTCGGCCAACTTCTGGTGCGCCGCGGTTTCGGCGGTGCGGGTCAGCCGCTCGGCCTCCACCTCGGCCAGCGCCACCGTCCGCCCGGCTTCGGCCCGCGCCTCGTTCACCGTCTTGTCCCGCCGCTGGATGGCCTCGGCCACCCGGTGGTAGTCGGCCACCACGTCTTGCGGCGGGTGCAGGTCGTGAACGGTCAGCCCCTCGACCCGCACCCCGAGTCCGCCGGCCGACGCCTCGTTCAACCGCCGTTCCAACCGCTCCGCCGCTTGCCGCTCGAACGCCGGCCGGCCGACGCCGAGCAACTCCTGGAACCCGCGGGCGGCGGCCAGTTCGCGGAACACGGCCTCGGCGGACGACCGCACCACCGCGTCCGCGTCCTTCACCCCGAGCGCGTACCGCCGCGGGTCGCTCACCGTGTACCGCACCGTCGCCAGCAGTTCGATCAGATCGCCGTCGCCGGTGAGCAGCAGGGATTCGTCGGTCAGCCGGGCGACGCTGTCGGCGTGGGCGCTGGCCCAGGTGAGCGCGTCGCTTGGTCGCCCCGGTCGCCGCATCCTCTGCTGCTCCAATCGTGCTTGCTCCAACTGCTTCGCCTTGTCGTCCGGCAGCACCCGGAACCCGACCTCCACCGTCTTCACCTCGGCCGGCTTCACCCGTACCACCGTCTCCACCGGCCACGGCCAGCGGGCGTGCAGCCCGGGCGAAAGATCGGCCCGCACCGCCCCGAACCGCTGGAGGACGCCCACCTCGTCCGCCTCGATCCGCGTCAACCCGGACAGCAGCCACGCCGCCAGTGACACCGCGATGACACCGCCGAGCAGCTTACGCCAGCGGTGTTCGACCCAGTGGAACACGTCGTCCAGGTGAGCGGTGTTCAGCCAGCGGTCGAAGGACGTGTACGCCGTTCGCAGCTTGCCGGTCGAGGTCCGCTCGAACGCCAGCAGCCGCATCGAGTTCAGCAGCACCAGCAGCGACCCGAGTTGGTGGTACAGCACGCCGGCGAGCGGCGCCTTCTCGTACCAGTCCGGGGAGGTGGCGAACAGCGGCCACAGGAAGCCGGTGAGGACGACGCCGGCCAGGTTCACGCCGAACCCGAACCAGACGATGTTCTGGCGGATGACGGCGACCGTCTCGCGGGACAGCCGCACCAGCAGCGGCAGCGGGCGGAGCGGGTCGCCCATCATCACCACGTCGCCGGCCTCGGCGGCGATGTCGGTGCCGGTGCCGATGGCGATGCCGACGGCGGCGCGGGCCAGGGCGGGGGCGTCGTTCACCCCGTCGCCAACGAAAGCGACTGCTCCCCCTTCCTTCCCAGGGAAGGGGGTTGGGGGGTTAGGTTCTTCCGGCGACCCCACCCCCCGGCCCCCTCCCCCGGCGGGAGAGGGGGAGAAAGATGCAACCGCCTCCGCCTTCTGATGCGGCAGCAACTCCGCCCGCACCGCGTCCAGCGGCAACTCCTTCGCCACCGCGTTCGCCACCGCCGCCCGGTCGCCGGTCAGCAGCGTGAGCGGGGACATGCCGAGGTCGCGCAGGTCGGCCAGCACCCCGGCGGCCTCGGGGCGGACGCGGTCGCGGGTGCCGATCGCCCCGATCAGCCGACCGCCGCGGGCGACCAGCACCGCCGTCTGCCCGGCCGCGTCGAGGTGCGACACCAGGGTGTCAGCGTCCGCCGGCAGGTCCACGCCCTGTTCGGCCAGGAACCGCCGGGTGCCGACCAGCACGGGCGCGCCGTTCACCGTCGCCCGCACCCCACCGCCGGGAATCGCCTGGAAATCCTGGGCGTCCGGTATCGCTAAGCCGCGAGCGGCTGCTAACACCGCCCGGGCGATCGGGTGTTCGCTCTTCGCCTCGGCCGCCGCCGCGGTCGTCAGCAGGTCGTCGGCCGTCACGCCGGGCAGCGGCAGCACGTCGCCGAGTTCGAGCTTGCCCTCGGTCAGCGTGCCGGTCTTGTCGAACGCGAAAGCGGTCACGCCGGCCAGCCGTTCCAGCGCCGCCCCGCTCTTGATGAGTACGCCGGTGCCGGCCAGCCGGCCGAGCGCGGCCATGACCGCCGCCGGTGTCGCCAGCACCAGCGGGCACGGGCACGCCACCACCAGCACCGCGAGCGTCGGGTACAGGGCGACGCGGCTGGCGGCGGCGAGGGTGGCCCGCCGGCCATCGACCGGCGACGACGCCATCTGAAACCCGACGTTTGCCAGGAACGCGACGGCCGCCACCGCCGCCACCACCGGCAGGAACCGTCCCGCCCACTTGTCCGCCTGCCGCTCCCCGGCCGACTTCTCCCGCACCGCCCGGCCGGTCAGCTCGATCACCTGCCCGGCCACCGTCTGCTTGTTCACCTTCACCGCGTCGATGGTCAGCGAGCCGTCTCGAACCACGCTGCCGGCCAGCACCGCGTCGCCCGGCCCCTTTTCCTGCGGCAGGCTCTCGCCGGTGAGCGCGCTCGCGTCCACCGCCGCCCGGCCGTCGGTCACCGTGCCGTCGGCCGGAATCTTTCCGCCGGGTTTGACCACGATGCGGTCGCCGGGCATCAGGTCGGCCGTCAGCGTCCGCACCTCGACGCCGTCCCGTAGCACCCAGCACCGCTGCGGGAACAGCTCGCTCAGGTTGCCCAGCGCCCGCCGGGTGCGGTCGAACGTGATCGCTTCGAGGCACTCGCCGATCAATCCGATGACCACCACCTCGGCGGCCACCAGCGGCTCGTCGATGAGGATGGCGGCGACGCACGCCACCGCCACCGCCAGGTCCGCGCTCAGCTTGCCGGCGGTCAGCTTCTCCAGCGCCCCGTACAGCACCCGCGCCCCGCCGAGGACGGCGGCCGCCAGGGCGAACCGCACCCCGAACACCTTGTTCGACGGCCACGACGGGACGGCGAAGGACGGCGACGTGAGCCAGCGGGCGAGCTGCGGCCACAGGTCGGCGACCAGCAGGGCGGCGAGCAGGGCGGTGAACAGGTACAGCGGCAGGTTCGACCGCGGGCGGAACGGGTTGTCGGTCGGGTCGAATTCGCGGTGCATGAGGCGGTCGCACCGGGGGTGGGATCGTCTGGGGGCAGGCTAGCGTTCCCGACCGGATTCGGCCACGAATGTGAGGGAGGGGAGAAGCGTCACACGGTTCACTTCTTCTTCGCCGCCGCCAGCTTGATGTACTTGTCCGGGTCGGCCTTGAACTCGTCGCGGCAGCCGGAGCAGCACACATAGTACGTCTTCCCGGCGTGGCTGACCGCGATCGTCC
>JALHQU010000278.1 GCA_022841795.1 Fimbriiglobus sp.
ACCCTGGACCACGGGGCGGTGACGGCCGAGGTGCCGGACGCCGGCTCGCCGCTCACCCTGTCCACCGCCGAGGTGCGGGCGACGACCGCCGCCCGCGGGTGCAGGCTGTCGGTGTGCCGCACCGCCGACCGGACGCAGATCGGGGTGACCAGCGGGCGGGTTCACCTGACCGGGGCGGACGGCGAGCCGCTGATGGACATCCGCGGCGGGGAGGTGGGCACGGTGGCGGCCGACGGGGCGGCGTCCAAGCGGCCGGCCACCGGCCCGCCGGACGAGTACGCCTGGGACCTGACCCGCCCGCTGCCGACCGGGTGGGGGCTGGGGCGGGTGGCGGCCGACCCGTTCGCCCGCCCGTTCGGCCGGGCGGTGGTGCCGGTGCAGTGGGACGACCCGTTCATCCGCCGCATTTGCTGGCAGGTCCGGTCGGACAACCAGTGGGTGAACGGGCTGTTCGCCCTGCACACCGACACCCGCGTGCGGGTGCGGTACAAGGTGGACCGGGCGGGCGAGGGGCAACTGCTGGCCGTCGTCCGCCAGGACCCGCCCTTCCGGAAGGCGGGCCAGGTGCTGGTCGCCCCGCTGGCGTTCGCCCCGGCCGCCGACGGCGGGTGGCGGACGGCCGAGTTCGCCACCGCCGACTGGGTGGAGGAGCGGGTGGCCGACCGCCCGCCGCTCGACCGCCCGCCGCCGTGGACCGCGTTCCTGGTGGTGTTCAACACCTTCGAGCAGGACCTCGGGCTGAAGGTGGCCGAGTTCACCGTCGGCCGCGGGCCGCTCCCCGGCCCAGCCGACTGACCCGTACCCCCGGCGGGGTGGTCCCGCCGGGTCGTTCTCATCCGTCCCGGAGGCTCTCCATGACCGTCCCTCTCTCCCGCCGGTCGGCGTTCACGCTGATCGAGCTGCTGGTGGTGATCGCCATCATCGCCATCCTGATCGGCCTGCTCCTCCCGGCCGTGCAGAAGGTCCGCGAGGCGGCCGCGCGGATGCAGTCGGCGAACAACCTGAAGCAGATGTCGCTCGCCCTGCACAACTGCGCCGACGCCATGGGCAGCATGCCCCCGGCCACCGGCTTCTGGCCGCACAACGAGGACTGGGGCGGGGCGCTCACCCCGAAGTGGTGGGACTGGCCGGGGGCCGGCCGGTCCACCCAGATGCTCGCCCCGTGGTGCATCTACCTGCAGCCGTACATCGAGCAGGAGGCCAAGCAGAAGGCCATCCTGGCGAACAACTCGTGGGGCGGGTTCTGGGAGCCCACCCAGACGCCGCCGAAAACGTACGTCAACCCGGCGGACAACACCCAGCCGGGGAACAACCGCCTGGTGGACGGCCAGCCGGTGCTCAGCTACGCGGCCAACGGCGCCGCCCTGGGCGTCCACGGGTGGAGCCCGCCGGGCGGGGCGTCGTACACGTTCACCGCCACCCGCAGCTACCGGGCGAACCTGAACAGCGGGTTCCCCGACGGCACCACCAACACCATCGTCTTCTACGAGCGGTACGCCAAGTACACCACCTCCCCCACCACCGGCAACAGCCAGAACTGGTGCTGGGGGCCGGAGTCGCCGAACGCCCCTATCCTGGCCATCCGGTCGGACACCCTGCCGCTCACCCCGCAGAACGCGGTGCCCCCGGCCCTGGTGGACTGGCGGCGGGCGAGCAGCCCGTTCAGCTCCGGGGTGCAAGTCGGCATGGCCGACGGCAGCGTCCGCGGGGTGCGGTCGAGCATCACCGTGGCCACCTGGACGAACGCCCAACTGCCGGCCGACGGGCTGGTGCTGGGCAGCGACTGGTGACCGCGTTCCGGCGGGCGACCCCCCGGCCGCCCGCCGCCTTTCCCTCTCCTTTCTGCGGTGAACCGATCATGACGTGGAAGACGTGGAAGACGTGGATGACCGCGACCGCGGCGGCGGTGGCTGCCCTCGCCGTCGGGTGCGGCGACAACTCCCAGATTACCGGCGCGCGGGTGAAGGGCACCGTCAAGTACAAGGGCAAGGTGGTGACCGGCGGGGAGATCATCTTCGCCAGCCCGGCCGACCCGAACAAGAGCCAGTCCGGGCGGATCGAAGGGGACGGCACGTTCGACGTACCGAACGTGCCGGTCGGCGACCTGGTGGTGCAGGTGGACACCGAGATGGCCAAGTACGACGTGCCCGGGTTCACCCCGCCCGGCCCGCGGGGGGCCGGCGGCGGCGGCGGGGGCGAGGCGAACCAGAACCCGTACCTGAAGGACGCCCCGCCACCGTCCAAACCGCCGATGAAGTTCATGCCGATCGACAAGAAGTACGCCAAGGCGGACACCACCACCCTGAAGATGACGGTGCAGAAGGGGACGAACGAGAAGGACTTCGAACTGGACTGACACGGCCGAAAACACCACCGGCGGGCCGCCGGTGCCACGAAAGCATTTTCTTCGTGGCACCGACGGCCCGCCGGTGTGCCGCTGTCACTCGTCGTACTTGAGCAGGAACTTCGGGTTGATCGCCTTGAAGCTGAGCCGCCCGCCGACGTCGGCGTCGAACTCCTCCGCCGCCGGCCGCAGCACCACCCCCTCCCGCTGGGCCTTCGCGTTCAGCACGCTCGTCCCCTCGGAGTACGCGACCAGTTCATCGACGGTGTGGTTCAGCACCAGCGGGCCGAGCTGCGGCACCGGCTCCAGCCCGAGGTCCGCGATCACCGCCAACTGGTCGGCGTGGTCGAGCAGCTTCCCGTCGGCCAGGTTCAGCACGTTGAACACGCGGAGCGTGGCTTCTTTCAGCGCGTACTTGTTCCCCTGGATGCTGGGGCCAATCACCTCCGCCTGAACCGCCAGGTCGAACCCGCGGCGGTCCCGCACCGCCCGCAGCTTCTCCTCCAACTGGACCCGGCGGGCGACGCGGGCGTGCAGGTTGGCGTCGTCCGTCTCGTCCATCCACAGGTTGCGGCTGCACACCCCGAACACCCCGTCCCGCAGGAACGCGGTGAACGACGTGCCGTCCAGCTTCTCGGTGACCACGAACGTCCGCCCGCGGTGCCGCTCCAGCACCGCCAGCAGCACCTGCACACGAGTCTCGTCCGTTTTCGGCAGGAACCCGGGGAACCCGCCCTTCACCCGCCCGCCCATGCCCACCGGCAGCGGCGGTTCCCACTTCACCACCCCGAGGGCCGTGGTCACGTCCGTGCCGTCGTCCGTCGGCGTGCCCGGCGGCAAGACGGACAGCGGGAAGCAGATGCCCTGCGACACCTGCCCGCGGAGGCGGACGGTCTTGATGCGGAACCCGGCCGGCAGCCCGGCGTCCGGCTGGGCCGGCTTGAAACTGCTCGCGCGGAGGAACTCGAACTCCGCCCGCTCGGGCAGGAGCGAGTCGATCTCGCAGTACACGATGCGGTCGCCCGGCTTGTGTTCGCCCTTCTTGCACACGACCCACCAGCCGAGCACGCGAACCCGCTCGATGGCGTCCGCGTTCGGGATCGGCTCGACGGCGTTCACCGTCTGAATGCTGGCCAGCTTCCGCATGGGCGACTCCGGGTTGGGGGCGGCAACACGGACAGCCGCGGCCGGCCGGGGGTTCGGTTTGGTGAACCGCGGGCGTCAGCCCGTCGGGTATCCACGGGCTGACGCCCGCGGTTCACCATCCAGGCGGCTGACGCCGCCGGTTCACCGAATCGGCTCACTCGAACGCCCACAGGGTGACGGCGTCCTTGTCCTTGACGTACACCTTCGGCCCGGCGATCACCGGGTAGGCGTAGGAGCCGCCCACCGGGTACCGCGCCACCTCCTGGAACTCCTTGCCGCCGGGGGCGAACGCCACCAGGTCGCCGGCCGGGGAGAGCAGGAACAGCACCGCCCCGGCGTCCACGATCGACCCGTACCCGGCGGTCCGCCCGCCGCCGCCCTTCATCTTCGCCGACCACACCGCCGTGCCGCTCTTCGCGTCCAGGCAGTGCAGGGTGTCGTCCGCCGCCAGCCCGTACACGAACCCGTCCTTCACCACCGGCGTGTTGTACATGACCGACAGGTCGCGGTTGGTCCACAGGTCGGTGGCGGCCAGCGCGTCGCCCTTCTTCTCGATCTTCACCGCCCGCGTGCCGCGGTTCGACCCGGAGAACACCAGCGTCGCCCCGTCGGCCATCGGCGTGGAGGCGTTGTACCCGCGGCCGGTGACGACGAACGGCGTGTCCCACAGCTTCTTGCCGGCGGTGGACACGGCCGCGACCGTCTTGCCCGTTTCCACCGCGATCACCTTCGCCCCGTCCACGGTGAGCGGCACCGGGGAGGCGTAGGCGGTGCCGTCCCCGTCCCACTTCCACTTCTCCTCGCCGGTCTTCAGATCATAGGCGGCCACCCCGCCCTTGCTCTCGCTGCCGTACTGCACCACGCACAGCCCGTCGATCAGCAGCGGGGAGCTGGAGGTGGCGAACCGCGGCACCCCGCCGGTGTCGTCCTTCCGCCACTTCTTCGCCCCGGTGGCGGCGTCGTGGCACGACACCGTGCCCCACACGCCGAGCGTGACCACCAGCCCGTCGGCCACCGCCGGCGACGCCCGCGGGCCGGGGAACCCGCCCGCCGGCCCAGTCACCTGCTTCGCCGGGTACTTGTCTTTCCACACCTCGTCGCCGGTGTCCGCCTTCAGGCAGCGGAGCACCTCGTCCCCGCCGTCGCGGGCGAACACGTACAGTTTGTCGCCGACCAGCGCGGGGGTCGCCACCCCGTCGCCCACCTTCACCGACCACTTCTTGGCGAGCGCCTTCGGCCACGGGTCCGGGGCCTTGAAGTCGGTCACTTTGGCATCGCGGTTCGGGCCGAGCCAGTGCGGCCAGTCGGCGGCGGGGGCGGGGAGGGCGGCCAGCCCGATGGCGGCGGCCAGGAGGAGTCGAGCGGTCATCGCGCACCTCTCTCGGGGGGAAGAACGGGCGCCGTAGGGTATCAGCGCGCCCGTCGGGGGTGTGATGAGAGAGCGGTGAGACGGCGGAAGTGGTGGCGCGTCTGGCAACGGGCGGGGCTGTTCGGGTATGGTAAACAGTGTGCCGCTTGTGCGGTGAACCGGCGGCGTCAGCCGCAGACCAGGTGAACCGCGGGCGTCAGCCCGTCGGGTGTGTTCCGAACCCAGGCGGCTGACGCCGCCGGTTCACAAGAAGCGCACCCGACGGGCTGACGCCCGCGGTTCACCGGGAGGTGTCCAATGGACCGCTACTGGTTCTTCACCTGGCGGACCTACGGCAGTTGGTTGCCCGGTGAAGTAGGCTTCGTCGGCGAGTACGTCACGCCGGACGGCAGACGGGTGACGGATAACCTGTTCGGGGCACCGACGACGGACCCCATTCCCGCCCTCGAAGCTTACTCCCGGCGGGTGCAGTCCGGCGATACGGTTCTGCTCACCCTCCTGCACGCGGAATCGCTACTCAGCCAGTTCCACGAGACGGCCGCATTCCGCGGCTGGGGGATCGATGCGGTGGCGGTGATCCCGAACCACGTTCACATCGTGTTCGGGGTGTCGGGCGATCCGGACCCGTCCGACATGCTCCGGGATTGGAAAAGTTATGCGAGTCGCGCCTTGAACAGGCGACACGCCAAGCCGACTGCCCCTCGCTGGTGGGCCGACGGCGGATCGAAACGAGTCATCCGTGACGAAGCCGACCGGATCAGCCGGATTCGGTATGTCCGAGATCAGGAATCACCGCTGCTCGTGTGGCTGAGTGAGGAGGCCATCGCATTGGTCGGTGAGCCGGTGTGAGCCGCGGTGTGGTGAACCGCGGGCGTCAGTTCCTCTGGGTGAACCGCGGGCGTCAGCCCGTCGGGTAAAAACACACCCAGGCGGCTCACGCCGCCGGTTCACCCGAAGACGCACCCAGGCGGCTGACGCCGCCGGTTCACAAGAAGCACACCCGACGGGCTGACGCCCGCGGTTCACCCACTACCCAGGCGGCTGACGCCGCTGGTTCTCTCCGAGGTTCCCCCATGCCGCCGCTCTCCGACACCCAGGCGCAAGAGTACCACGCCGCCGGGTTCGTCCTCGCCCGCGGGTTCTACACCCGCTCCGAGATCGATCTGTTGTACCGTAGCGCCAAGGAGGACAACGAACTGGACCGGCGGAGCTTCGGCCGCGCCGACGGTGAGGGCGGGGTGGTGCGGCTGAGCCTGTGGAACCACCCCGGCGACGGCGTGTACGGCATGTTCGCCCGGTGCGAGCGGATCGTCCGCAGTTGCGAGAAACTGCTGGCCGACGAGGTGTACCACTACCACTCGAAGATGATCCTGAAGGACGCCAAGGTGGGCGGGGCGTGGGCGTGGCACCAGGACTACGGGTACTGGTACCAGAACGGGGTGCTGGAACCGCGGCTGACCAGCGTGTTCATCGCCGTCGATCCGTGTACCCGGCTGAACGGCTGCCTGCAGGTGATCCGCCACTCGCACCTGGCGGGGCGGATCAACCACGTGCTGACGGGCGACCAGGCCGGGGCGGATAAGGAGCGGGTCGAGGAGATGTTGAAGCGGCCAGACCGCTTCCCGCTGGAGTACGTGGAGATGGAGCCGGGCGACGCCCTGTTCTTCCACTCGAACCTGCTGCACCGCAGCGACCAGAACAAGTCGGACAACCCCCGCTGGAGCATGATCTGCTGCTACAACGCGAAGAGCAACGACCCGTACAAGGACAGCCACCACCCGCGGTACACCCCGCTGACGGTGGTGCCGGACGACGCCATCGTGAACGTGGGGGTGAAGCGGTTCGCCGACAGCGGGGACGTGGCGTGGCTGGAAGACAACCGCGACAGCAGCGCGCGGGCGCTGGCGGAGGCGGAAGGGTAGTGTTCGCTCGCGGAGCGAGCGGGGGAGCCACATCGTCGGTGGTTTGGAGCCGCGGAGCGGCGGCGGATGGTAGCCTGGGGTGACGGAGCGTCGGAGACACGACCGAACCCCAGGACAACCAGCGAAAACCCACAAGCCCCGGAGGGGCGTCCGACCACCACGTCGGGCGCCCCTCCGGGGCTTGTGCTTATTCCTGATCGATCCTGGGGTTTGCTCGCTTCGCTCGCGGCACCCCAGGCTACAGGCGGTCGCCGCTCCGCGGCTCAGAACAAAAGACCCATCCGACCGACTATAAACGGGCAAGCAGATTACGAAGCCTGACCTTGTAGCTTTCGAGCAGATTCGGCTGGTAATGCTCGCCCTCGATGCCAGTCAACCTTTCGACATCATCGATGATCCGTAGCCAGAACACGGTTCGCCCAGGGTTGATCGTAGTCAGGTTCTTCCTCGTTCCCCGGCCCGTCATACCGGATCACATTGATTCGTTACCGTTCGAGTCGCTCAGCCCAGTGAAAGCCGACGACCGGTTTCACCACCTCTGGGTGTTCGGCAGGGCTACCGCACTACATCAGCCTGTAATCCCTTGCAATACTTGCAACAGGTATTCGTCATCCCAACCGGCCCTTTTCCGCTTGGTCGGGGTGGTCGCCCCTTTCTTCCGTCCGGGT
>JALHQU010000279.1:0-4236 GCA_022841795.1 Fimbriiglobus sp.
GGTGCAGGGGTTGGCGGCGCCGGAGTCGGCGGGGCCGGCGTGGGCGGGGCCGGCGTGGGCGGGGCCGGCGGCGGCCTGTCCGGGGCCAACCTGAGCAACATCGCCGCGCCGGTGTACGCCGGGTTCGTGGTCGAGCGGCGGCGGATCTACCCCGGCACCACCGACATCGAGAAGGTGGCGTGGGAGCCGTTCGACCACGCCGACCGCTGGAACGACCAGTTCGGCCTGTACGACGCGGACGTCATGCCCGAGGCGGGGTACCTGCCGTACTTCCTGCGGCCGGAGCAGGACCTGGTCGCCCCAATGCCGGTGCTGTCGTCCAACTGGACCAGCACCGCGCAGGGGGCGATGGTCAGCCCGACGCACTACCCGGAGGAGATCCGCCTGCCGTCCATCGTCGCCGACTACCAGCGGATCAAGGAGGAGAAGCTGAAGGAGTTGCCCAAGGACGCCACCCTGAACCGCTACAAGCAGAACACCGGCGGGTACGGCGGGGTGAAGGGCGGCGGCACCACCGGGCTGCCCGGCAGCTACGGCAGCGACGACGAGGGCGGCCGTGGCAGCAGCAGCGGGTTCAACACCGGGTACGGCCAGGGCGGGTACGGCCAGGGCAACTACGGCGGCGGCCCGCCGTCGTCCGGCCAGGGCCGGGGGCCGGGGGTCGGGGCGCCGGGCGGCGTCCCCGGCGGGCCGGGCGGACCGCCGGCCGGGCCGAGCAACCCGGGCACCACCGGCGGCAAGGTGAAGCTGCCGGTCAAGCACCTGCTCCTCCGCTTCCTGGACACCGACCTGGAGCCGGGGGTGTCGTACCAGTACCGGGTGGCGGTGAAGGTGCGGAACCCGAACTACGGCAAGCCGGAGAAGGTGGCCCAGCGGCGGCTGGCCGAGGAGGAGGTGATCACCTCCAAGCCGTTCCAGGTGACGCAGACCCTGCAGGTGCCGTACGAGTCGTTCCAGTACGCGGTGTCGCCCAAGCAGTACGAGAAGAACGTGGCCGACATGACCGAGCCGTTCAAGGCGGCCAGCGGCGGGGCCACCACCACCCAGCAGGGGCTGCTCCAGCGGCTGGCCGAGGTGGAGGAGGTGAAGAGCGGCCGCAAGGCGGTCCTCCAGATGCAGCGGTGGGTGGAGGAGACCATGTTCGGCGAGGCGAAGGAGCCGGTCGGCGCGTGGGTGCAGGCGGACGTGCCGGTCGGGGTGGGCGAGTTCATCGGCAAGAAGGTGCTGGTCGAGCTGCCGCTGTGGCGGGCCACCCTCGGGCACCACGTCCTCACCCCGCCGAAGGAGAACGCCCGGTACCCGCTCATCGCCGGGTGGCCGAAGGGCAAGGTGGAGCCGCTCGGCCGGCCGGTGGACTTCCGCACCCCGCACGTCCTGCTCGACTTCGAGGGCGGGAAGAAGAGCGTGCAGTTCGGCAGCACCACCGTCACCGACGACGCCGGCACCGAACTGGTCATCCTGCGGTCGGACGGGCGGGTGGAGGTGCGGAAGGAAGTCGAGGACACCGCCGCCAAGGACCGGGCCGCCCGCGAGGCCGGGTGGAAGGCGTGGGTGCAGAAGGTGAAGGACAAGTCGCCGACCACCACCGGGCCGGCCGGCCCCGGCCCCGGCGGGTTCGACAAGGGCCGCGGCTCGCCGGACGGCGGCGGGCGGTGACGGCGGGTCAACTGGAGTAACCCCGACGGGAGGCCGAAGCCGGCCTCCCGTCTTCGTTCCCGGAGCGGCGATGCACCCCCTCATCGACACCCACGCCCACCTGGACGACGAGCGGTTCGCCGCCGACCTGCCGGCCGTACTCGACCGGGCGGCGGCGGCCGGGGTGGTGCGGGCACTCACCATCGGTGTGGACCTGGCCACCAGCCGGGCGGCGGTCGAACTGGCCGCCCGGCACTCACAACTGGCGGCGGTGGTCGGCATCCAGCCGAACCACGCGGCCGAGGCCGCCCCGACCGACTGGGACGAGATCGTGCGGCTGGCCGGCCGGCCGGAGGTGGTGGCGGCGGGCGAGTCCGGGCTGGACCGCTACTGGGACCGCGCCCCGTTCCCGCTACAGGAAGACTACTTCGCCCGCCACCTGGACCTGGCCCGACGGCTGAACAAGCCGATCGTCATCCACTGCCGGGAGGCGGAGGCGGACGTGGTGCGAATGCTGCGGGCGGAGTTCGACCGGCACGCGCCGGTGCGGGGGGTGATGCACTCGTTCAGCGGAGACGCGGGCACGGCGGCGGCGTGCGTGGAAATGGGCCTGCACGTCTCGTTCGCCGGCATGCTGACGTACAAGACGGCGGGCGACCTGCGGGCGGTGGCGGCGATCGTACCGGCCGACCGGCTGCTGGTGGAGACGGACAGCCCGTACCTGGCGCCGGTGCCGGTGCGGGGGAAGCGGAACGAGCCGGCGTTCGTGCGGCACACGGCCGACTGCCTGGCGGCGGCGCGGGGGGTGTCGGCCGAGGGGATCGCCGACCAGACGACGCGGAACGCGCGGGAGTTGTTCGGGCTGCATTGACACCCTCTCCCCTTGAGGGAGAGGGCAAGCGAGCGGAGCGAGCGCGGGTGAGGGGTTCTTCTGTACCACCCCTCTCCCCGCCGCGACCTGCGGTCGCAGCGACCCTCTCCCTCAAGGGGAGAGGGTGGAGAACGCACCGTCAGTCGTCGTCGTCCGGGTTGCGGGCGGGCGGGGCGGTCGCCTTCCCATTGCCCTTCGCCTTCGGCTGCTTCCCCCGTTCGGCTGTGCCGGCCTCGCGGATCAGCCGTTCGTCCTCCTTCTCGGCGGCGGCATCGACCGGCGGCGGGGCGGGCGGGCCGCCGCACCCGGCGGCCACCGCCACCAGCACGCCGGCCCACACCGCCGCCACTCGCGTCGTCATCGGGTGCTCACTTCTTGTCTTCTTTCTTCTCGTCCTTCTTCTCGTCCTTCCCGTCCTTGCCCGGGTCGCCGCCACCCTCCTTGCCCCGCCGGTCTTCCGGGTTCGCCGCCCCGCCCACCCGCTTGTTGTACGCGTCCTGGGCGGCGGTGTTCTTGGTGTCCTTGTCACCCCCGCACCCGACCGTCAGGGCGAGGGCGAGGGCGAAGGCGACCGCCGCGATCCGTTTGGTCCACATGACAGGGTTCTCCCGTGGGGCCGGCGGCCGAACGGGACGCCGGGGCACGGGTCAGTCTAGTTGTCGGCGTACACCTGGCCGTCCGCTTTCGTGCAAAACCGGCGGAACTGGGTGCGGTCCGGGTTGAACCGCACCAGCCGCACCGACCCGTCGCACCGGGCGAAGTTGCACCCGCTCGGGTGCGACGACCCGAACTGGCTCAGCCCGCTCTGCGGGTCGGGGAAGATCACCGGGTCGGTGACGCGGATGTCCGGGTTCGGCCCCCAGCTGAGGAACCCGACGGCCGAGGTGGTGTCCCGGTCGGTGACGGCCGCCCGCACCACCTCGCTGTCCCAGCCGGCGGTGAACACCGACTCGTTGTCGTCGTAGCTGCGGGTGAACTGGTCCAGCTTCATCCGCTTCTCGCCGAACAGGGCGGTGTTGCTGGTGCCGTCGGTCACGTCCGCGATCCGCGCCGGGCCGGCCGCCCCGGTGCGGAAAATGACCCCGGTGGTGTTCGCGTCCCCCAGCCCGTTGCCGGCGTTCCCGGCGTAGTCGATCTTGGCGTTGTTGTTGTAAAGCTGGGCCGGCCGCCGGCTCGGGCAGTGGAAGATCTTCACCACCGACCGGCGGACGGTGGTGTGGTTGGTGTTCTTGTACACCGGGTCTTGTTCGATGTACGGCAGCAGGAAGTACGCCCAGCTCCACTCCGCCCGGCGGGTGAACAGGTCGCCGGAAGACGGGGTGTACGGGGCGGTGTGCGACCCGAAGTCCGGGTCGGCGCAGCTGGTCACGATGGCCGGGTGGATCGGCGTCTCGCACCCGTTCTTGCCGGCGGCCGGGAAGTGGCCGACGGCGTCGTGGTAGTGGTGGGCGGCCAGCCCGAGTTGCTTCAGGTTGTTGCTACACTGGAGGCGGGCGGCGGCTTCCCGCACTTTTTGCACCGCCGGTAGGAGCAGGCCGATGAGAATCGCGATGATGGCGATGACGACAAGCAACTCGATCAGGGTGAACCCGGACCGGGACGAGCGGGCCATGAGACGCCCCCACGAGATGACGAGCGGATGAACGGTGAGAGGGAACTCATGAAAGTGTAATGAGAGGTGGCCGGCGAACGCAACAGGAAAATGTCGCCGCCACGATTTAGCGAACCCG
>JALHQU010000279.1:4336-7424 GCA_022841795.1 Fimbriiglobus sp.
CGAACCCGCCGTCACCCCCGCGTGTACTCCTTCAGATACCCCTCGAACTGCTGGCGGTGGCCCTCCTCGTCGGACAGGATGCGGACGGCCAGGTCCTGGGTGACGTAGTCGTTCCCCTCGCACAGCTTGATGATCCCGTTGTAGGTGCGGATGGCGTCCTCCTCGGCCGCCAGCACCCCGCGGATGACGGCCACCACGTCGGTGGTGTCGGCCGGCGGCTGGAGCGCCTTCTGCTCCATCTTCATGGCCATGCTGCCGGGCACCGTGCCGCCCAGCTGCCGGATGCGGGCGCCGATCTGCCGGGCGTGCCCGATCTCCCCCTGGATGTCGGCGTCCAGCGCGTTCTTGATCGCCTCCGCCCGCACCCCGTCGATGTCGATGCTGCACGACAGGTAGTTGATGACCGTTTCGAGTTCCTTGTTGTACGCCGAGGTCAGGGCGGCGATGATCTCGTGTTTACTAGCCACAGGTGCTTCCTTAGCGGGCGAAAGTGGGGTCGGGCGGCGTCTTGCTCGGACCGCCGCCCGACGCTAGGTTCACAATTATAGGCGGCCGCCCCCGCCCCCTCGCACCCACCCGGTCGGGCCATGCCGCTCTCGCTCGAACAGTACGTGTGCCACTTCCTGCCCGGCCGCGACCTGCCGTGGCCGGCCATGCCGAAGGTGGAAGCTCCGAAGGCCAAGCCCAGCCTGCACCAGCTGCCGGTGAAGGCGGTGCTGTGGAACGTGTACGGCACCCTACTCGCCATCCCGACCGGCGAGTTGCAGTTCGAGGCGGCGGTGGACTGGGTGACCGAGGCGGCGCTGGACAAGACGATCAAAGAGTTCAAGATGTGGCACTCGATGAGCCGCAAGCCGGGGGCGCCGGCGGCGTACATGCGGGAGTTGTTCAAGAAGGCGTACGACGTGGTGCGGCTGACCGGCGGCGGGGAGGTGAAGGCCGAGCTCATCTGGGACGACATCGTCAAGAAGCTGATGACCAAGGAGTACAGCTACGACGCCGGGCAGTACGGCCCGCCGGCCGAGTACGTGAAGAAGATCGCGTACTTCTACCACGCCAGCATCCAGGGCGCCGGCTGCTACCCCGGCGCGGCGGAGGCGCTGCGGACGGTGGCCGACGGCGGGCGGAAGCAGGGGCTGCTGGCCGACGGCCAGTGCTTCACCCCGGCCCAACTGCTGAAGGGGCTTCGCGAGCAAGACCCGCACGCCGAACTGGGGGCGTGGCTGCCGGGCGAGCTGCGGGTGCTGAGCGCCGATCACGGCGCCAAGAAGCCGAGCGACGACCTGTTCCGGGCGGGGCTGGCGGCGGTGCGGGCGAAGGGGGTTCAGCCGGCCGAGGTGCTGCACGTCGGGTCCAGCCTGACGCGGGACATCGCCCCGGCCAAGAAGCTGGGGATGAAGACCGCCCTGTTCGCCGGCGACAAGGCGTCGTTGCAGGCCACCGGCGAGCAGTTGAAAGACCCGCAGTTCCGCCCGGACGTGCTGCTCACCGAACTGCCGCAGATCGCCGACGTGCTGGGGTGATCGCCTTCGTTAGCCCGACGCGCCAGCGAGGGCCGGGGTTGGAGGCCCGAAGGGCCGTCCTCCCTCAGCCCAGGTCGGAGCGAGCGGAGCGAGCGCAGGCCTGGGAGATAAGACGAATGGGAACAAGCCCCGAAGGGGCGGACTACCACAGGCCGCCCCTTCGGGGCTTGAGGGTTTGGCCGGGTGTACCCAGGGCGACGCTCGCCTGCGGCTCGCTTGCCCTGGGCTGAGGGAGGACGGCCCTTCGGGCCTGAAGACCCAAGACCGCCGCTCACCGCCACTTCCAGTTGCCCCGGCCGAACGTCCGCAGCCACGCCGGGTCGAGGTACTCGAACGCCCCGCGGCCGTCCGCCCACGTCAGCACCCCGACGCTGCCGTCGTCCGCCGTCCCGCCCGGCCCGTGCAGCTCGAACCCGGCCATGTGGTACACCTCCGTCTTCCCGAACCCGACCGCCGACCGGCTGCCCGCCCCCTTGTAGTGGCCGAAGAAGGCGAACGCCGGTTGCGCCAGTTCGATGAGCGTGGCCAGCAGCGTGCTGCCGAACCCGGCCCGCTTCGCCGAGTACGGGGCGTCGTGGCACAGCAGCACGTCGAACGGCCGGTGCAGCAGCCGATCGACCGACCGCTCGCGGATGTACCCGCGGTTCGGCAGGTTCGTCCGCCGCGTCGATTCCTTCCCGTCCACGCCCCAGATCGCCCCGACCCGTAGCCCGCCGACCAACTCCGTCGCCTGCCCGTCCTGGATGGCGTTCACCCGCAGGTAGTGATCGACCGGGAAGTGCGGGTCGCGGGCGTGGCCGTGGGCCAGTCGCTCCAGGTCGTCGAAGTCCTCGTGGTTGCCGGCGGTGAACCACAGGGCGGGCGGGCAGGTGGGGTCGGCGAACACGGCGTCGGCCAGCTCGGTCGGGCGGATCACGTCCTGCACGCCGAGTTCGAGCGGGTCGTCGTTGGCGTGGCGGATGGTCGCCTTGTCCAGCCGGGTGAGGTCCGGGAAGTAGCCGAGGTCGCCGACCTGGAGCAGGCCGGCGAGCGGGGTGCGGTACTCGCGGGACCAACACGCGGCCAGCCGGAACGCGGGCAGCACCCGGCCGTGCAGGTCGCCGAACACCAGGAAAGTAGCAGGATCAGAATTCATGCTTGCAGGACATCTCGCTCGGACCGCGGGTTCGCCCGCCGACTTCTCGGCCCGGCTCCGAATTCCGCCCGGAGAAGAGTTTAGCGGGGGCGAACCGGCGAACCGCCCGCCCGCCCGCTCCCGCCCGCTTGACCCGCCGCCGGTGTGCCGCATGGTTCGCACACCCCCTACCTCACTTGCCGCCCACCGTGGACGCCCAAGCCACCATCACCCCCACCGCCCGCCGGCGGGCGGCCCTCGGCCGGCTGCTGGCCGCCGACCGCCTGCCCACCCCGCCGGCGGTGGCCATGCAGATCGTCCGCGAGACCAGCCACCCGGACGTGACCGTCGCCCGCGTGGGCGAGCTGCTCCGCCAGGACCCGGCCATCTGCGCCCAGGTGCTGAAGGCGATCAACTCGTGCGTGTACGCCCTGCCCGAGGCGGTGGCGTC
>JALHQU010000280.1 GCA_022841795.1 Fimbriiglobus sp.
TGGCCGCCGGACGAAAACAGCCCGCCCACGCTTGACAAACAACACAGTCACTCCCCGCTGGGGAGGGGTCGGCGACCGAGCGGAGCGAGGGCGGCGGGGGTGGGGTCTATTCACTACTACCCCTCCCCCGCCGGGTTCGCTCCGCTCACTCCGGCGACCCCTCCCCAACGGGGAGGGGTGGAAGCCAGACCCTCAGCCCGAAATTGGCCTAACCCGTTCGCCGGCCTATACTTCCCGTGTCCGCCGCGGCGACTGGGTTTTCCGCGGCGGGTGGGAACTTTCCGCCCCGCCGGCGCGTCTCATTCTAAAACCGACGTGAACCAGGACGACCAGCGTCTGATCGCCGAGGTACTCGCCGGGCGATCGGCGGCGTTCGAGGAGCTGGTGCGACGGTACCAGGATCGGCTGTTCAACGTCGCCTCGCGGGTGGTGGACAACCCCGAGGACGCGGCGGACGTGGTGCAGGACGTGTTCGTCAGCGCGTACCAGTCGCTGGCCGGGTTCAAGGGCGAATCCGAATTCTTCACCTGGCTGTACCGCATCGCGTTCAACACCGCCATCAGCTTCAAGCGGCGGAAGAAGGCGGCGGTCAGCCTGGACGGGCGGGGGGGCAGCGACCCCGGCATCGAGCCGCTCGACCGCTCGCTGGACGCCGCCCCGGACGCCGGACTGGAGCGCACGGAAGACGAGCGGGTGCTGGCCGACGCCATCGCCAAGCTGTCGCCGGAACACCGCACGGTGCTGGTGCTGAAGGACATCGACGGGCTGAAGTACGAGGAGATCGCCGAAACCATGGGCGTGCCGATCGGCACCGTCCGCAGCCGCCTGCACCGGGCGCGGCTGGAACTGCGAACCCTGCTCGACCCGGACGCGGTCGGGCTGACCGACGCCGGCCCGCCGGCGCTCGACAAGGCCGGGGACAACACCCCCCCGCACACCGATGCCGACTGACAAAGAACTGCTGTTGCTCGCCGCGGCCGTGGACGGCGACCTGTCGCCCGACCAGGCGAAGGCCGTCCGCCGGTTGCTGGCCGCCGACCCGTCCGCCGCCCGGCTGTTCGCCGAGTTGAAAGCCGACGCCGCCCGACTGAAGGCCCTGCCCCGCCGCAAGGCCCCGGCCGGCACCGCCCGCCGGGTCATGGCCCGCGTGACGGCCTTGCCGGTCACGACCCCGGTTCGCAAGCCGGCCCCCCGCGCCGCCTGGGTGCCGTTCGCCGTCGCCGCGTCCGTACTCGCCGCCGTCGCCGCCGGCTCGTTCTACTTCTTCGCCCCGCCGGCCCAACCGCACACCGACGACCTCGCCCGCCACCTGCCGGCCCTGCCGCCCGACGACCCCGCCGCGAAGGAAGCGCGCGGCGTGGCCGTCGCCAAGCCCGGCGCGGACATCGACTCGGCGGCGGTGGCGAAGGCGGGTCCGGACGCGGATATCGAGGTGATCCCCGCCCCGCGGCCGGACGTGGTGGTGCAGGTGCCGCCGGCCGTCATGCCCGAGCCGAAGGACGTGTTCACCGTCGGCGAGTGGATCGCGTCCAAGCCGCTCACGTTCGCCGACGTGAAGCTGCCCACCCTCGTCGCCGGCACCGAGTTCGACCGCCGGGACGTGGCCGCGCTCCTGGAACGGGAGTTCGCCCGCGACCTGCCGCACCGGGTGGACGTGTTCAGCAAGAGTCCGGCGGTGGCGCTGGAGCAGTTGCAGGCGGCGGCGCGGGCGGGCGGGGTGAACCTGTTCACCGACGCGCTCACCGCCGAGCGGATGAAGCTGCCGGCCGGGTTCACCTTCGCCGTGTACCTGGAGAACCTGACCCCGGCCGAACTGGCCGCCGTGTTCGGCGAGCTGGCCAAGCAGGCGAACGCGCAGCCGCGGCCGGACACCATCCTCGGGGCGGCCCACCTGATCCCGGCCGGGGCGACCGAGCAGAAGGAAGTGAAGGACCTGATCGGGGTGGAGTTCGCGGTGGCGAAGGCGGCGAAGCCGGCGGTCGGCCCGGCCGAGCCGAAGCCGGTGTCGGCGGACACGCTAGCGAAGGTGACGGCGGCGGTGAAGAAGGGGGAGAAGGCCGGGGTGGTGGTCACGTTCCTGCCGCCCAACTTCCGCACCGGGGCGGCGAAGTCGGCCGAGGTGAAGCAGTTCCTGGAGAAACGGGGCGAACGGAAGCCCGGCACCGTGCCCGTGCTGGTGGTCATCCGGTCGTAACCCCGGCGTAACAACACCCCCTCCGAGGCCCGGTCTGCAATCGCAGGCCGGGCCTCGGCCGTTTATAGTGCGAGTGGATGCTGGTGAACCCCGGCCGCAAGGCCGGTGGGTTTCTGAGAACCACCCACGGCCCTGGCGGGCCGGGTTCACCAAGAAATGCTCGCGGAGGCCCTCCCATGCGTCGCGGATCCCTGATCGCACTCCTGCTGGTGGCCGTCGTCGCCCCCGCCGCCCTCGGCCGCGGGCTGCTGGTGCCCGAAGATGTCAAGCTCCCGCCCCTGGCGATGGTCCACCACAAGGTGAACGTCGCCATCGAGGACCAGGTGGCGGTCACCACCGTCGAGCAGGCGTTCCGTAACCACACCGACCGCGACCTGGAGGCGACGTACCTGTTCCCGGTGCCCAAGGGGGCGACGGTGAACAAGTTCACCATGTGGATCGACGGCAAGGAGACGAACGGGGAACTGCTGGACAGCAAGAAGGCGAACGACGTGTACACCGCCATCGTCCGCCGCACGCAGGACCCGGCGCTCTTGGAGTACCTGGGCAACGGGCTGATGCGGCTGCGGGTGTTCCCGGTGCCCCCGCACAAGGGCACCGCCGGCAACGACGTGAAGATCAAGCTGAGCTACACCGCCGTCGCCCCGAAGGACGCCGGGGTGGTCGAGTTCGTGTACCCGCTGAAGACGGACGGCAACGCCACCCGCACGCTGGAAGAGTTCTCGGTGAAGCTGAGCATCAAGTCGCAGACGGCGATCCACTCGGTGTACAGCCCGACGCACGCCATCGACCTGCGGCGGAAGGGCGACAAGCTGGTGGAGGTGGAGTTCGCCCGCACCCAGGCGGCGCTGGACAAGGACTTCCAACTGTTCTACGCCACCAGCGCGTCCGAGATCGGGCTGACGCCGGTGATGTACCGCCCGGTGTCCAGCGAGGACGGGTACTTCCTGCTGCTCGTCTCCCCGCAGACCGAGGCGACGAAGGAGAAGCGGACGCCGCGGGACCTGGTGCTGGTGCTGGACACGTCCGGCAGCATGTCGGACGTGAAGATGTCGCAGGCGAAGCAAGCGGTGAAGCAGTGCCTGAAGCAACTGGACGCCAAGGATCGCTTCGGGCTGATCGCGTTCAGCACCGCCACCCGCACCTACGCGGACGCGCTCGCCGAGGCGTCGGCCGACCAGATCGAGAAGGCGGTGAAGTGGGTGGACGACCTGCGGGCCGGCGGGGGCACGGCCATTCAAGCCGCGCTGGACGCCGCCCTGGACATGCGGAGCAAGGACGACCGCCGCAGCTTCACCGTCACCTTCTTCACCGACGGCCAGCCGACCGTCGGCGAGACCAACCCGCAGACGATCGTGAAGGGCGTGACGGCCAAGAACACGGCCAACACCCGCATCTTCACCTTCGGGGTGGGCGACGACGTGAACGCCGCCATGCTGGACCAGTTGGCCGACGCCACGCGGGCGGTCACCACCTACGTCCGCCCGGCCGAGGACATCGAGGCGAAGGCGAGCGCCCTGTACGCCAAGATCAGCCACCCGGTGATGACCAACGTGCGGCTGACCACCTCCCCGACGGTGAAGCTGCACGAGATTTATCCGCAGCAACTGCCGGACCTGTTCCACGGCGGGCAACTGGTGGTGTTCGGCCGGTTCCACGGCAGCGGGCACGCGGCCATCAAGCTGACCGGCCTGCTCGGCGGGGAGGAGCGGGAGCTGACCTACGAGGTGGACTTCCCGACCAGGACGGAGGGCGGGCGGGAGTTCGTCGAACACCTGTGGGCGCGGCGGAAGGTGGGGTTCATCTTGGATCAGATCCGGGTGAACGGCGAGCAGAAGGAACTGGTGGAGGAGGTGACGGCGCTGGCGAAGAAGTACGGCATCGCCACCCCGTACACGAGCTACCTGGTGGTGCCGGACGCGGTGCTGCCGGTCGCCCAGAGGCAACGAGGTGCGAGCGGGCCGATGCCGACCTCGGCCTCCCCGCCGCCGGGACTCGCCGGCGGGTTCGGTGGGGCGGGCGGTGGCGGGCCGGGTGGGTTGCCGGGCGGACCGGCGGCGAAGGTCGGCGACTTCGCCAAGAAGCTGGCGGACGAGGCGGCGAAGACCGACCCCGGCGCGAAGGACGGCAAGTCGCTCGACGCACTACTCAGGAGCCGCGGCGGGGTGCAGGACAAGGTGGTGCAGGAACAGTTGGACAAGCTGAAGCCGGAGGAGCGGGCGGCCGGGTACGCCAAGGCGCTGGAGCAGTCGCAGCGGGAGGCGAAGAACTGGGCGGACGCTGACCGCAACTACAAGGGCGGGGAGGCCGGGCTGAAGCAGAACCAGGCCGGGCGGCTGGGGGTGGACTTGGCCACCGCGTCCAACAACCTGCGGGGGCAGGAGCGGCTGACGCAGACGGCCAACCGGCAGGTGCGGGGGCGGAACTGCGTGGAGATGGGCGGGGTGTGGATCGACGACCAGTTCGACACCAAGACGAAGACGGTGATCGTGAAGGCGCAGAGCGACGCCTACTTCGCCATCCTGGCTAAACACCCGGAGGTGAAGGACGTGTACCTGCTCGGCAACCACAGCGTGTGGATCGCCCCGAGCGGGGTGGCGCTGGTGATCGACGCGAACGACGGCAAGGAGAAGCTGGACGAGAAGGAGATCGAGGCGCTGTTCGCGGCGAAGCAGTGAGCCGAGCGGTGAACCCCGACCGCAAGGTCGGCGGGTGTGAGCCACGACTCGCTTGCACCCGCCGACCTTGCGGTCGGGGTTCACCATTTCACCACCGGAAGGTGTACATGGCGAAGAACACGCTGGCGTCGGCCGTGCCCGCCTGCCCGGCCGGGGCGGTGCCCCGCAGGAACCGCCCGCCGAACAGGTACGAGTACCCGACCATCACGTCGTGGTGCCGGGTCAGGTGGATGTTGGCGATGGCGTCCACCTCGTGCCCCACGTCCCGCCCGCTGCGGCCGCTCGGGTCGAACCGGCTGACGTTCCCGGCCGGGTTGTACAGGGCGTCGGTGGCGTTCGCCAGCCAGAAGCGGTGGTACTGCATGTTCAGCGTCAGCCACTTCGCCGGGTACAGGTACAGGTGGGTGTTCAGGTCCACGACGTTCTGCCGGCCGACCAGGTCCGCCCACCCCAGGTAGTAGTGGCCGAACGGGAACAACTGGTTGAAGGTGTGGGCGGTGCCGCCCAGCGGGTTGTTGTCCCCGCTGGCGTAGTCGATGTACTGCCACACGGTCGGCGTCCACGGCGCCTTCTGGAAGGTGCGGCCGACGCCGGCGGTGGCCATGCCGGCCAGCACGTCCGCCCCGGCCTGCCGGCCGAGTTGCAGCGCCGCCTCGCCGTCCCACAGCCAGCCGTCGTTATCCCCGGCGAACCGCCCGCCGAGGGTGTTGATGGTGAAGTTCCCCCGCTGGATGCCGGGCGGGGTGACGGTCACGTTGGTCGGCGGCTGGATGCCCCGCTGCACCACCGTGTTGTCGTTGCTGTACACCAGGTCGTACAGGTCCACCGTGGTGCCCTTCTTCGGCCGGTACGTCAGCCACCCGCCGGCGAAGTGCTGCTGGTTGTCCTGCCAGTCCAGCTTCTGCGAGTTGGTGATGACCGGCTGAAGCCAGAAAGCGGTGGCGTCCCACTTCTCCCCGGTGCGGAGCAGGCTGACGCCCTGGAACGTGCGGCGGGTGTTCGCCCACTCCAGGGGCGACACCAGCCGCTGCGACCCGAGCAGCAGTTCCTGCCGCCCGGCCCGCAGGTACACCGGCTTGTCCAGCACCTCGCCCAGCTTCAGGTCCACGAACAGGTTGAGGAAGTCCGGGCCGGTGCGGTCGATGGGCAGCGGTTGCAGGTCCTGGTACTCGGTGAACGAGGCGATGCCCTCGACGTAGACCCGCGCCCGGTCCTGGTACCACAGGTCGGCGTACAGGCGGGTGCGGTCGAGCACGTAGATGTTGTCCCGGGCGCCCAGCCGGCTGTTGTACTCGTTGTGGTACCGCATCCACCCGCCGCCGCCGAGCGACAGCAGGAAGTCGCCGCCCAGGTGCATCCGCTTGAGCGGGTCGTACCTGTCGTGTTCGGTGTTCTTCGGGTCGTCCAGGTAGGCGAAGCTGGTGTCGAAGAACGACGGCTGCATGAGGGCCGACCGCGGGTACGGGTACTTCGGCGGCGCCTGCAGGCAGTTGCCGCGGACGGCGTCCAGCAGCGAGTAGTACCCCGGGCCGGTCGGCGGCACCGGGAACATGCCCGGGCGGGGGAACGGGCGGACCACCGGCACGTTCTTGAAGTCGAACCCGCCACACCCGGTTTCACATGGAGCCGGGGTCGGAGTCGGAACCGCCGCCGCGGGGGCCGGGATCGCCGGTGCGGGGGCGGCCTGTTCGGTCGCGTTGAGCGGGACGACCGGGGCGGGGGTCTGGGCCAGGGCGGGGCCGGCGGCCAGGACCGCGGCCAGGGCCACCCAGCGGAGTCGGGGGTATCGAAACATGGCGAAGCTTCCGTGCGACTGTTGCAATCCGCCGGGGGCGAACGACACGAATGATCGGATCGGACGTGATCGGCCGCTTGAAGCAAACGGACCGGGCGGCGAGGAGAGTCGGGTTGATCCGCCCCCGTCACATCCGCTACAACAGGGGAGATCCGAAACCTCGGCGGTCCGAGAAAAGTAACGGAGGTGGGAAAACGGACTGGATTCCGCGGAACGGCCCGCTATGATACCCATGATTCATGACCGTTATGCGGTCTGACAAAAGCTATCGGTTCCCCTTCGCCGCCTCATCCGGCCCAGATAACGCCTGACCCTTTCGCAGTGTCTCGTTGTCACCCCGGCTGATCGGCGACGCTTCTCGACCTTCCCCCACCGCACCCTGCCCCGCCCCGTGCCGCGTTCCGAGACCTCCGTTCTCCGAGCTGGCACAACAGGCGAGACCCAGGGGCGGACCGGCGGGGCGGTCTGAACCGATTCTCCGTGAACGACTGTTATGGCCCGGGGCCGGGTGGCCCTGGTGAACCTGAACCTGTTCGCGGTTCCACCGCCGGGCACATCCGCCCGCGGTGATCCGTCACCCCTGTGCCGAGAGCTTTCCACTTCTCCGAGGATTTAGTTATGCCCGACGCCAAGAGCGTCGAAGGGGCCGCCCCGAAGCCCCTCATCCGCAAGCGCATCGTCAAGAAGCCGGCCGAGCCGGCCGCACCTCCTGCCGAGGCGGTTCCGACCCCCGCCCCGGCCCCGGCCCCC
>JALHQU010000281.1 GCA_022841795.1 Fimbriiglobus sp.
CCCGGACGGAAGAAAGGGGCGACCACCCCGACCAAGCGGAAAAGGGCCGGTTGGGATGACGAATACCTGTTGCAAGTATTGCAAGGGATTACAGGCTGATGTAGTGCGGTAGCCCTGGTGCATATCCTCCCCCGCAGAGATGAAGGGGTGTTCGTATTTCCTCTGTACTCACTCCCCGTCTTGCTTCTTCTTGCCGCGTTCCTTCGCCTTCCGCATGCGGGTCATGAAGTCGTCGCCGGCGTCGTCGTCCGTCTTCGCCTCGCGGGTGGACGGCGGCGGGGCCAGTGCCCCCGGCTTGTCCGCCTTGGCGGCGTAGTCGTCAGCCCCGGCCGGGGCCGGTTCGTCCCCCCCGTCGCCCGCCTCGAACTTCCGCGCCGCCCGCTTCTTCGCCAGCACGTCCGCCGTCTGCCGCTTCCGCTGGCCGAGTGCCCCGAGCATCCCGCCTTCCTCGCCCTCGTCCGCCACCGGCTTCCGCCGCGCCCACCCCCACGCCTTCGCCGCCGCCGTCCGCACCTCCTTCGGTTCGACCGAAATCCGCCGCACGCCCACGTCGAACAGCAGGATCAGCCCGGCGGCGAACAGCAGCCAGAACCAGAACGGCAGTACCGCCCGGATGGTCTCCGGCCCCTTGCGGAAGAACTCGGCCTGCTTCGCCAGCTCCACCGGGTCGGCCGGCTCCTCGTGGTAGTTGCCGCCGGTGGTGTCGGCGATCCGCTTGAGCAGGGCGGTGTTCGACTCCAGGTCGGCGTACTCGGGCGAGTACGGCACCGTCACCCCGGCGCGGGCGGCGTCGAACGGCACCATCTTCGGCAGCTTCGTCGCCGGGTCGATCACCGGCTTGCCGTCCGGCCCGATCTGCTCCGTCTCGGCCTGCACGTTCACGAAGTACGCCCCGGCCTCCTGCGCGTCGAACTCGGCCACATACTGCCCGGCCCCGGTCGGCTTGAACTCGACGGTCGGCACCTTGTCGCCCGGCTGCGGCTTGTTCGGCGCCGTCACCCGCCCCTTCAGCGCCAGCCCGATCACCGCCTTGTCCTTCTCGTCCCGCGCGTCGAGCGTCACCCGCACCTTGCCGTCGCGGTACTCGGTCACCATCGTCAGCTTGCCCCGCTCGGCCTCCCGCATGGCCCAGTTGATGGTGTTCTCCCAGAACTTCTGGTAGATGGGCGAGGCCGCCCAGTCGCGGCCCCACGCCCGGCTGTCGTTCCGCGCGTCGGACGTGTACGCGGCCGACTTGCCCAGCCCGTACCGCCACGACGCCACCACCGGGAACTGCTGCTCCCCCTGGGCGTCCGGCGGGCCTTCCACCTGCATCTGCTGGGTGGGCGACTGCTTGTTGGTGGTGCGGACGAACCCGTACATCCTGGGCAGCGGGCGGCCGATGCCCTCGGTCGGCCCGCCGACCACCTGCAACGCCGGGTCGAACGGCTTGTCGTAGATGAAGCTCTGGCTGATCTTCCGGCTCTCCTTGATGTAGATGGCCGGCAACTTGCTCGGGTCGGTCACCTTGTAGAAGCTGCCGGTCTTGCCGTTCGCGTCCTTGGTGCTCTCGGCGATCCGCTTCATCTTGGCGTCCTCGTTCACCCCGTGGGTGGCGACGCCGATGGTGGTGCAGGTGATGCCGTTGTCGGTCATCTTTTGGAGCGCGGCGTTGTTGCTGAAGTTCGGGTCGCCGTCCGAGATGAGGATGACGTGCTTCACCGCCAGGTTGTGCTTCGGGTCGGACAGGGTGTCGGCGGCGGCTTGCAGGAACGGGTCGAAGTCGGGCATGTCGCCCGGGTTCATGCGGTCGATCAGGCCGAACATCCTCTCCTTCTGGTCCTCGATCACCTGGAACGGGATCGACCAGTTGACGGTGTTGCCGATCAGCCCGCCGAAGTCGCACACCCCGATCATGTCGGCCGCGCTCAGCCGCTGGAGGGCCAGCTTGGCGATCACCTTCTGCCACTTGTTGCCGTCGGCCATCTCGCACGCGTGCATGATGAGGATCAGCCCGCCGCGGCCGACCGCCTTCTTCGCCTTGATCTCGCAGTCCACCGGCAGGGCCATCTCGATGGGCGTCTGCTGGTACCCGCCGGGGCCGAAACTGTCCGGCCCGCCGACCATCACCAGCCCGCACCCCTGGTCGTGAACCTGGGTGCGGATCACCTCCATCTGGTCGGTGTTGAACTTGTCCGCCGGCACGTTCGCCAGCACCACGCAGTCGAAGTTGCTCAGGTACACGCCCAGCTCGGTCTTGTCGTTCGGCAGGTCGTCCGCCCGGCGGAACACGTACTGGATGCGGGCCTTCTTCAGCTGCTGGAGCAGGTACTGGTGGCCGGACGCGCTCTCGCGGTCGGCCTGGTCCAAGAACAGCACCCGCCGCTGCCCGCGGGCCACCACCGCCGCGTCCGCCCGGTTGTTCGCCACCCGGTCGCCGTCGATCTTCATCTCCGGGCTGAACGCCGCCTTGTACGTGTACGACGTGTCCCCGCGGCTCTGGTCGCGGTCCTGGAAGCGGAACACGTTCAGCCCGGGCAGCAGCCGCACGCGGGCCGGCTTGCGGGCGGGGTCCAGCACCTGCGGGCCGTCCTCGATGTCGATCACCGTCTGTTTGTCCAGCGGGCGGTCGTCCGCCGCCTCGCCGCCGCCGACGCGGATGAGTTCGAGCGACCCGTCCACCACCCGGCTGGGGTGGGCGTTCCGCACCAGCACGCGGATGGGCAGGCGGGCGCCCTGGGCGGCGGTCGGCGGGGCCTCCACCGCCTGCACCAGCACCTCGCTCTCGTTCCGGTAGCTCGGGGCCAGGGCGATGGTGTCGATCGGGATGCCGTTCTTGCGGGCCAGCTCCGCCTGCTCCTCCGCCGCTCCCAGGTTCTCGTTCCCGTCGGAAATCAGCACGATCCGCCGGCCGGTGCCCTCCGGGAACGACGCCATCGCCAGTTTGAGCGCCGCGCCCACGTCGGTGTAGTTCGGGTCGAGCGTTCCCGCCGCCGTCTCGTCGATCGGCACCTTCACCACCGGCGCCGGCGGGTACCCGAGCTTCGGCCGCTTGCCGAAAAGGATCACCCCGAACTGGTCGTCCCGGTTCACCGCGTACCGGCTGGTGACGGACGACTCGACCAGCCCGCGGATGCGGGACCAGCGGAGGTCGAGCAGGTCGCCGGACGGGGTCCGCTCGAACTCGGCCGGCACGCTGGCCGAGCGGTCCACCACGAAGATGACGGCCACGTTCTCGCTCGGCCGCCGCACCCGCGGCTCGGCCAGGGCCAGCACCAGGCACGCCACCACCAGCATGCGGGCGGCGATCGCCACCCACCGGCGGACCGGCCCCAGCCCGGACAAACTCGACCGGCTGACGAGATACACCGCCGGCAGGAACAGCAGCAGCGTCAGCCACCACGGGGACACGAACCGAATCCAGACGATGCTCTTGCCGACCTCGACCAGTCCCGATCCGAGCCACCGGCCGCCCAGCCCGCCGAGTGCGGCGGCGATCACACACCCGGCGAACGCACCGAACCAGAACGACCAGCCGCGGAAGATGACGAGGACGAGTGTGGCCCCGGCCAGCAGCACCAGCCCGCCGTACAGCACCGCCAGCGCGAGCGAACGGACCGGCCCGTCGTCGGCGATCTGGTACTTCCACCCGTGCAGGAACAAGTCGCCGAGCGCGAACGCGGCGAGGGCGGTGGCGACGTACCACGGCCACGCCCGCTTGCGGAGGGCGGCGTACCCGCCCTGCCCGGCTGCAACGAGCAGCAGGACCAGGGCGAACCAGTGCGTGCCGAGCAGGTCGAGGAGTCGGGTCATGTGGACGAAGCCCCGGCGGGTCTCAGTGGCTTGGCACGACCTGGGGCGTTACGCGCTGTGCCCTTGCAGAACGGACCCGGCGCGCCGCCGCAAGGTCTGGTTGGCTGTGAGCAGATTCGCCCGCTCGGCCTCCAGGTCTTTCACCTTCTGTTCGAGTGCGGCCATCCGCTCGACGATGCCCGAGTCCGAATACAGGCGAGCGATGGCGGCATCGGTCGCTCGTGTCATGCAGCGGGAGGAGTACACGGCCAAGCCGACTCCGATTGCGGCGGCCAACAGGAGCGGGCACAGGAGTGCGAGCAGGGTGAACATTACGGCTTCTCCTCATCGGGCGGCAGTTGTGTGGCTGCGGGCGGCGGTCCGCCCTTTTTGGCCCGGCTCAACTTGTTCTTGAGTTCCCGGTTCTCCACCTCCAAATCCCGAACCCTCTGGTCGCGATCCGCGATCCGCTTTTCTTTTTCGGCCAACAGCTTCTCGTGTTCCGCTTCCAGCCGTCCGATCTCGCGGACGTGCTTCCGGCCCACCCACCAGACGGAGAACGCCACCACCGCCAACATCGGGAATTGTACACCCAGCCAGATCGCCAGGTCGGTCCACGATTTGGGCAACTCCATTCTGGGCGATCCCTCTAAGGTTGATGCTAAAACTTCACCCGTTGCACCCGGTGGTTCTCGGTGTCCACCACGTGTACCCGCCCGTGCTTGTCCACCGCCACCGCCCACGGGTTCGCCAGCTCGCCCGGCCCGCGGCCGGGTTTGCCCCACGTCGCCAGCGGCCGTCCGTCCGCCGTCCACTTCTGGATGCGGTGGTTGCCGTACTCGGCCACGTACAGCTCGCCGCCCGGCCCGAACGCCACGTCATACGGGTACTGCATCTGCCCCGGCCCGCCGCCCGGCTCGCCGAACTGCCGAACGAACTCCCCGTCGCGGGTCAACACCTGGATGCGGTGGTTGCACGCGTCCGCGGCGTAGATGTTCCCGTCCGGGCCGAGGGCCAGCGCCCGCACCCGGTTGAACTGGAGCGGCCCGGTGCCCTGTTCGCCCCAACAGGCCACGAACTTCCCGTCCGGGTCGAGCTTGGTGATCCGCTGGTTCTGGCCGAACTCGGAGATGTAGTAGAACCCGTCCGCGTCCTGCACGCAATCGGACAAGTACCCGAACTGGCCGGGTTGATCGCCCGCCTGCCCGCCCAGCTTCTTCAACTCATTCCCGCTGTGGTCGTAGATTCGGACGCAGTGGTAATGCGAATCGGCTACGAGGAGGTTGCCGTCGCGGTCGACGCCCAGCCCGCTCGGCCGGCCGTTACGGAAGTCCGGCGGGCGGAACGTCACGTTCAGGAAGTTGCCGTCCAGGTCGTACCCCTGCATCCGCGGGGTGAAGTCCACCAGGAATAGGTGGCCGGTCTTCGGGTCGATGGCGATGGCGCGGGGGCGGGCCACGTCGCCGTCCTGCACGCCCTTTTTGCCCCACACCAGGTCTGGCTCGATCCCGCCGAGACCGGCCAGGGCGAACGTCAGCCCGACGGCGGCGGCGACGAGAGCGGCGAACAGGATGACGGCGACGCGGGGGGACATGGAGGTATGTTACAGAAGCCCACAAACGGCGATCCGTGGGCGACGAAGCCAGAAACGTAACGCCGCCGGCGACATCGGCTGTCACGGGCGGCGTTTTTCAGGTACAATCTTCCGAGTGACCCTCGTCCGGGGAGCCGCCCGTATGGCCGACAAGCCTTCACTACTCGACCGCTCCGTCCGCTCGGCCCGCGACCGGCTGGTCGGCCAATCGCTGCTGAACAAGTTGGCCGTGTGCCTGGCGGTGGCGCTGGGCACGTCGCTGGTGTGGTTCGTCGCCCAACCGCTGCTGCTCGAAGGGCCGCCGAAGTGGCTCCGCTGGGCGGTGCTCGGCGGGCTGAGCGGACTCGGGCTGCTCGCTGCGGTCGTGTGGACCCGCCGCACCGCCCCGAGCCGCGAGTTCGCCGCACTGGAGATCGACAGCCGGTTCGACCTGCGGGAGCGGGTGACGACGGCCGTCGCCCTCACCCCGGACCTGCGGCAGACCTCGGCCGGGCAGGCGCTGCTGGCCGACGCCGAGACGCGGGTGAAGCCGATCGCGGTGGGCGAGAAGTTCCCGGTGAAGCCGCGGTGGACGGCCGCCCTCGCCCCGGCGTTCGCCGTCGCTCTTGTGGCGGTGGTGCTGTGGTGGAACCCGTCGGCCATCGCCTGGGGCCAGGACGCCGACCCGGACGGCAAGGGGCCGGAGACGGCGAAGGTCAACCCGAACACCCTCCAGAAGCAGAAGGCCGACCCGAAGGCGAAGCAGAAGGACGCGCTGGAGCAGCGGAACAACAAGTCCGAGACGCTGAAGGAGCTGGAGCGGGAACTGGCCGACCTGAATGAGAAGTACCAGAAGGACCCGTTCCAGGACACGCCGGAGCGGACGAAGGAGAAGGTGGCCGAACTCACCCCGCTCGAAGACAAGTTGAAGAAGTTCAACGAGGAGAAGGAGCAGAAGCTCCAGCAACTGGCGGACAAGCTGAGCCAGCTCGAGAAGCTGAACAAGGAGCAGGGGTTCGACGAGGGGCCGGCCGACGGGCTGAAAGAGGCGTTGCAGAAGGGCGACCTGAAGAAGGCCGAGGAGGAGGTGGACGAACTCAAGAAAAAGGCGAAGGACAAGAAGCTGGACAAGGAGGACGCCCAGAAACTGAGCAAGCAACTGGACAAGATGAAGGACGAGATCGAGCGGCTGGCCCGCGACAAGGAGCGGAAGGAGAAGCTGAAGAAGGACATCGAGAAGGCGAAGCAGGAGGGCAAAGACGCCGAGAGCCTGGAACGGGAACTCGAGAAGATGGAGCAGGAGCAGAAGCAGTCGGCCGAACTGATGGAGAAGCTGGCCCAGCAGATGGGCGCCGCGAAGGACGCGCTCGACAAGGACGACATGGAGCAGGTGGCCGAAGAGCTGGCCAAGGCCGGCAAGACGCTGGAGCAGATCGAGGCCGAGGTGGAAGACCTGAAGGACGGCGAAGCCACCCTCCAGCGACTGAAGGAAGCGAGGCAAAAGGCTGCTGAAGCCTGCGGGTTGTGACAGGGCGAGAAAAAGAAATGGGACGGTCGTCCCAGCAAAGGCGGAGAGGGCGGGGAAGGGGCGGGCGAGCGGCCGATCAACGAGAAGGCGGACGGGCAGGGGCAGGACGAGCGGGTGCGGTCGCCGTTCGACATCAAGGGGAAGAAGACGTTCGGCGGGCTGACCAAAGGGCAGGCGTTCACCAAGAAGACGGACAAGGAACTCGGGTCGGCCATCCAGCAGGCGGCGCAGGAGGCGCCCGGCGCGGCCGAGGTGCAGCGGCTGCCCCGCGACGCCCGCGACTCGGTGAAGGAGTACTTCGAGAAGCTCGGCGGGACGAAGGGGGAGAAGTAGTTGAGTGTGGTCCGCACACGCCGTGTGCGGGTTCCAGCCGCCGCACACGGAGTGTGCGG
>JALHQU010000282.1 GCA_022841795.1 Fimbriiglobus sp.
CCGCCACAGAGGGCGGCCCCTACAAGACCTCGATTTGTAGGGGCCGCCCTCTGTGGCGGCCCGCTGGTCCGGTACTCCGGACCAGCATTTCTCACGCCTCGGCGGCCAACCGCATGTGCAGCAGCGGGTACGGCCGCCCCTGGCCGTCCAACTCCGACCGCCCCGTCACCACGAACCCGCACGCCTCGTAGAACCGGCGGGCGGCGGCGTTCTGCTCGTTCACCTCCGTCGTCAGCTCGCCGTACAGCTCCTGCGCGTGCCGCACCATCTGTCGGCCGGCCCCGCGGCGCTGGAACTCTGGGGCGAGGAACAGCGACTCCATCTCGTTCCCACGCATACCCATGAACCCGCGGATCGTCCCGGTGTCGTCGCGGAGCACCCAGAACTCGGTCGCGTCATTCGCCAGGTAGTCCCGCACCTGCGGGGTCATGGCCCGGACGTCCTCGTCCGACACGAACGAGTGCGTCGCATGGACCGACCGCAGCCACACGTCCAGCAGGGCGTCGCGGTCGGCCGGGGTCGCCCGCCGGATGTCCATGGTCACCCCCCGAACTTCCGCGCCAGCCGCGGGAACAGCTCGCCCACCGTGTCCTCGTCCCACCCCTTGCCCTTCAGCGTGCGGGTGATCTTCGGGGCGACGGCGTCGTAGTCCTCGCCGGTGGTCTCCTCGTACACCCGCGCGGCCAGCGACCAGATGTCGCAGCACTCGACTTCGTCGCCCGGCTGCACCCGCCGGCCGGCTTTCGGCGGGTCGGCCAGTGCCGCCTCGAAGTACGCCCGCCCCTGGGCCACCAGCCAGCCGACGAAGTAGTCGAACCCGTCGTCCGAACACCCGCCGTTGATGATGTACGCCGCCGCCCACAGGTCGTTGCGGAAGGCCGCCCGCGCGCACTCCAGGAACCGCTGGTCGAAGCTGACCACCTCCTTCGGCGGGAGGTCGCGGAGCAGTTCGGCCAGCCGGTCCATCTGCTCGTCGATGTCCTCGGTCCCGCGGCGGCTCTTGGCGATCAGCTTCCAGAATTCGTCTTTGGTCATCACGCCCTCCCGAAGTCCGCCCAGCCTACCCCGCCGTCCGAAAGTGTGCAACCGAGACGAATCTGGGAGGTGTGTTCGTTCGCCCGACGCGCCAGCGAGGGTGCCGGATGCGGTTGGCCCCTCGCTCGCGCGTCGGGCGAACAGAACCGCCCTCGCCGTGTACAAGCGGGCGAAGACGTGACGCCGGGCGGGGGCCGGTGCCCCGTCACTCGTCCACGTCCCACACGGCCAGGGCTTTCACCCCGCCGGCGGCGCACACGCACCCGTCCGGGGAGAACGCCACCGACCGCAGCTTGCCGATCTGCCAGTCGAACGCCCGCAGGGTCTGCCCGGTGGCGGCGTCCAGGAAGTACACCTTGCCGTCGTTCGCCACCGCCGCCAGCAGCCGGCCGGCCGGGTGGTACGCCAGCCGGTTCACGTCCGTCCGGCACACCCGCACGTCGAACCGGGTGGCCCCGGTGTCCAGGTCGAGGGCCGACACCCGCCCGCCGCCGCGGACGACGGCCGCCGACCCGCCGCCGGGGCCGACCACCGGCCGCCACCCGTTCGCCGTCTCGCCGGTGATCGTCCGCACCACCGCCGTGTCCGGGAACCCCGGCTCGAACACCGCCAGGTGGTTCGCCCCGTCGAACTGGACGGTCGCCGCCAGCCGGCCGCTCGCCGGGTCGGTGGCGATGTCCATCCACCGCGCCCCGGCCGTCTCCGACGGCGGAGACACATCGAGGGCGATCAGGTCCAGGGACGGCCACCGGCGGGCGACGAAGACGTGTTCCGCGTTGTGGGTTTGTTCGATGGTCAGCAGGACGTCGCCGCCGTTGACGAACGTGGGCTGCCACACGTCCCGCAGGTTCAGCGTCTGCTGCGACGCCCACCGCCGCTCGGCCAGGTCGTACACGTCCAGGCGTTCGGCGTGGGTGACGACCAGGTGGCGGCCGTCGGGGGACGGGGCCAGCCCGCCGTTGGTGGCGTAATACTCGGCCAGCCCGAGCTTGGTGGGCGTGCGGGCGGCGAGGTCCCAGGCGGTGATGTCGGCGGCGGCGCGGGTGTACAGGTGCCGGCCGTCCGGGGCGAACGCCAGCAGCTCGACGCCCCCGCGGGCCACCGTGCCGATCCACATGCGGATGCCTCCGAACGTCCGAGGTCGCCCGCGCCCCTACCGGCCCTACGGTTTGGGGGGGAACACCCGCTCCTGCGCCTGCTGGCGGCGGAGTACGAAGAGGGCGTACACGATCGCCAGCACCGGCAGCCACCACGGCACCTTCACCCCGTCGATGAACTGCGACAGGACGATGAGGACGACGCTACACCCGAGCAGCAGGTAGCACGACAGGTACAGCCATGTCCCGGGCGAGCGGATGTCTCGGCGGAGCGGGTCCGTCGGAAGGACTGCTCGGTTGTCCGTAGAGCCCTGCGCCATCGGTGTTGCCCTCTGTTGTCGAACTCGTGTTTCGGCCGCCAGACCGAACGGTCCGGGCAGCGTACCGCGGCGGGGTCGGCCGAGCAACGACTTTCGGCCGCGGTCACATTTCCGGTAACACCCCGCGGGGGTCGCGGCATCGCGGGGGTAGGGCTGGCGGTCGATCGGAGACTGCCACTATCAGAACCGACGTGACACAGGAGCGATGCGATGCGAGCGATTTCCGAGGGGTGCGGGCGGCGGGCGGGGTGGGTGGTGGTGGCCCTCGCGGTCACGATGGCGGTCGGATCGCCGGACCTGATCCGGGCCGGGGACGAGCCGGTGGCGCGGCCGTTCAAGGGGTCCGCCCAGGGGTACATTACCGGCCAGATCCCGCCGAACGGCCTGTTCCTGGAGATGGCCGGCCAGGCCACCCACCTGGGGCAGTTCACCCGCGAGGAGTACGCCTACCTGGGCGCGGACGGGTCGGTGGTCGGCACCATCGTGTTCACCGCGGCCGACGGGGACGAGCTGTGGGTGGTGATCGACGGGGCGTTCACGTCGGCCACGGACGTGGCGGGGCGGTATATCATCGCGGGCGGCACCGGCCGGTTCCAGGCGGCGACCGGCGAGGCGGCGTTCCAGGCGTACACGCCCGATTTCCACTACGCCGAGGTGACGTTCGAGGGCACCATCCGCTACTGACCAACCCGAGACCGCGGCCCCGACCCGTCACCGCCCCAGCGGTGACGGGTCCGGGGCCGCGGCGGGTTCGGCGTCCGGGAGCTGCACCGGGCGATCGCCCCACCGCAACCGGAACTGAGGCGCGGCGGGGAAGCCGGCCTCGGCGAACCGCACCATCGCGGCCTCGAACGCGGCGCGGGTGACGAACGGGGCGTCGAACACCGCGACCAGATACACCCACCCCTCCGGGTGCGGCGTCGGCTTGGCGAACAGCCGGGCCGGACCCGGCCCCGCGGCCGCGACACCCGATTCCAGCAGCGTGGCGTCGCCGTCGATGCCCCACCACGCATCAGCCGTCTGGCAATCTTCCGGCCGCAGGTTGAGGCGGGCCAGCACTTCCGGCTCGTCCCCGAACGGGTGGACCGGGACGTACTCCCAGCCGTGTGTGTGGTGGCGGTACACGCCCGCGGGGGCGGAGTCGGCCCGTCGTCGGAAGTCGCGCCACCGCTCGGCCTGAAAGGCGTCCACCACCCGAAGCCCTCCCACTCGTCGGGTCAAGGTTTACGCCGGGGTCGGCGTCAGGGCCACGCCCCATGTCCGCAACACACGCCAACGAGTTCGTGCCGCTCCGGCAGCTAACTCCCGATGCACAGCCGGTACACTCCGGGTGCGGCTGGCACCAAGCCCTCGAAAAAATGGTGGTCGGCGTCCGCGAAGAACTCGACGGTGGCGTTGTTCAACTCGAACAGCGCCCGCCCCATCGTGAGCGGCCGGCCCGGCTCGCCGAGCGGGACTTCGAGCGAGTCGTCCGCGTCCTTCCACCCGGCGGTGTACGTCACCGTGATCGGCCCCGGAGCGAGGACGGCGTCGGGCACCCAATCGGTGTCCTCGGGGCTGATCTCGGCCTGATACTCGCTGACGGCTCGGACGAACTCGTCGTAGCTCGGGTAGCGGTGCCCGCCGAGCGCCCAGTACACGTTCCGCATCAGGTCGCCCACGGCTCCTCCTCAGGTCAGAACCCATCGCACCACCCAGTGCCCGGCCCGCGGCGGGGTCGGCGGGCCTTCGAGATGCTACGCCCTACTTGTCGGTCTGAACGTACTGGGCGATGCTCGCGGCCCACTCCTCCTTCCCCTCCCAGTCGTCCATCACGAAGCACGCGAACTGGCTGGCGGTGAGCACGATCTCCGTGTCCACGCTCATCTCCATCATCCGGATGATCTGGTCGTACGCCTTCTCGTAGTTCTCGGGGACCGACAGGCTGATGCGGAACCCCATCACGGAAACCGTCTGCCCGTCCTTCAGGCGGCTGACCGCCTCGCGGGCCTGGTGGAAACTTTCGTCCAGCCGGCGGAGGGCCACCTCCCGGTATCCGATACACGCCGCTTTGTACTCGCGGACGTGCCGCTCGCGGTTCTCGCGGAGTACCGCCAGCAGTTCGTCCCGCTTCACCTTGACTTCACGATCCTCCCAGCCCATCCGCTTGAACGTGGCGGCCATACGCCGCCCCCCCTTTAGATTGCGACGTGTCGGAACCGGCCCGTTCAGACACCACAACCCCGCGGGGGTTCGCGCTGCCGAACGCCCCGTCACCTGGCTGGGTCCGGGTCGGCGTCCGGTTGCGGCCAACTGTACCCGACGACCCGCACCCCGGAGGCCAACTGCCGGACCGGGAACCGGCCGACGACGGCCAGCGCTTCGACCAGCCCGGCCGCCCGCTCGGCCGGCACCTCCACCCACTCGATCTCCCGGAACGGCGCGTACGGGTACGGCCCCACGTCCCCGAGACCGTCCGCTCGCAGTCCCGACTCGGGCGGGGCCGGGTGCGCCACCGCCCCGTCCTGTCGCACGAACTTCCACCGCAGCGGCCGGATGTCGAGGTCGCGGAGGACGGCGAAGAGCTTGAGCCACTTGGCGTTGCTCATGTGGCCGGCCGACGCGCGGGTGATGGCGGCGTCCACCCGTCGCTGGCGTTCCCGCCGGTCGTCCGCGTCGTCCCACGCCATCGCCCGCCCTCCGCTCGCCGAGCGACCCTGCTCACCCGATGTGCGGCAGGGTGTACTGGCCGCTGTCGGCGGCGCACTTGCCCGTGCGGGCCTCGCCGCCGTCGGCGAACCACAGTCCCTCGCACTTCTTGCACCACCGCCAGCCGGCCTGGGGGTCGGCGGCGGACACGCAGGTCGGCCGGGCGAGGCGGCGGGAGTAGCCGAGCAACGACTTTCGGGCGGGTCGGTTACTTCCGCCCGCCGTGGCTGGTGATCAGGTTGCGGTACGCCGGCAGGTGGTTGGCGAACAACTGGCCCAGCTCGATGCCGAACACCACGACGAACGTGTGCAGCCCGGCGACCAGGCCTCCGGCAATTTGACCCACGCCCGTCCCTCCCGTTCCGCATCACTCGACCCGGGCCGCCGCGGCGGCGGCGTCCGCCAGGGCCGCCGGGTCGGCGGCGTACAGCTCGGTGTACCCGCACCCGACGCACACGCACGCCGACAGCGGGGTGATCACCTTCTCCTTGAACACCCACGCCCGCGGGTTGGCGTACACGGCGGCGGACAGGTCGCCCGCGTCCAGGTTGGCGTCCCCGCGGTCGATCACGCGGGCGTTCCGCACCACCTCGGCGGAGCCGCACTTCGGGCACGGGCCACGTCGCATCGGGTCGTCCTCCGTTGGCCGAACGAGACCGCTCAGCGGCTGAGCCACAGTTCGACCAGCCCGATGGCACCCGCCCCGCCGAGCTGAAGCCCGGCGATCAGCCGCATGCCGCGGCGGAACTCGGCCCGCCGCAGGACGTGCCGGCCGGCGGCGAACAGGTGGTCGCGGGGGACGAACACCCGCAGGAACAGCCGCGGCCGGGACGAGAAGAACCACGTCAGGCCGGCGATGCCCGCGCCCGCGGCGAATGTCTGGAGCATCGCTTCGGCCGCTTCCATCTGCTCGCCCTCCGCAACCGATGCGGTGGCTCGTCAAACCCGGATTCTCCCCGCCGCCGCCGGCGGTGGCAACGGAAAAGTGGTGTGCATGCGCGGCGGGCGGTCTCCGCTGGTGTCCCGCCTTCAGGCGGTGTTGGGTGGCACGAAGACCGGCTGAAGCCGGGACACCAGCGAAGACCGCTCGCAGGGCCGTGAACCGCCCGAGATCGACCATCCGCCGCCCCCGTGAACCGCGGGCCTTACCGGAGTGTCACCATGAACTTGCCGCGGCACTTCGGGCACTTCACCTCGACCTGTTGCGGCTTCGGGGCGGTTGCCATCCCCGGTTTGGTCGGGGGCGGGTCCGGGACGATGACTTCCATTTCCAGGGTCAGGTGGCCGCAGTGCGGGCAGACGACGTTTCGCAGGACGCGGGTGGTGGGCATGGGGGCACCTCGGCGGGTATCTGAGAATACCCGATTTGCTCGGCGAGTCCAGACTCCGACCCGGCACCCGCCGCCGTCCGCCGCGGCCCGGCCGTAAAATTTCGCGGATCAACCCGCCGTCGGCCGGCAGATGGAAGAGTGACGGCGGACGACACCCCGTCGAGGACACGGGCATGGTGACGGACACGACCGACGGCGTTCTGCGGCACCTGCGGCGGGCCGTCCTGCTGCACGACGGGGCCGGCCTGACCGACGGGCAACTGCTCGGCACGTTCGTCGAGCGGCGGGAGGACGCGGCGTTCGCCGCCCTCGTCCGGCGGCACGGCCCGATGGTGTGGGGGGTGTGCCGGCGGCTGCTCCCCCACCACTACGCCGAGGACGCGTTCCAGGCCACCTTCCTCGTCCTCGCCCGCAAGGCGGCGGCGGTGGTGCCGCGGGAACTGGTGGGGAACTGGCTGTACGGGGTCGCCCACCAGACGGCGTTGCACGCGCGGCGGACGGCCGCCCGCCGCACCCGCCGGGAGAAGCAGGTGACGACCATGCCCGAACCGGCGGCGGCCGAACGCGACCCGTGGCAGGACGTGCAACCCGTGCTGGACGAGGAGCTGAGCCGCCTGCCCGACCGCTACCGCGCGGTCATCGTCCTGTGCGACCTGGAGGGCAAGACTCGGCGGGAAGCGGCCCGGCACCTGGGCGTGCCGGACGGGACGGTGGGCAGCCGGCTGGCGCGGGCGCGGGCGGTGCTGGCCGACCGGCTCGCCCGGCGGGGGGTGGT
>JALHQU010000283.1 GCA_022841795.1 Fimbriiglobus sp.
GATGTCCGGCGGGCGGGACAGGATCCGCTCCCGCTCCTCGGCCTTCTCCTGCCCGGTGTACCGGGCGAAGGTGACCGGCCCCTTGCGGTCGGGGTAGCCGAGGCAGAGGAACTTCTCCAGCTCGCCGAGCTGGCTGTTGGCCAGGGCGTTCATCGGGTAGACGATGAACGCCCGGATCCCCTTGCCGGTCCCGTGTCGCAGTACGTGGTCGACGACCGGGATGATGTACGACAGGCTCTTGCCGGACCCGGTGCCGGTGGTCAAGACGTACGGGAACCCGGTGCGGGCGACCCGAACGGCCTCCGACTGGTGCCGGTGCAGGCGGAGCGGGCGGCCGTGCGGGTCGGCCTCGGACTTCGCCCGGAACACGTGCCGGCATTCGGGATGGAGGACGCCCTGGGCGACCAGGTCGTCCACGCCCTCGCCGGGCTCGAACGACGGGTTCAACTGGATGAGTGGCTCTGGCCACAGGACGCCGGCGTCGAGCTGCTCGCGGACGAACTCTCGCAGGCGGGGCTCGCGGACGGCGAGGAAGCTGCGGGTGTACGCCGAGTAGTTGTCGATCAGCCGGCCGCGGAAGTCGAAGATGTCCATGCGGGCGTCCCCCGGTGCGGGCGGTCCCGCCCGGCAAGCGACCAACGAGACGGCGGTCGTCATCCCGCGTCTGCTGGGCGGTCATTGTAACGTCGGTGACGGGTCGCGGGCCAGCGTTCGGACCGGGGAATGACGCCTCGCCGCCCGAGTCACCCGCGTATTCCGCACTTCCTGCGGCCGCAACGGGGGTGTTGCTCACGAATTGTCGCCGGTCACGCGACCCGGTCCGTCCGCACGACACTCCGCATAGGGCTGGCGTGCTGTTCTCTCTATTTCAAAAACCACTTTTTGAAATGTGCCCAGCGGCGTGGCCTCCCACCACTGTGATGACAGGTTCTCCAGCCTAAATTCCTGGCCCGGATGCGTCACAACATGTGAGGGCCGGGCTTACCACTCGGCCCTTGTCCGTCGGCCCCGGCGGCCCGCTCGTGGGAGCGGTGCGGCCGGGGCCGGTCTCGTTTCGGGAGGTGTTCGATGCGTCCGTCGGAAGTGTCCAAGTCGCTGGCCGCCCTGCTGCCGGCCAACCGCCCCGTGTACGTGTGGGGGCCGCCGGGGTGCGGCAAGTCGAGCGTCGTCAAGCAGGCCGCCGACGCCCTCAAGCTGCCGCTGATCGACCTGCGGGCCACGCTGCTCGACCCGGTCGACCTGCGGGGGCTGCCCAAACTCAGCGGCGACACGGCGGCGTGGTGCCCGCCCGCGTTCCTGCCCCAGTCCGGTTCGGGCATCCTGTTCCTCGACGAGCTGGCCCAGGCCGTCCCCATGGTGCAGGCCGCGTGCCTGCAACTGGTGCTCGACCGCAAGCTGGGCGAGTACCAGTTGCCCGACGGCTGGCACGTGGTCGCCGCGTCCAACCGGAGCGAGGACCGGGCGGGCACCCACCGCCTGATCTCGCCGCTGCTGAACCGCTTCGTGCACCTCGACTTGGAGGTGTCGGCCGACGACTGGCAGCAGTGGGCGGTCACCGCGAACGTAACGGCCGAGGTGCGGGCGTTCCTGCGGTTCCGCCCCAACCTGCTGTTCCAGTTCGACCCGGCGAGCAACCCGCGGGCGTTCCCCACCCCGCGGTCGTGGCAGTTCGTGTCCGACGTGCTGAACCGCTCGCCAGTTGAGGTGGTGTCGGCGGTGGTGGCCGGGTGCGTCGGGGACGGGGCCGCCGCGGAGTTCGTCGGCTTCTGGCGGCTGTACCGCGAACTGCCCGACGTGGAGGCGGCGTTGGCCCAGCCGGAGACGACGCCGGTGCCGCGGGAGCCGGCGGTGCTGTACGCCCTCGTCGGGGCGTTGGTGGAGGTGTGCCGGCGGGACCACGCCCCGCTCGCCAGCTTCGTCAAGTACGCCACCCGCCTGCCCGACGAGTTCGCCCTCTTGGCCCTGCGGGACGCCCTCGCCATCCAACCCAAGATGGTGTCACTGCCCGGCGTACAGCAGTGGATCGCATCGGCCCGCAGCAAGGGGCTGTTCCTCGCCGCCTGAGCGGCATCGCGTTCCTTGTTCCCAGTTCTCAGTTCCAATTCCCAATTCGCAAGAAAGAGGTGTCCGATGATCGAGGGGTCGATGGAGGTGGGCGGGGCGGTGGTGTTCTGGACCGCCGCCGAGTTCACCGACCGCACCCGCCTGCAACGGGCTTTCGACGGGCTGGGCCTCGGGCCGTACGTGCCCGACCCGCGGCCCGATTCGGCGGTGCTGCGGGAGGCGTTGGAAGAAGTGTGCGGCGGGCCGCGGGTGCTGGTCCGCCCGCTGGCCGACCGCGACGGGTTCGCGGTGGTGAAGGAGGACCGGGGCAGCACCGCCAACAGCTACACCACGCTGCTCGTGGCCCGCGTGTCCGGCACCCCGCCGCGGCTGCACTTCGAGCCGCACTCGCTCCAGACGTTCGACGTGCAGCGGGCGTTCGACAAGCACCGCGGCCGCATCCCGGCCGCCCAACTGTCGGCCTGTCTGGTGAAGGTGGTGGAGTCGCTGGGCGGCACCCGGCTGCGGCCGACCGGGGCGGTGTACTGGGTGCCCGGTCATCGCGTCGCGGACTGGGCCGAAGTCGCCACCGCGGTCGAAGGGGCGAGCGAGGGCAAGCCGTCGGCCGTGTACCTGCTGCGGCACCGCATCGACCCGGACGCGGTGCGGGCGGTGCGGGATGCGGTGGTGGCGGAAGTGCAGACCGAGGCCACCCGCATCCGGGCCGAGGTGCTGTCGGGCGAGTTGGGCGGGCGGGCGTTGGAGACGCGGCAGCGGCTGGCCCACGAGCTGCGGGACAAGGTGCTGCTGTACGAGCACCTGCTGCACGTCGGCCTCGACGACCTGCACGCGGCGGTGGACGCGGCCGACCAGGCCGCGGCGTCCGCCACCCTGCTGCTCAGCACCGCGAGCGACAACATCTCCCAGCAGCCCGTTCCCGTCGGCTGATTTCCCCAACCACCACTCGAAAGGAGAAGTCCATGGCCGCTGATCGGCCACCGGACGGGTACGCCCTGTTGGAACAAGCGGCCCAGCGGCAGCGGCTGGAAGCGGAAGCGGTCAAGCACCTGACCGCCGCCCGCAGCCGGCTGATCCTCGGCCGCGACGCCAAGAGCGTGTTCTTCGCCGTGCTGGCCCTGCGACTGAAAGTGATCGCCGACTGGGCGTGCGAGACGCTGGAAACCGACGGCGTGTCGCTCAAGTACAGCCCGGCGTTCGTGTGCGGTCTCAGCCCCGACGAACGCCTCGGCGTGCTGGTCCACGAGGTCCTGCACACCGCCCTGGCCCACCCGCACCGCCGCGGTCCGCGTGACCCGGTGCAGTGGAACGTGGCGTGCGACCTCGCCATCAACCCGATCCTGACCGACGCCGGCTTCACGCTCCCCGCCGGGCGGCTGATGCCCGGCGAGGGGGCGTACTCGCACCTCGCCAAAGGGCTGTCGGCCGAGGAGTATTACGCCCGGCTCGGCGATCCCCAACCAAACGCACCGCCCGCCCCGGACGGGACATCGCCGAACGAACCCACACCGAACTCCGCCCCGTCCGATCCGGGCGGGTGCGGGAGCGTGCGAGATCCCAAACCCGAGGACGCGAACGGCAACGAGCGGGAGTGCGTGCAGGCGGTCGCCCAGGCCGAGCGGGCCGCCCGCGGTCGCGGCGAGTTGCCCGCGGGGTTGGCCCGGTTGGTGCACGAGGTCGTGCACCCGCCGGCGGACTGGCGGACGCTGCTCCGCGAGTTCCTGACCGCGAACGCCCGCAACGACTTCTCGTGGGTGCGGCCGAACCGGCGGTTCCTGCCGCAGGGCCTGTACCTGCCCGGCCTGCACTCGGAGGAGTTGGGCGAGGTCGTGATCGCGGTGGACACGTCGGGGTCCGTGGGTGAGCGGGAGCTGGCGGTGTTCGCCCGCGAGGTGCAGGGCGTGCTCGACGCCTTCGACTGCACGGTGACGGTGCTGTACCACGACACCGCCGTGCGGGGTGAACAACACTGGCGGAGCACCGACGGGCCGCTCGTGCTGGAGCCCGTGGGCGGCGGCGGCACCTCGCACCTGTGTGTGTTCGAGCGGCTGGGCGAGTTTGACACGCCGCCGGCGTGCGTGGTCTGCCTGACCGATCTGGAGACCCGCTTCCCGGTCCACCCGCCCGACGTGCCCGTGCTGTGGGCCGTCGTCGGCGACTCCGCTGTACAACCGCCGTTCGGGCAACTCGTCCGCATCGGCACCTGACTCCAATCTTCCGTCACGCCGCCGGCCCGATGATCGGCGGCGTCTTCGTTTCCACCCTCCTACCGGAGTTCCCACCGTGCCCGACGACCCGACCCTGTTCGACGAGTGGCACCTGCACTGGACCCTCGATCCGACCAGCGATCACGCCAACACCGACACCGTCGACGCCGACCGCCTGCACGCCGAGCTGAACGCCCCGACGGTGATGTCCGCGGTCGAACACGCCGTCCGCGAGGTGGTGCGGCAGACGCCGGCCCTCCGCCCGCTCGCCGTCTCCGTCACCAAGTAGGAGGAGGCCACGATGCTCACCCTCCAACGCCGTGACCTGACCGCGTTCCGCACCGTGTTCCGCCGCTGCCGCCCGACCCGTGTCCCGGACCCGAACCAGTTGTTTCGCGTGACGGCCACCGGCACCTCGCTCCGCTTCCTGAGTACCACGCCCGACGTGATGCTCGGCTACACCCGCGACAGCGAACACCGCGGCGACGACCTCGACTGGTGCCTGCCCGGTGCCGTCCTCGATGTCGCGGAGCAGACCGTCACCGAGACGTTCGAGCTGCACCCGCTCGGCAAGACCCGCGTGCGGGTCCGCTGGCCCGGCGGCGAACACGAGTTCGAGCTGGCGAAGGCGAACCGACCCGCGTGGCCGGACGGCCCGGACCGCTGGGGCCAGGCCGACGGCCTGCTGCTGACCGCCCTGCACGAAGCCGGCCGCACGGCCGATCGTACGCCCGGACGCTGGGCCTCGCACCGGGTCCAGATTCAGGGGGACGCCGGCCGCGTCGTCGGCACCGACACCAAGCAGGCCCTGATCTGGGACGGGTTCCGCTTCCCGTTCTCGGAGTCGGTGCTGGTGCCGGCGGTGGCGGCGTTCGGCTCGAAGGAGTGGAAGCGGGAGGCGGTTCGCGTGGGCCGCACCAAGTCCCACGTGGTGTTCGCCGTCGGCCCGTGGACGCTCGGACTGACCGTCGACCCGTCGGGCAAGTTCCCCGACGCCACCGCCATCGTGCCCAAGGCCCAGACGCCGACGGTGGTCCACCTGAGCGAAGACGACGCCCGGCTTACCCTCGCCCGACTCGGTGCCGTGCCCGACGACGAGACCAACAGCGTCACCCTCGACGCGACGGAAGGCGGTGTGGCGGTGCGGTGGCGACTCGGTGACGACAAACCGCCGAACGAACTCCGCCTGCCCGGCTCTCGGCACACGGGGCCGGCGGTGCGGTACGCGTTCGACCGGCAGTACCTGCTCCGCGGCCTCGCCCTCGGGTTCCGCACCCTGCGGGTGTGCGGGGCTCACCGCCCGCTGGCCATGACCGACCGCCACCGCCTGTACCTCGCCGCCGGGCACGACCCGTCCACCGCGATCCCGCCGGACGACACTGTTCGCGTCACCGGCCCCAGTGCCAGCCTGTCGATTTCGCCGATCGTTCTCCGTTCCCAACCCCCGAACCCGGAGCCCCCGATGCCGATTCCACCCACCCGCACCGGCCCGCCGCCGGACGACGACCCCGCCCCCGACCCGCTGGCCGAGGCCGAAACCGTCCGCGACCTGCTGGCCGAAGCCGCCCAGCGGGCCAACCAGTTGGTGCAACTGTTGAAGGCCAAACGCAAGGCCGACCGGGCCATCACGCAGGCCGTGCGGTCGCTGCGGGCGTTGCCCCTCGGCGGGGGGACGTAACCGTGTCCGCCGCCCTCCTACTGACCGACCACCTGACCCGCCTGACCGATTCGCTGGCCGCCCTCAAGAATCGCGTCCGCGAAGCCGTGGTGGGCGAGCTGAGCCGCATCGCCAGCGACACCCTGAGCGAGGTGATCCGCACGCTCCTCGGCCCCCGTTCGCCCCGTCGCCCCACTCGGAACGACCGCGAGTACGACCCGTGGGACGACGACGAACACGACGGCGATGAAGACGAACCGCCGCCCGCGGCCCTCGCCCCGCAACCCGCCGTTCGCCCGTGGGTGGGCTGGCTGGCCGCCGCCGGCCGCCTGTTGCTCACCTGCGTGACCCGCCGCGGCAAGCCGTGGTGGCCGGCACTGGTGCTGGCCGGGGCGGGCGTCGCCGCCCTGACCCAGCAGCCCCTCGTGCTGGCCGCTCTGGCCGCCGCCCACACCGCCTTCGACCTGATCGGCCCGTAGTCCGTCGACGATCACCCGGCCCGTCCCCGACCCCGGAGTCGCCCTCGCGGGTGCACAGCCGTGGCGGCGTGATCGTCCGCACCGACCCGACCGTTTTGAATCACCAACGTCACCAACCACCACCCACCCGGAGAAGTCCCATGTCCACCGCCACGATGAACGGCAAGCCGCAGCGGAAGCAGCTCAGCCAGCAGCTCGATCGCATGGACGGCATCATCGACTGTCTGGCCGACGCCCTGCCCGAGGCCGTCGCCGACGCCTGCCGCGACGGGGCCAAGGCCGCCGTCCAGCAGGCCGTCACCGACCTGTTCGCCCACCCCGAGTTCCTCGCCCGGTTCGCCGAACTGGCCGCCCGCTCGGCCCCGACCGTCGCCCCCGTCGCCCTCGCGGCGTCGCAGTCGGTGCCGGCCCCGGCGACGCCCACGCCGCCGGCGAACGCCCGGCCGTCGAGCTGGGAGCGGATGAAGGCCAAGCTGCGGGAGTGGAAAGTGGCCGTGACGGGCGGCGTGGCGACCGCCTGCACCGCGGTGAAGGCCGGCGTGCGGACCGCGGCCGATACGGTTGCGGCCACCGCTCGCACCCTGTCGAACACGCTGCCGGTGCGGCGGATCGTGACCGTGGCCGTCGGCGTCGGGCTGTTCACCGCCGCCGTGTGCTACCTGTGCCCGCACTGGCTGTCGGCCGTCATCGGCGGGGCCGGGGCCGCCTGCACCGCGACGGCCGTGCAGGTCGGCTCGTGGCTCCGCCGCTCGGTCAGCCTGTTCCGCTTCGGCGGCTGAATTGAAGCCGTCGGGAACGAGGCGTCG
>JALHQU010000284.1 GCA_022841795.1 Fimbriiglobus sp.
TTCTATACCTCCGGTCGCTCACGCTCCCGGCTCGCCAGATTCGGAATCACTTCGCGAAAATCTTCTTGAACCGATCGTCCCGCTCCAGTTCGCCCTCGCGGCTGGGGGTCTCGTCGATCAGCCGCTTCACCACCGCGTCGGTGGTGACGCCCTCGCTGGCGGCGGTGAAGTTGGTGGCGATGCGGTGCCGCATGACCGGCAGGGCGATGGCCTGGATGTCCTCGACGGTGGCGTACGACCGGCCGTTCAGCAGCGCCCGCGCCTTGGCCGCGATCACCAGGTTCTGCACCGCCCGCGGGCCGGCCCCCCAGCTCAGCCACTCGCGGATGAACTTCGGCGCGCCCGGCTGGCTCACCCGCGTCTGCCGCACCAGCGCCAGGGTGTACCGGATGATGTGATCCGTCACCGGCACCTTCCGCACCAGCGTCTGCAGGTCCAGGATCTGGTCGCCGGACAGCACCGCGGTCGGCTCGGCCATGTGCGTGCTGGTGGTGCGGCGGGCGATCTCGAACTCCTCGTCGGCCGTCGGGTAGTCCACGAACACCTTGAACATGAACCGGTCTTGCTGGGCTTCCGGCAGCGGGTACGTGCCCTCCTGCTCGATCGGGTTCTGGGTGGCCAGCACGAAGAACGGGTTGCCCAGCTTGTGCCGCACCCGGCCGACCGTCACCTGCCGCTCCTGCATGGCTTCGAGCAGTGCGGCTTGCGTCTTCGGCGGGGTGCGGTTGATCTCGTCCGCCAGGATGACGTTGGCGAAGATCGGCCCCTGCAGGAACCGGAACTCCCGCCCGCCGGTGCTGCGGTTCTCCTCGATCACGTCCGTGCCGGTGATGTCACTCGGCATCAGGTCGGGGGTGAACTGGATCCGCTTGAAGTCGAGCGACAGGCACTGCGCCAGCGTCGAGATCATGAGCGTCTTGGCCAGCCCCGGCACCCCTTCCAGCATGCAGTGGCCGCGGCCGAACATGGCGATGAGCAGCTGCTCGATCACCTCGTTCTGGCCGACGATGACGCGGGCCATCTGCCGGCGGATCTCGTCGAACGCGCCCTTCAGTTTCTTCACCGCGTCCATGTCCGAGGTGGTCAGTTCGCCGGTCGGCTGAGCCGCGGACTGGGCGGCTTTCAGGTCGTCGCTCATGAGGAACTCGCTGGTGTTAGGAAAGCCCACCGACGGCCGTCGGTGGGCTTTTGGTTAGCGGTGGTAGAACGGGATGATGTTCTTCTCCAGCTGCATGATCATCAGGGCGGTGCCGGTGGCGAAGATGGGGCCGACCCCCCACCCGCCGCCCGCCTGCCACCCGCCGTCCGCCCCCTGCGTCTGCAGGAAGTGGGCGAACATGGCCTTCTTGTACTCGCTCCACAGGATGGCGTTCTCCTTGCGGTCGTCCGGGAACAGCTTCAGGTAGCGGTCGTCGCCGAGCACGTAAATCACCTGGCTGAAGTAGTAGTTCTGGTACTCGTCGTGCCCGTTCACCCGCCCCTTCAGGTAGATCACCTCCTTGCAGTACTTGATCCACATCTTGGCGTACTTGTCGTCGTAGTTGCCGCTGCTGAACGCGCACGCGCAGGCGGCGGCGGTGATCGCCTGGCACTCGCCGCCGGCCGGCGGGTTCGGCCCCGAATAGTTGTACACCAGCCCGCCGCGGCTGGTGGTGCAGTCGCGGAGGTACTTCACCGCCTTATCGATGGTGCCCTTCGGCACCACGATGCCGGCGTTCCGGCACGCCCGCAGCCCTTGAAGCTGGGTGATCGTCGTACTCCCCTCGTCGAAGTCGCCCCCGTCCTTCCCGGACACGTACCCCCACCCGCCGTGCCGCGTCGCCGCCTTGCAACTGAACTCCACCGCCTTGTTCAGCACCGCCTCCAGCTTCCGCCGGCGGGCCGGGTCCTCCTCCTCCCCGTACACGCACGCCAGGAACAGCATGCCGAACCCGTGCCCGTAGATGTACCGCGACCCCTCGGTCGGGTTCTGCGGGGTGCCGAGCAGCCCGTTGCTCTGCGAGCGGCTGAGGTACCAGTCCACCGCCTTGGACAGGTTGTCGCTGTACTTGCCCTCCTTCGGCGTACTCCCCTCCATCAGCAGGGCCAGGCCGGCGATGCCGGTCATGGTCGTCGGGTACGCCCCGCCGGGGGCGGTCCAGCTGCCGTCCGAGTTCTGCTGCTTCCGCAGGTACTCCAAGCCCCGCTCCACCGACTTCTCCACTTCCTCCGCCCGCTTGGTGTTCTTCTCCTGGGCGTTCGCCGGGACGGCGACGAGCAGCACGGCGGCGGCGAGCGGGAGGATGAGTCGCATGGCGGGACCTCGGTTGCTTTCCGTGTTCTGCTCGCTCCGCGAGCGGTCGGACCGGATCCGCTCGCGGAGCGAGCAGAACACACAAGATCAGCGGTGGTAGAACGGCAGGATGTTCTTCTCCAGTTGCAGCAGGGTGAGGTTGAACGCGGTGGTGAACACCGGCCCGCCGTACCCGCCGTTCCAGCTGCCGTCGGACGCCTGGGTGCCGGCGAAGTGGGCGAACGTGGCGTCCTTGAACTTGCTCCAGGTGATCCACGAGTCCTTCTTGTCGTCCGGGAACAGCTTGCCGTACCGGTCGTCGCCGAGGACGAACACCGCCTGCCCGAAGTAGTAGTTCTGGTAGTCGTCGAACCCGCTGCTCTGAAGGCGGCCGTTCTGCCAGATGCTGTCCTTGCAGTACTTGATCCACATCTTGGCGTACTTGTCGTCGTAGTTGCCGCTACTGAACCCGCACGCCACCGCCGCCGCGGTGATGGCCGGCCGCTCCCCGCCGGCCTGCGCCGCCTGCCCGCCCGGCCCCAGGTTGTAGATCACCCCGCCGCGGCTGGTGGTGCTCTTCCGCAGGTACTCGACCGCCCGGTCGATGACCGACTTGGGCACCACGATGCCGGCGTTCCGGCACGCCCGCAGCCCCTGCAACTGGGTGATGGTGGTGCTGCCCTCGTCGAAGTCGCTGCCGTCGGCGGCCGAGACGTACCCCCACCCGCCCTGACGGGTCTGAGCCTTGCCGCTGAACTCGACCGCCCGCTTGAGCATGGCCTCCAGCTTCCGCCGGGTGGCCGGGTCCTCTTCCTCGCCGTACACGCACGCCAGGAACAGCATGCCGAACCCGTGCCCGTAGATGTACCGCCCGCCCTCGGTGGCCGGGGTGCCGAGCAGCCCGTTCGTCTGCGACCGCTTCAGGAACCAGTCCACCGCCTTGGACAGCTGGTCGCTGTACTTGCCCTCTTTGGGCGTGCTGCCTTCCATCAGCAGGGCGAGGCCGGCGAGGGCGGTGGCGGCGGTGGTGTACTGCCCGCCGCCCTGGGTCCAGGCGCCGTTCGGCTCCTGCGTCCGCTTCAGCCACTCCAGCCCCTTCTCCACAGCCGCGTCGGTGCTGGCCTTCTTCTTGTCCTGGGCGCCAGCGGGGCCGGCGGCGGACAGCGCGAGAACTACGGCCAGGGCCACGGTGGTGAACGTGGCGACAGGGCGGGGGGTACGCAAAACGGACATCACACCGCTCCGGTGGGGGGAGGGAGTTCGGCCGCACACAGGGGAGACGAGCGACCCGGCAAATTTTGACAGCGTGTGGTCACGCGGTTGCCAGGCCGGGGGAGAGTTGGCGTGGCGGGGTGGGGCGAGGGCGGCTCCGGAGGAGTCGGGAGTGTGGTCCGCACACGCCGTGTGCGGGTTCCAGCCGCCGCACACGGCGTGTGCGGACCACACTCCCGAACCTTCCCGCCACTCCCCGTGTCCGTTCCGCCAAACTCCCCTTGAACCGCGGCGGGACCGCCCATAAGTTTTAAGTTCCCGTGCGGGGGTCCGGCCCGCCAGCGTAGCTCAGTTGGTAGAGCTACGGTTTTGTAAACCGTCGGTCGTGGGTTCGAGTCCCACCGCTGGCTTGCAACGACGGCGACGGAAACGGGCGACGATTCACCTGGGTAGGTGGCGGAGTGGTCAATCGCAGCAGACTGTAAATCTGCCTCCTTCGGGATACGGGGGTTCGAATCCCTCCCTACCCACTCGAACAAGTAACAAGGGACAAGGATCAAGGATCAAGTAGCAAGGGACAAGGATCAAGTAGCAACGGAAGACGGGCTGATTTGGTCGCCGGACTTGTCACTTGTTCCTTCTCCCTTGCTACTTGTCTGTCCGCGGGTGTAGCTCAGCGGTAGAGCTCTTGCCTTCCAAGCAAGATGTCGTGGGTTCAAATCCCATCGCCCGCTCTGGCCGGTGTCCGGTTCGCCCCGTATCACGCACTGAACTGGGTCGGTCTGACGGCTTGCTGCTGTAGCTCAGCTGGTAGAGCACCTCATTGGTAATGAGGAGGTCATGGGTTCAATTCCCATCAGCAGCTCTCGCGGGTGACGGTCCCGTCCCCGCCGGTTGGTTCGGTAACGGAACGGACGGCGGCGGGCGGAGCGGTCGGCGGGCCGACCGGCCGAACCCACCCGCCCCACACCCCACCACTCATCACCCTCGGGATTGCGGAGAGTACGATGGCTAAGGGCGAATTCAAACGGACCAAGCCGCACGTGAACGTCGGCACCATCGGCCACATCGACCACGGCAAGAGCACCCTGACCGCGGCGCTGGTCGCCCGCCAGGGGCACAAGTTCAACACCGAGGTGAAGAGCTACGCCGAGATCACCAAGGGCGGCACCGTCCGGGACGCGAACAAGACGGTCACCATCGCCGTGTCGCACGTCGAGTACGAAAGCCCGACCCGGCACTACGCGCACATCGACTGCCCCGGCCACGCCGACTTCATCAAGAACATGATCACCGGCGCCGCCCAGATGGACGGGGCCATCCTGGTGGTGGCGGCGAACGACGGGCCGATGCCGCAGACCCGCGAACACGTGCTACTGGCCCGCCAGGTGGGCGTGCCGAAGGTGGTGGTGTACCTGAACAAGTGCGACACGGTGGACGACCCGGAGTTGCTCGAACTGGTCGAGCTCGAGGTCCGCGAGCTGCTGAACAAGTACGAGTTCCCCGGCGACACCACCCCGATCATCCGCGGGCAGTCGAAGGACGCGCTGGAGAACCCGGACAAGGACGGGCCGGGGTCGAAGTCGATCGACGAGCTGATCGCCGCCCTGGACTCGTTCATCCCGCTGCCGGTGCGGGAGGAGGACAAGCCGTTCCTCATGTCCGTCGAGGACGTGTTCAGCATCAAGGGGCGGGGGACGGTGGCCACCGGGCGGGTGGAGCGGGGGTCGGCCAAGGTGGGCGACGAGGTGGAGATCGTCGGCCTGCGGAAGGACAAGGTGAAGACCACCATCACCGGGGTGGAGATGTTCCAGAAGACGCTGGACAGCGCCATCGCCGGGGACAACGTTGGGGTGCTGCTGCGGGGCATCGAGCGGGACGGCATCGAGCGGGGGCAGGTGATCGCCAAGCCGAACAGCATCACCCCGCACCTGAAGTTCGAGGCGAACATCTACGTGCTGAGCAAGGACGAGGGCGGGCGGCACACCCCGTTCTTCAGCGGGTACAAGCCGCAGTTCTACTTCCGCACCACCGACGTGACCGGCAGCATCAAGCTGCCGGCCGGCGTCGAGATGTGCATGCCCGGCGACAACGTGAAGGTGGACGTGGAGCTGATGGACGGCATGCCGGTGGCCATGGACGAGGGGCTGCGGTTCGCCATCCGCGAGGGCGGGCGGACGGTCGGCTCCGGGGTGGTGACCAAGATCACCGACGACCCGGTGGACGCGAAGAAGAAGTGACGCGGGAGCGGTCGGCCGTCAGCTTTCAGCGGTCAGCCGGACGAGACCTTCGACAGGTGTTGTCCTTTCTGGTTGAGTGCTGACCGCCGACGGCCGACCGCCGCTCACAGGTGCGTAGCTCAACTGGTAGAGCAGCGGTCTCCAAAACCGCAGGTTTCAGGTTCGATTCCTGACGCACCTGCTTGCAGTCGGTGCCGCTCGGCTCGCGGCACCTACCCGGACGGTCGGCCGCGGCCGGCCGTTTGTCCTTTAATCGCCCCCCGCGAACGATTCACGGACTCGGCTCGGAGAGGATGGACATGGCGACCGCCGTTGAACCGACCACCGCGTCGGCCCCGCACCTCCCGCCCGACCGCCCGAACGGGTCCATCCTGCCCGGCAGCCTGATCGGGGCGGCGATCGTCCTGGCCGGGGTGGTGGCGGCCGGGTACGTGTCCACCCAGCTGGTACCGGCCACCCTGCCGTACATCGAGGCGTTCCGGCTGACCGCGTTCGCAGTGGTGGCCGCCGCCGGCGTGTTCCTGGCCGGCAAGGTGGCCGGCATGAACCCCACCCGCGGGGTGTCCGGCGGCATCATCCTGACAGTGTCCGCGGTCATCGCCACCGCGTTCATCGTGCGGGCGTTCCTGGTCAACCTGGCGGACACGTCGTTCGGCATTTACGTGGCCGCCGGGGTACTCGCCCTGTGCCTGTTCGGCATCTTCCGCATGCTCACGTCGGAGACCGGCCGCGGGTGGGCGGGGATGCTCGACGACCAGGGGGTGGCGTCGTTCCACAGCCACAAGCGGACGCAGGGCATCCACGTCCGCCGGTACGTGATGATCGGCCTGCTGCTGGTCGGCGGGTCCGGGGCGTACACCATTCACGAGTACCAGTCGCTCGGCACCGGGGACGCGGTGTTCAGCATCCCGTTCACCGACCTGAAGGTGCCGCTGCTGCCCGCCCGCGAGCTGGTGGTGCCCGCCCTGATCGCCCTGGCCACCCTGTGGGTGGCGTGGCGGGCGGTGAACATGCCGGCGTTCGCCGACTTCCTGATCGCCACCGAAGCCGAGATGAACAAGGTGAGCTGGACCAGCCGCAAGAAGCTGATCCAGGACACCATCGTGGTGCTGGTGACGGTGGTGGTGCTCACCCTGTTCCTGCTGGTCATCGACCTGTTCTGGGGGTGGCTGCTCAGCCGCTCGTTCGTCGGCGTGCTGCCGTCGCAGGAGACCCAGAACCAGCAGCAGAACGTGGGCAAGCTGAACTGGTAACGCCCTGATGCGCTGTCGAAATCCTGGTCCGGCTCCGCCAGACCAGCGGGCCGCCACAGAGGGCGGCCCCTACGAAGCGGGTGTTTTCGGTGTAGGGGCCGCCCTCTGT
>JALHQU010000285.1 GCA_022841795.1 Fimbriiglobus sp.
CCGGCATCGAGGAGGGGAAGCGGCTGCGGGTGCCGGCGTCGGCCACCGGGTCGGCCGACGTGTACCTGAAGGTCCACATCGAACCACACCCGTACTTCAAGCGGGACGGGAACGACGTGATGCTGGAGGTGCCCATTTCCATGCCCGAGGCGGTGCTTGGCGGGAAGGTGGACGTGCCGACGCTGGGCGGCGAGACGCTGACGGTGAAGGTGCATGCCGGCACGTCGAGCGGCGGGCGGTTGCGGTTGAAGGGGAAGGGGATCGCCGGCGGGGACCAGTACCTGGTGTTCAAGATCGTCGCCCCGAGCAAGCCGAGCGAGGCGACGCAGGAGCTGATGAAGCAGTTCGCCGAGCTGAACCCGTCCGACCCGCGGGCGAACGCGGGGTGGTAGTGTTCCACTTGCGGAGCGAGTGGAACACCACCACCCTCCCTCATCGACCGGATTCGCCCCAAACCGCAAATCTACCACTACCGCCCTTGACCGGGTTGAATCATTTGTATACTAAATACTAGAGTTCACGTCTTGGGAGGGTATCCTCATGTCCGCCCTGCTAACGCCGACCGCGGGGGCGATCGCCCTCGGGGTGGCCACACTGGAACGCCTGCTCGGGTCCGAAGACGAACGGGTGGCGCTGAAGGCCGCCGAGTTGCTGCTGCGGCTGCACCCGGACTTGAAGAAGCCGAGGGTGGAGGACGACCCGCAAGAGGAACCGCCGCTCGCGCCCGCAGCCGTTGCCCCGCCGGTTCACCCGCCCGAGAGGGCTGAAGTCCGGACGCCAACGAAACCCGCGCCGAACCCGGCCGCCCGGAAGATGCTACTCGCCCCGTTGAACGGCTCGCCGGCCTCGCCCCGCTCATTCGATCCGCTTCCGGCGTCGGTCCTGGGCGGTTCCCGCCCGCTCACCTCGTTCACAAACCTACCGAAGTCGTCTCCCTCCGCGCCGGGGTGACACGAAACCAGGTGGAAGTGTCCCACTCGCTCCACGTGTGGCCTCCGAAGCATTCGCGGAGCGAGTGGGACACGCATTTTCCGACTTGCCGGATGCACCGCGAATCGGTTTGACGTACCATGCACGCCGTACCGTGAGTGCTTCCCACCGGACCCTCATCATGTCCACCCCCCGCTGCCGCTGGGCCGTCGCCGTCGCGCTCGGCCTGCTCGCCTCGCCCCCACTCCCGGCCCAGGACACCAAGCCGGCCGATGACAAGAAGCCGGCGGCGGAGGTCAAGCCGCCCGCTCCGCCGCTGCCGGCGGCGGACGCGCTCAAGCGGCTGTCGCTGCGGGCTATTGGCCCGTGCTTCACCCCCGGCCGGATCGGGGATGTGGCGGTCGATCCGAAGAACCGCAACGTGTGGTATGTGGCTCTGTCGTCCGGCGGGGTGTGGAAGACGACCAACCGCGGCACCAGCTTCAAGCCCGTCTTCGATGACCAGGGGTCGTACAGCATCGGTTGCCTGGCCATCGACCCGAAGAACCCGCAGGTGGTGTGGGTGGGCACCGGCGAGAACCAGAGCCAGCGGAGCGTCGGGTTCGGCGATGGCCTGTACCGCAGTGACGACGGTGGTTCGACGTGGAAGAACGTCGGGCTGAAGAACTCCGAACACATCGCCAAGATCGTCATCCACCCGGCCAGCTCAGACACGGTGTACGTGGCGGCGCAAGGCCCGCTGTGGGCGGCCGGTGGCGACCGCGGCCTGTACAAGACGACCGACGGCGGGAAGACGTGGACCGCGGTGCTGACCGCCGGCGAGGACACCGGGGTGACGGACGTGTGCCTCGACCCGCGGGACCCGGAGGTGCTGTACGCGGCCACCTACCAGCGGCGGCGGCACGTCGGGGTGCTGATCGGCGGCGGGCCGGAGGCGGGCATCCACAAGAGCACCGACAGCGGCAAGACGTGGACCAGGCTGAAGGACGGGCTGCCGCCGGAGAACCTCGGCCGCATCGCCCTGGCGGTATCCCCGCAGAAGCCGGACGTGGTGTACGCCCACATCCAGACGGCCCAGAAGGAGCGGGGGGCGTTCTTCCGCAGCGAGGACGGCGGCCAGAAGTGGGAGAAGAAGGGCGTGATCGCCATCCAGGACGGCCAGTACTACGGCGAGATTTACCCCGACCCGCACAAGTTCGACAAGGTGTGGGTGATGGACATGATGGTGCGGACGACGGAGGACGGCGGGAAGACGTGGCGGGCGAACAACTGGAGTACGCACGTCGATCACCACGCGCTGGTGTTCGACCCGACCGACCCGGACCACCTGATCTCGGGGAACGACGGCGGGCTGTACGAGAGCTACGACGGCGGCAAGACGTGGCGGCACTTCGACACCCTGCCCACCGGCCAGTACTACCGCATCACCGCGGACAACGCGTACCCGTTCTACAACGTGTACGGCGGGTTGCAGGACAACGGGTCGCAGGGCGGGCCGGTCCGCAGCCGCAACCGGGTGGGGGTGCGGACGAGCGACTGGTGGAGCGCCGGCGGGGGCGACGGGTTCCAGCCGCGGATCGACCCGACCGACCCGGACATCGTGTACTCGCAATCGCAGAACGCGGCCGTCAGCCGCACCGACCGCCGCACCGGGGAGAGCAAGTCCATCCGCCCGCGGGAGCGGGACGTGCGGTTCCACTGGGACACCCCGCTGCTCATTTCCCCGCACAACCACAAGCGGGTGTACCTGGCCGGCAGCAAGCTGTTCCGCAGCGACGACCGCGGGGACAACTGGAAGGCGGTCAGCCCGGACCTGACCCGCAATCTTGACGCGACCAAGCAGGAGGTGATGGGCAAGGTGTGGGGGGCGGACGCGGTCTCCCGGAACACGTTCACCACCGCCCTCAGCTGCGCCACCAGCTTCGACGAGTCGCCGCTGCAGGAGGGGTTGCTGTACGTCGGCACCGACGACGGGCTGCTCCAGGTGTCCGCTGACGGCGGGCTGACGTGGCGGAAGGAAGAATCCTTCCCCGGCGTCCCGCAGCACGCCTACATCACCGACGTGTTCGCCTCCGGCAAGGATGTGAACACCGTGTACGTGTCGTTCAACCACTACATGCGGGGGGACTTCAAGCCGTACCTGCTGAAGAGCACCGACCGCGGCCGGACGTGGGCGAACGTGGCCGGCAACCTGCCCGCCCGCCACTGCGTGTGGAGCGTGGTCGAGGACCACATGAACCCGGACCTGCTGTTCGCCGGCACCGAGTTCGGGCTGTTCGTCACCATCGACGGCGGGGCGAACTGGTCGAAGGTATCCGGCGCCCCGACCGTCATGTTCCGCGACCTGGAAATCCAGAAGCGGGAAGGCGATCTGATTTGCGGCACGTTCGGCCGCGGCATGTACATCCTCGACGACTACGCCGCCCTGCGGGGTCTGACCGCCGAGGCGCGGACCAAAGACGGGGCAGTGATGCCGGTGCGGAAGACGCTGGCGTTCACCGAACTGTCGTACTCCCGTGCGGCGGGCCAGTTCGCCGCCCCGAACCCGCCGGCTGGGGCGCTCGTGACGTACCATCTGAGGGAGTCGGTGAAGGACAAGCTGGTGCTGAAGATGACGGACGCGGCCGGCAAGGCGGTGACGGAGGTGAACGCCCCGAGCGCGGCCGGCGTGCACCGCATCAACTGGGACCTCCGCGGCGCCGCCGCGGCGCCGGCCCGACCACAGGGCGGCCGTCCGGCCGGCGGGGGTGAGGGTGAACAACCGCCCGGCGGGGACGAACCGCCGCCCCGCCCGCGATTCGGCGGCGGGGCGCCGCTGGTGAAGCCCGGCAAGTACACGCTGACGCTGACGAAGATGGTGGACGGCAAACCCATCCCAGTGGGCGACCCGCAGACGGTCGAGGTGGTGGCGTTCCCGGCCGCGTCGCCGGTCCAGCCGTAACACTCGTAACGGACACGCTCGCGGGGGCGGCCGTTGGCCGTCCCCGCTTCGCGCTTGCACCGCACTTCGGCCTGGGGTACTGTTCACCTGCCGCCGGTAAGCTCGTCACTCCCGCCCCGCCTCCCGGAGCCGCCTCCCATGCTCCGCGTCCTCGGACATCGTTCGGCCGCGTGCGATCGCTTCACCCGCCGCGACCTGCTCCGCGCCGGATCGTTGGCTACGCTCGGATTGTTGACCCCGACCGCTTCGGCCGCCCCGCCCCACCGTGCCAAAGCCGTCATCCTGATCGACCTGTTCGGCGGGCCGAGCCATATCGACACGTTCGACCCGAAGCCGGACGCGCCGGCCGAAATTCGCGGCGAGTTCGGTACAATCCCGACCGTGCTGTCCGGCGTGCGGGTGACGGAACACCTGCCGGAATTGGCCAAGCGGCTGGGCCGCACCACGCTCATCCGCACCGTGTCGCACGGGTACAACAGCCACAACCCGTACGCGGTGATGACCGGGTACACCGGCGGGCAGGATCAGGTCGATTACCACGCCAAGCCGTCGAACCACCCGAGCATCCCGAGCGTGTGCCAGTTCTTCGGCGTCGGCTGCGGCGGGGAGCTGCCGGGGTACGTGATGCTGCCGGCGTTCCCTGGGTTCAGCCAGGGGCTGCGGCGGGCGGGGCCGTATGGCGGGTACCTCGGGCCAAAGTTCGACCCGCTGTTCAGCACCTGCGACCCGAAGTGGGCGAAGCCGAAGGTCGAGTTCTACGACCACGACCACGTCCCGCTCGGCGAGCCGGAACTGCCGAAGGGCGACGGCGGGCTGACGCTGGACGCGCTCGACACCCGCCGCTCGCTCGTTGCCCAACTCGACACCGAGCGCCGGCGGTTCGACACGACCGCGGACCTGCCGGCCAAGCGGGCGGAGGCGTTCGCCCTGCTCACGTCGCCGACGGCCCGGGCCGCGTTCGACCTGACCCGCGAGTCGCCCCGCACCCGTGACCGCTACGGCCGCGACCTGTTCGGCAACAGCACGCTACTCGCCCGCCGGTTGGTCGAGGCCGGGGTGACGTTCGTGACGGTTCACACCGAGGCGGCCCAGGGGAACGGCCACTGGGACACGCACGAGAACAACTTCCGGATGCTGCGGCACATCCTGCTGCCGTACCTGGACCGGGCGGTGGCGGCCCTGATCGACGACCTGACCGACCGCGGGCTGATGGACAGCACGCTGGTGCTGGTGCAAGGCGACATGGGGCGGTCGCCGCGGGTGAACGGCAAGGCCGGCCGCGACCACTGGCCGCAGTGCGGGTTCTGCCTGGTGTTCGGCGGCGGGGTGAAGGCCGGTTACGTCCACGGCAAGAGCGACAAGACCGCCGCGTACCCGGTCGAACACCCGGTGTCGCCCGGCGATCTGGCCGCCACCACGTACCACCTGATGGGCGTGGACCCGGACGGCACGGTGCCCGACCAGACCGGCCGCCCGGTGCCGATCAGCCACGGCGGCGGTGTGGTGAATGCGATCCTGGTTTGACGAACGCCGAGGGGCATATGCTCTCCTTCCGCTCCCCCCGCACCCGCCGCGAGTTCCTCCGCGTCGGCGGCCTGGCACTCGGCGGGCTGACCCTGCCGCACCTGCTCGCCCGCGGCGGGTCGCCGCTCTCGACCGCCGGCAAGCCGCTCACCGACAAGGCGGTCATCTTCCTGTTCCTGCACGGCGGGCCGAGCCAGATTGAGACGTTCGACCCGAAGATGACCGCCCCGGACGGCGTCCGCTCGGCCACCGGCGAGGTGCAAACGGCGGTGCCTGGCGTCACGTTCGGCGGCACGTTCCCGAAGCTGGCGGCGCGGGCGGATCGGTTCAGCATCGTGCGGTCGTTCGTCACCGGCGACGGCAACCACGACATCAAGCCGGTCGTGTGCAAGGACGGGGCGATGGCGAACCTCGGGTCGGCGTACAGCAGCGTCGCCGGGCCGAACCACCCGGTCACCGGCATGCCGACGAACGTGGCCGTGTTCCCGCAGTCGGTGGACCCGGTTGCCCAGCCGATGCAGTCCGGGTTCGGCAACTTCCTGGCGGCCGGCCCCTACGGGCCGGGGGCGGTACCGTTCGTGCCCGGCGCCGGCGGGGCGTTTCAGAAGAACCTGAGGCTGAACGTGCCGCAGGACCGCATCGGCGACCGGCGGACGCTGCTGGCCGAGTTCGACCGGACGAAGCGGACGCTAGACGAGTCTGCGGGGATGGACTCGCTCCGCGAGAAGGCGTTCTCCGTGCTGCTCGGCGGGGTGGGCGAGGCGTTCGACCTGGGCCGGGAAGACCCGCGGGTGGTCGGGCGGTACGACACCGAGCCGCTGTACGACGTGTCGCGGATCGACAAGAAGTGGAACAACCACAAGTTCTACACCGACAACGCCCGCACCCTGGGCAAGCTGCTGCTGCTCGCCCGCCGGCTGGTGGAACGCGGGGCCGGGTTCGTAACCGTGACCACCAACTTCGTATGGGACATGCACGCCGACGTGAACAACGCCACCATGACCGAGGGCATGGGGTACATGGCGCCGGGGCTGGACCACGCGGTGGCGGCGTTCCTGGACGACGTGCGGGATCGCGGGCTGGACGAGAAGATCCTGCTGGTGGCGTGCGGGGAGATGGGCCGCACCCCGAAGATCAACAAGAACGGCGGGCGGGACCACTGGGGCGAGTTGGCCCCGCTGCTGCTCGCCGGTGGTGGGCTGAAGGCGGGGCGGGTGATCGGCCAGAGCGACCGCGACGCCGGCCGGCCGAACTCCGAGCCGGTGCGGATTAGCAACCTGCTCAGCACCATCACGCACACCCTGTTCGACGTGGGCAAGCTGCGGGTCACCCGTGGCGTCGCCCGCGAACTGCTGGCGATGGCCGACGCCGAGCCGATCCCAGGGCTGACGTAGGAAGGGCCGAGTCTTCGGAACTGGGAAGGACTACGCGACCTTGTCTTCCAGCCATTCGGCGAGCCCCGAATCGAGTGCCAGTTCCCCGAGACGTTTAGGAGGAACGAGTTCAACATGGGCCGGCAAGTCAATGGCACCGCTCAAATTCGACTCATACCGAATCACATCGATTCGTTACCATGATCGGCGTTGCCGACGCGTGGAGGGCGAGCGATGCGACGGTTGCCGGTGGTCCGCCACCTCACCGCCCGGCGGGCGTGGGGGCGGT
>JALHQU010000286.1 GCA_022841795.1 Fimbriiglobus sp.
GGCCGCCTTCTCCGCCTCATCCCGGTACTCGAACGTGCCCGTCGGCATGACGAATCCCCTCGGCGTCTTGGGTCGCCACCTAATACCCGAAACCGCTGCCTACTTCCAGTGGCACACCCGCGTTCGGACTCCACCTTGACCCCCCCTGTCACCCGTGCTATCCGCCCCGCAATCGGGGGATTTTGCTCACGCTGACGGGGGAACGACGGTGACTCGACTCCGGACCATCGCCGCCATCTTCGCCGCGTCCGCCATCGCCACAACCTGCGGGTGCGCCGGCACCTGGGACAAGGTCAGCTCGCAGAAGTTCCGCGACAACCCGTTCAAATCCACGTTCTACCCCGCGGAAGACCCGATGACGGTGCTTCGCACGAAGGTGGACGGGAACGAGCGGGCGGACGCCATGCGGCGGCTGACCGAGCCGGCGGCGGACGGCAAGTCCGCTCAGGAGCAGGACGAGGCGCTGCAAGCGCTCGCCACCGCCGCCACCTCCGACCCCAGCCCGATCGTGCGGTGCGCGGCCATCGACGCGCTCGGCCGGTTCGCCGACCCGCGGGCGGTGAAGATCCTGATCGCCGCCTATCACCAGGCGGACGGCGCCCCAACCGAACCGACGAAGGGCGGGGTGATGCAGGCCGGCCGGTTCGACCCGCTGGCCGGCATGGGGCCGGTCGGGTTCGAGCCGGTGTTCACCACCACCCTGCGGTCGCGGGCGGCGACGGCGTTAGCAAGTACCAAGCAGCCGGAGGCGGTGACGTTCCTGGCGAGCGTGGCGGCCGGCAGCGGGGTGGACGAGAACGGCCAGCCGACCACCGACCGGGACGTGCGGAGCGCGGCCGTGCGGGGCCTCGGGCGGGTGCGGAGTAAGGAGTCGGTGGCGGCGCTCAGCCGCATCCTGAAAGACGAGTCCGGGCGGGACGTGGTGCTGGCGCACAACGCGCACGCCGGGCTGAAAGACCTGACCGGCAAGAACATCCCCGCCGACCCGGCGGAGTGGGAGAAGGTGGTGCAGGCCGGCGTCGAGGTGCAGCCCGAGCCGAACCTGCTCCAGCGGGCCGCCGGGTGGGTGGGGAAGTAGGACGGCTCACTTGTTCTTGTCGGGATCTTCCTTGCCGTCGCCGACCTTCCTGCCGACTGCGTCCGCCTGCCGCTTGTCTTCGGGGGTGCGGACCCGCCACTTGCCGTTGTCGAACAGGAACTCGATGTCCGATTTGTAACCACTCATCCGAAGCGGAAGAATGTTCAGCTTGCGGTCGAAGGTGTGGATCCGCACCCACGACGGCAGGCCTTCCGGGTTGGTCATGAGGATGTAACTGCGGGTCTCCTTCTCATCCCGCTTATCCTCCATCCCGTCGAACATGCCGTCCCCGTCGAAGTCGCAGTACCACACCTTCTCGATCTTGACACTGTGTTTGACCGCCTGCCTTTCGTCGTTTTCGATCCGCTCGACCCGCAGAGCCATCTGGTCCGGATAGCCGGAGCTCGGCTTCTCTTTCTTTCGCTGACCGGGTGGGTCCGCCACCCCCGGCAGTTTCATCTCGACAGACTTGCCCATGAAACCGGCATGCTCAGTGACCCAGAGATCCCGCCGCAGGTCTTCTAGTGGCAGGCTGTAGCTTAAATAGCTGGACCTCGCCTGGGCGACCGCTTGAATCTCAACTTTGCGGACGTAGTCGTCGCCGTCCTTTTCCTTCACCCATTCTGGCCCAAGTTTCCGTTCGGCGGGCTTCGGTATTGGGGCCGCAATCGCGGCACACACGGTCACACCAACTAGCAAAGTCGCAGTTCGTCTCATGACAATGCCTACCTCTTAGAACCCACAGGTTCGGTTAGTCGATATCGATTTGGTCTGCTGCACCCAGGGGTATATATTTCGGTAGTATCTTTTCCTTGAGTGTTTGGTTTGCGTCGGCGGTGAACCATCCAGCCTCGGTGAAATATCGAAGCACATCGTTAGCCTTGCCGAGACGTAACCCCAACTTGTTGCCGACCGGGAAGTAGTACGTTTGTCCCCCGGTTGTGTACACCACCGTACCCTCAAAGGCGTTGTAGGTGCCATCATCTGACAGGCCGAGTTTTTGTACCTTCTTATTGACCTCCCGATAGCGACTCGGGTCTTTGGGATCGTACTTCCACGCTTTGATCGCACCCTGGGCGGTTGCGGACTCGGGTGCGTAAGGTATGGCCTCGATGGTGCCGGGGATTCCGACCACCAGTGCCGCGTACGAGACGAAAGCCGCTCCGCAGATACAGTCGGTCCCCGCTGCGGTCGCATCCTTCCAACTGTCGTAGACCGTCCACAATTCCACGTGCGGTTTGACTTTGATGGGCGTCCCGTCGAACTTGTGCAGTTGCACGGCTTCGTACATGATCCGCTGCGGCCTCGGGAAGTTCGTGCCCGCGGCCGTTTTCGCGTTCTCGAACGCCTCGGTATACACGGTGATCGCCCGCTCCATACGCTCCGGTGTCGGCCGCACGGCTACGCCATCGGCGCCCGTCAAGGCCTGCGGCTTGCCGTAAGTGATGAAGATCTTATGCGGACCGGACGTACCCATTTCGACCGGATCGGCTTGGCCCGCCACCTTCAACTTCCACTCGATCTCCTTCTCGATCACCCGCATATCACCGACCTTGTTCGTGGCTGTCAGGTTGACGCTCACGTCCCCGTTTTCGGGAACGGGGATCTCGTCAGACTTGAACTCCAGGGCCTTCTCATCGACAAGACCCGTTGGCATGCCTTCGACCACCACCTTCTTGCCGGCCAAATCCGCCACCTTGAACTTGAGCGTCAGCTTGACCTTGTCGGCCGGGCCGCCGGTGACGTTGTACCGGGTGTGACTCAGCGGGATCATGTCGCCGCTTGCCCGATCCCAGTGCGGGTTGTTCTCGTACTGGCTGCCCGCATTAATCGGGACTTTCGTTTCCTTACCACCAACCTTGATGGTGTACGGTGCGTTCTTATAGAGCCGCTCGTGGTCGGAAGAGGTGAACTTGACCGACACGAGTGGAGCCTTCTGCTCCTCCACATGCATCAGCACCATCGACGAGAAACTCTGCCCGAGGGCGTTCTGCCACATCTCCTGGTAGGTGATGGCCGAGTCGCCGTATCCGGCCGTCAAGGCCGACACGGTTCGCACCTGATCGCCGGCGTACGGCAGGTTGATGTAACCGGGCGTGGTGACGCCGCCGACCGCCAGGGTGGTCGCGTCCCACAGCAGTTTCCTCTCGATCATCGTCCAGCCCAGCCCCGCCGGCATGACCGGCGCGCGGGCCATGATATACCCTGAACTGTTCACCCCGATCCCCAGCCCGTACTGGAGTTCGTCCCGCTCTGGCATCCACCCGCCGTTGGTAGTGGCATCCTGCCCATCCAGGTCGGCCCCATCCCGCGGTTGCACGGTGATCGTCACCGTCGTCGGACTGGTGCTCGCAATCCCGTCAGTCGCTTCGTACTGGAACGTGTCCACCCCGCTGAAGTTCGGGTTCGGGGTGTAGATAAACGTACCGTCCTCGCGGAACGCCAGTAGACCGTTGGCCGGGTTGCTGACGAGGACCGTGCCGAGCATGTCGCCGTCCGCGTCGCTGTCGTTGGCGAGCAGACCAATTCCACCCCCGCCGCCCGGCGGCGGGAGCGGGTTGCCCCCGCCCGGAGGACTGCTCACTTCCAACCGCTGGTCCTCGTTGATGGTGAACGAGTCCGCTGTCGCGGTCGGCGCCACGTTCGTAACCGTGATGGTAACGGTGGCAATAGTACCCAGCCCGAAATCGTCGTATACCTGGTAGGTGAATTTGTCGGTGCCCACGAACCCGGTGTTCGGCATGTATGTGAAGCTGCCGTCGCTGAAGGCGGAGAGGGTCTGGAAGTCGATCTCCCCGTTGGTCGGGCGCGTGACGATGTTAACGCCCATCGCGTTGCTTTCGGGGTCACTGTCGTTCGCCAGCAACCCGTTGGCCGCCGTGACTTTCAACTGCCGGTCGTGGATCACCGAGTACGAATCGTCGCTCGCCGTGGGGGTCTGGTTTTCACCGAGCGGGCTCATCTGCGGTGGCGGGCTGCTCGGCTCCGACAGCGGTTCGAGGCTGTTGTCGGGCGGGGGCGGGGCGGGCAGTGCGGACTCGAACGACGTGTCCCCGTTCGCCGGCGTGGGTGCGGGGAGTACCGGCAGTGCCGCGGCCGTCGGGTTGTACGCCACCATCGGTCCAAAACCGAACGGCTGGAACGCGGCGAACTCGGGCAGCACGTCGAACGGCGATGCCGGGCGTGTCTCGGTCGTCTTCGCAGTTGGCGGCGGGAGGAACACCCCGTCCGCGGTCGGTTCAACCGCAGGCTTTGATGTCTCCGGCTGCGGAGCCGGGGGAAGTGCCGTGAACGGAGCAGTTGTGGACGCCGAACGCAAGTTGAGCGGACCGTATCCGGCCAGCGTCGCCAGTTCACCCAGGAAGCTGCCGGGCATCTCCCGCCCCTCCAACCGATCCAGCCCCAGCCGGACGGTCCGGTTATTCCGGTGAGGGGGGGGCGTAAGGGCTGGTAGGCGACATGGCGAGTCCTCGGACGATCAGCCACGACCATCGTGGTCGAATGGGAGGATTATGATCGCGGGCGTCGGACGTGTCAACGGTCGTTGCGGCGATTTTTATTCTCGCCGCGGTGTGGGCAGCACTTCCCGCCGTTTGCCGTACCCGGCTTTCTCCACAAACCGCTCCCACAGCGCCTGCTCGTCCGCCGGCTGTTTCTTCAACTGCGTCGGGGTGGTGTACCGGCGGAACGTCGGGTTCGTCACGACGAAAGCGTTCCACTGCTGCTGGGGGAACGGCTGCGTCTGCCGTTCGGCGCAGGTGTTCAGCCACCGCAGGGCCATCATCCGGTAGCGGCTGCGGTCGGCGTCGGCGAGGCCGGGCTGGTCGCTCGCCTTCAGCGCCCACCCGGCGTACTCGACCGCCGTCCACAGTTGCCCGATCGCTTGCCGGTTGGCCGGGGCGTCCGCGGTCAGCCCGCGGTCGGCGAACTCGGCCGCCCAGGCGTAGTTCTTGTCGAACTTGGCACAATACCCGGCCAGATCGAACCACTCGCCCGGTTCGGGCAGCGGCCCGCCGGCGATCACCTCCGGCAGCCGCTCCTCCCACACCGCCATCCGGGTCAGGTTCCCCATCGCGGTGTTCACCAGCACCCGCTGCGGGTGGTCGGCGGGCATCCGCTTGTCGGCCTCCCGCAGGTCGGCCAACTGCCCGCGGAGGTCGGTCGCCAGCGCCCGCTGGTTCGACCGCAGCAGCCAGCTCTCGCAGCGGTCCGGGAACTCGGCGATCAGCACGTCGTAGATCGCGTCCTTGCTCCCGCCGAACGTCCGCAGGGGGACGAGGAAACTGCTGATCAGGTTGAACCCGGTGTCCGGGTCGGCGCGGATGCCGGCGACGTAGCTGTCCATCGCCGCCTGCGGGCTGCCGCCGCCGGCGTACATGCTGGCCAGCACCAGGTGCGGCCACGCCGACGTCGGGTCCACCGCGATGGCGTTCTTCAGGTGCGTGTCCACGGTGGCCACCTCCCGCCCGCTCTGCAGCAGGTGCAGGGCGAGTACCACCCGCGGGAACGCGCTGGCCGGGCGGGCAGCCACCGCCGCCGTCAGGTGCCGCAGGCCCTCGTCCTTCGCGTTGCCGAACGGCACCTTCCACTGCGGCCGGCTCTCGTAGAACTTGGCCAGCCGGTAGTTCGTCCAGAACTCGGCCGGGAACCGCCCGTAGGCTGCCTGGAGGAAGCCGAACTGGAGTTCCGAGTCGGCCTGCACCCGGAAGTCCGACAGCCCGGCGGCGAGGCTGGCAAGCTGGCGGGACGACAGCTTCGCGATCTCCGGCCGCTTCACCAGTTTGTGCAGCGTCTTGTCCCAGTTCATCGCCTGGATGGCCTGCCACCACTCGCGGGTGAACGGGTCGGACACGTCGTCGCACAGCCGGCGGAGGCGGTCCTGGCGGGTTTCGGGCGGCAGGTCGGCGGTGGCCGCCGTGGTGCCGATGAGGGCGGCGAACTCGTCCCCCTGCCCGCCGCCCTTCTGCACCTCGAACGGCATGGCCTGCACCCAGTCCCGCAGGCCGAGGGTGAGCCGCTCGCGGAAGCGGTGGTCGCGCAGCCAGTTCACGGCCTGTTCGTCGGTCATCTTGTCCAGGTCGAACCCGACCTTGCGGAACGCGGCGGCGTAGCGGTCGGAAATGGTGCGGGTGCCCGCGATGCCGGCGAACAGGGCGATCTCGTTCTGCTCCGGCAGGCGGTCGAGTTCGAGCAGCAGCCCGCAGTCGGCCTCGTCGCGGGTGAACGCCGGCAGCGCCACCCAGTACGGCTCGGTGAGCATCGGGTCGCTCCAGCCGGTCCTGGTCGCCTGCTCCTCGGCCGCCTTCAGCGACGCGCGGGCCAGGGTGAGCGTCTGCTTCCACCGCACCGGGTCGTCGGCCTGGGTCAGCCCCTGCTCGCGGAGCAGGTTCGCCTCGGCCAGGGCGGCGGTGAGCGTGCGGGCCTTCTCCGCCTCCTGCTGTATCTGGAGGTCGTGGTTCCGCCGGGACGACTCGACCAGCCAGATGATGAGGCCGTTGACCGCCACCAGCAGCACGGCGATGCCGGCCAGGAACCGCTTCCGCAGCCGGCGGCGGTGGAGCTGCTCGTCCGCCCGCGCCCGCTCCACCTCGGCTTCGCGGAGTCGCTTTTCGACCCCGCCGCGGTGGTCGGCCAGGGCGGTGGCCAACTCGCGGGCGTCGGCCGGGCGGCTGACCGGGTCGGCGGCCAGGCACCGCTTGGCGAGGGCGACCAGGTCGGCGTCCGCCCCGCTCGCGTCCAGACGGGCGAACGCCTCGCTCACGTCCCCGCCGGCCACGCGGGCGAGCAGCTCCCGCACCGACCCGCTGGTGCCGGTGTGCGGGGTGGTGCCGGTGAGCAGCTCGCACAGGATGCAGCCGAGCGAGTACACGTCGGCGCGGGCGTCGGTCGGCTCGCCGCGGGCCTGCTCCGGGGCCATGTACGCCGGCGTGCCGAGGACGGAGCCGGCTTGCGTCAGGTCCGAA
>JALHQU010000287.1 GCA_022841795.1 Fimbriiglobus sp.
TTCACGCTTCAGCGTGAGTGAACCTCACTCACGCTGAAGCGTGAACTCCAACCCCGGCAGATGTTTTCAGGAAGCCGTCTGGGTGGCCCCCGCCCCCAGGAAGCGGGCGAACGCTTCGGCCGCCGGCAGCGGCCGTTCGTTGCGGCGGGTGAGCACCCCGGAGTGGATCGGCCGCACCGCCCCCGGCAGCGGTCGCACCCCCACCCGGTGCCCGCGGGTCACCTCCCCGCCGGGGGTGAGCGGCACCACCGCCACCCCCAGCCCGGCCTCCACCATCCGCACCACCACCGCCGTGCTCGTCGCCTCCAACTCCACCCGCGGGGTGAGGCCGAGGCCGCGGAACGCATCCAGCACGTGCTGCCGGCCGGTGGACCCCCGCTCGTACAGGATCAGGGGTTCGTCCGCCAGGTCCGCCAGCCCGACGCCTCGCTTCCGCAACAGCCGGTGACGGTGCGGTGTCACCAGCCCCCAGTCGAGGGTGAGCAGGTGGGCGTACGCCAGCTCCCCGCCCGCCTCGTAGGGGGCGGCCACGCCGAGCGACAACTCCGGGTCGCGGAGCAGGGCGTCCTCGATCTCCCGCTCCGAGTGGGTGCTCAGTCGCACGCGGATGGCCGGGTGCGCCCGGTGGAACCGGCGGATGGCGTCCACCAGCACGTACAGGATGAGGTACTGGGTGGCGGCCACGTGGACCTCCTGCGGGCCGACCGCCCCGGCGAACGCCTCGCCCAGTTCGCGGCCGCGGTCGAGGAACGCCAGTGCGTGCGGCAGCAGCGCCTCCCCGTGGCGGGTGAGCGGCGGACCGGGCCGCGGCCCCCGCCGCTTGTGGTACAACTCCGCCCCCACCCGCCGCTCCAGCGCGAGCAGCCGGTTCCGCACCCCCTGCTCGGTGACGTGCAGGGCGGCCGCCGCCGCCCGCAGCGTGCCGTGGCGGGACAGTTCCACCAGGGCGGCCACCTGGTCGGTGGACAGCGAGGGCAGGGGACGCGACACGGCGGCACCTCGCACAACGAATCCGGTTGTCGGATCAAGTGTAAACAACATTCGCGGCGGTCGCACCACGGATATGGTTCATTCGGCGACGGCCGGGCACCCGCCCGGCGTCCCGGAACTACGGGGAGGGCGAGCGATGATGCGGTCACTCCTGACGATGGCGGTCGTGGTGGGGTGCGTGGCGGCGGTGCGGGCGGGCGGCCTGCCGCCGGTGTATGTGGTGATCGACGAGGTGGTGGTCGAGCCGGCGAAGGGCGACCCCGAGCGGGTGGTCATCAAGGGCAGCTTCGTGCGGATGGGCTGCCTGAAGGAGCGCAAGTACGGCACCCCGGTGGCCGGCGAGATGCACCTCGGGCTGAGCAAGGACGCGGCCGACAAGTGCCGGGACGAGTGGAAGCTGCTGGCGAAGGCGGCGGGCACCGGCCGGGCCGTGCCGGTCGGCCACTGCTCGGACGGCGGCGTGTTCCTGAAGGCGGACATCCGCAAGGCCGGCGACCGGCCGGCGAAGCCGGACGCGACGTACACGCCGGGGTACGTCCAGGCCGAGGACATCACCGTGGAGAAGATGTGGTGGGCGAGCGAGCCGCCGGTGAAGGCGCTGCTGGCGTTCGTGAAGGAGAACAAGGCCGCCCCGGCGGCGTCGGCGAAGAAGTGAGTGTGGGCGGGCCGCCACAGAGGGCGGCCCTTACAAGACACCGGCTGTAGGGGCCGCCCTCTGTGGCAGCCCGCCGACCGCCGCACGGCGGTCGGGTTCATCCACATCTGCCCGCCCTTTCCGGTTGCACCCGTCGGTCCATTGTCTCATAATGGCCCCAACCCCCGACCGGGACGGTCGGGTTTGACACCTCCGTTGCGGGCGACCGGCGAACCCGCGGCGGCGGCCGCGGAGTCGGCCGGATCGCATTCGCCGTCGACATAGTCGGCTTCCCGTTGACCCGACCCGCCCGCGGCCGACCCGCGGCGGGATGACTGCGCCGGCCCGCCCGCTGCCACGGGCGAGGCCACCCCGCACCCCGGAGACCACCACCGGCGGCTCGCCGCCCGTTCGCACTCTCCCGTCCGCTCGGACAACGGGCCGCCGCAAGGAGTGGCCCGCATGTGGGAATACATACTCGGCGCTGTCCTCGTCGCCATGCTGGCGATGGGCGGCGTCGGCCTGTTCCTGTTGCTGAAGGTTCTCAAGAGCCGCCCGCCCGTCACGTCCGCCCCCGTTCAACCGCTCGTCCCGTCCCCAGCCCCTGTCGATCCGGCCGCGCTGAAAGAGGCGACGGCCAAAGCGCGTGAGATCACCGAGCAGGCGAAGCGGGACGCCGAGCGGCTGGCCGAGCGGCTGGCCGAGCAGGCGAAGCGGGACGCCGAGCGGATCGTGAAGGACGGCGAGCTGAGGGCGAAGGACGAGGCGTTCCGCAAGCGGGAGGAGGTGACCCGCGAGCTGGAGAAGGTGCGGGGCGAACTGCGGGAGCAGGAGCGGCGGCTGGAGAAGCGGGAGGACGCGGTCGAGGGGGCGGGGAAGAAGCTGGCCGAGAAGGAGAAGCAACTGGACGCGGCGGTGAAGAAGGCGGCCGAACAGAAGGAGGCGCTGGAGAAGAGGGCGAAGGACCTGGACGTGGTCATCGAGCAGGAGACGAAGGCGCTGCACACCATCACCGGGCTGAGCCGGGCGGACGCGGAGAAGATGCTGCTCGACCGGCTGGAGAAGGACCTGGCCGACGAGGTGGCCGCCCGCATCCGCAAGGCGAACGAGCACGTCGCCCAGCAGGCCGAGGCGAAGGCCCGCGAGATCCTGGCCACCGCCGTCCAGCGGTACGCCGCCGCCCACACCGCCGACGCCACCGTCAGCACGGTGGACATCCCGTCCGACGACATGAAGGGGCGGATCATCGGGCGGGAAGGGCGGAACATCCGCACGTTCGAGAAGGCCACCGGGGTGGACGTGATCGTGGACGACACGCCGGGGGTGGTGGTGGTGTCGGCGTTCGACAACGTGCGGCGGGAGATCGCCCGCATCAGCCTGGCCAAGCTCATCCAGGACGGCCGCATCCACCCCACCCGCATCGAGGAGGTGGTGGCCGAGACGCAGAAGGAGATGGACGCCACCATCCTGGAGATCGGCAAGAAGGCGGCGCTCGACCTGGACCTGCCGCTGCCGCACGAGAAGATCCTGCAGTTGCTCGGCCGGCTGAGATTCCGGACGAGTTACAGCCAGAACGTGCTGCTGCACAGCGTGGAGGTGGCGCACCTGTGCGGGATGATCGCGGCCGAACTCGGGCTGAACGCCCAACTGGCGCGGCGGTGCGGGCTGTTGCACGACGTGGGCAAGGCGGCCGACCACGAGATGGAGGGCGGGCATCCGAAGGTGGGGGCGGAACTGGCCAAGCGGTACGGGGAGACCAGCCGCGAAGTGCTGCACGCCATCGCCGGGCACCACGACGACATCACCGTGGACAACATCTACACGGTGATCGTGGCGGCGGCCGACGCCATCAGCGCCAGCCGGCCGGGGGCACGCCGGGAAACGCTGGAGAAGTACGTCAAGCGGATGGAGGCGCTGGAGGCGGTGGCGTGCGGGTTCCCGGAGGTGGAGAACGCGTTCGCCATCCAGGCCGGCCGCGAGCTGCGGGTGATCGCCAACGCCAACCGCACCACCGACGCGGATGCGTTGCGGGTGTGCCGGGACATCGCCCGGGCCATCGAGCAGCAACTCGACTACCCCGGCGAGATCAAGGTGACGGTGGTCCGCGAGACGCGGATGGTGGAGATGGCGAAGTAGCCACGTTCACGGACGACCGCCCATGTTGAGCGTGCTGTTCTGGAACTTGAACGGTAAGCGGCGGGAATCGCTGTGCGCGAATCTCGCCCGGCGTCATAACGTCACCCTGTTGGTACTCGCCGAGTGCAGCTACCCGGATGCGATGCGAAAGGCGCTGAACCGTGGCTCCATGAGCGGGGCGTATTACCCGCTACCCCCGTCCAACCCGAAGTGCCGGCTGCACCTGTTCAGCCGCCTGCAACCGCCCGACCTGCCGGAAGTGGCGTCGGAGACGCGCTACCGAATCCACCGCCTGAGCATTCCGAACGTGAGCGAACTGCTGCTCGTCGCGGTCCATGCAAACAGCGACCTGCTCCAAACTCAGACGGACCAGAACGAGGATTTCCGCAACCTGGCTCTTCGCATTGCCGCAGTGGAGGATCAACAGCAACACACGCGGACCCTGCTGATCGGAGACCTGAACGCCCAACCGTTCGCCCGCCGGGTGGCGTCGGCGGTCGGGCTGAACGCGGTGATGGCACGCCGGTCGGCAGTCGAGGAGGGCCGCCGGGTTCTCGGGAACCGCTACCGCTGTTTCTACAACCCGATGTGGAGGTTCTTCGGACAACCACAACCGAGTCCGCCTGGGGTTCCGCCACCGCCCCAGGGCACCTACTATTACCGCAAGGCGATCCACGATCAGTACCACTGGTATCTGTTCGATCAGGTGCTGTTGCGGCCCGCGCTGCTGCCCTACTTCCGCGACGAGGACGTGGAAATCCTGACCGGAGACCTGGACCCCCAGGACCCGAAGCGGACGAGCTTCCAGCGGACGGACGGGACGCCGAACGGCGACACGGCGTCCGACCATTTCCCGATTCTGGTACGGTTGGATTACCCGGGAGTGTGACATGAGTACGGCGACGATCCCCGACCTGTGGCCCGAGTTCCGGGTGAAAGCCGAACCTTCCCCGTCGGCGATTTTGCGCCATCAGGGGGAGAAGCTTGGTGAAAAGACCCACAACGCGGTGTTCGGAGAGGTGGAGTCCGCGCAGAACGACCCGAACTTATTCGGGCACGCGCTCTTCATCTCAGCGCCGTTTTTCAGGGTCCGACAGCGCGTGGTCGAGGCATGGCACAACTTAGACCGATACCCGGCCAAAGTGATCCTTCTCGACGAACACGGGAAACGTACCCGCGAGGAAACGGCGGACGACGCCGAGAAGTTCATCGCCGTGCTGAAGGAAATGCTTGCCGCGCCGTACATCGTCCGGCTGATCGATTCCCTCATCGACCAGTCTCGTGACTTGGACGACGAGTGACCCCATGTGGCGGACCGCCATCGCCACCGACTCGTACCGCACCGCCTCCGAGGATCGCGCCGATGTGGTCGTCGGGCCGGGCGGGGCGTTCGCGGTGGTGGCGGACGGGGTCGGCGGGCGGGACGGGGGAGCGGCGGCCGCGGATGTGGTCTTGCGGGCGGTGCGGGAACTGGCCGAGCAGAATCAGGCGAAATGGGACCGTGTCCGCTGGATGGCCGACCTCGACCGGCGGATGGCCGAATCCGGGGCGGTCGGCGAGACGACGGCGGTGGTGACTTGGCTGTCCGCACTCGGTCCGCTCGGTGTTGCCGTCGGCGATTCGGTGGCGTGGTGGATTCGAGATGACGATTGGGGCAGCCTGACCGACGCGGCGGTGCGGAAGCCGTGGGTCGGTACCGGCGGTGCGGTGCCGGTGCCGTTCGGCAAGCCACTTCAAGATGTCGGCACGCTGCTGCTCGCCACCGACGGGATGGTGAAATACACGTCGGCGGAACGGATCGTCGAGGTGGTACGAACGACGCCGTTCGACGACCTGCCGCGGGCGCTGATCGAACTCGTCCGCCCGCGGTCGGGCCGGTTGCCGGACGACGTGGCGGTGATCGTCGCCCGGTGGGAGTCGGAGAGGTGATCGTCGGAATTCGCCGTAAGTCGTTGATGGGGTAGGCATGTTCCGAAAATCGGGCCATCTTCCAGGATTGGGTGAGGGGAACTCGCCGAATGACCCGCACGGCGGGATTGGGGTTCTCACGCCTCCCCGCCGTCGCTATGTCCGCCCGGAATCGGGGGTCGGTCCGCTCCGGCCGGGTGGGGGTTCGGCATGTGCGTGGTGTCCGCCTTTAACGCTCGCGGGGTGCTGGCCGGGGTGCTGGTCGGCCTGAGCGCGGCCGTCGCCCCCGCCCAGTTCACCCCGGACGTGCCCCCGCCGCCGAAGTCGCTGTTCCAGGTTCAGGCGGGCGAGCCGCCGCCGGTCCGCCGCTTGAATGATTCGACCCCACTGCCCCCGCCGGCTGCCGTCGGCCCGCCGCCCGCTACCTCGATGGACACGCTCACCGGCCCGGTGCTCGCAGACCGCCCGCTGCCGGGATCAGTCGAGGACGAGTACCAACAGGAGCTGCAAGCCCGCCGCGACTTCACCCGGTACACCTGGCGGGGCGCCCGCATCTCGTTCCTGCCGAACTCGCTGCTGTGGGAACCCGCTTTGGCGGTGAAGAAAGACCCGAAGATGCAGTTCCTGGCCACCAGCCTGGCGAACTACCGCAGCGAGTACACGGTGGACACCTGGATCGGCGGCACGCAGGGGCTGTTCCGGTTCGAACCGGAGGGGGCGGACTTCGCGGCGCAGCTGGACATCTTCGGGCTGGTGCAGACGCGGCTGTCGCCGGACGACCTGCTGGCCGCCGACTACCGGTTCGGCCTGCCGCTGTCGTGGCGGTGGGGGTGGTGGCAGGGGAAGATCGCGTACGAACACACCAGCGCGCACCTGGGGGACGAACTCATCCTCCGCACCGGCCGGCAGACCCGCAGCTTCGCCAAGGACGAGGTGGTGCTCGGCGTCGGGCGGATCATCGAGGACAACCTGCGGGTGTACGGGCACGTCGGGTACGCGTTCTCGTTCCAGGTGCCGGACGTGGAATCAACCACCCGCAACCGGCTGCGGTACGACGTGGGGGCGGAGTGGTTCCTGCGGTGCCCGACCGGGTGGGCCGGGTCGCCGTTCGCCGCCGCCAACCTGGAGTGGCGGGGGGACCAGGGGTACACGCCGAACTGGACGCTGCAGGCCGGGTGGCTGTGGCGGAACCCGCTGCGGCGGGAGGGCATGGTGCGGGTGTTCGGCGAATACTACACCGGCCGCAGCCCCTACGGGCAGTTCCTGCAAACTAGAGAGCAGTTCTACTCGGTCGGGTTCGGGTTCGACTTCTGAGCTGGGTTCGTGGCGAGCCGGGGGCGTCGTGGCGAGCCGGGAGCGTGA
>JALHQU010000288.1 GCA_022841795.1 Fimbriiglobus sp.
TCCCCTTCGCCCACCGCACCGCCGCCTCGCCCACCCGCACCCCGAGCCGGCGGGCCGTCTCCCGGTCGGCGGCGTGCGTGTCGGTCATGCCGTACCCGCTCTGGGCCATCGCCCCGCTGTAGCTGCTCAGCCGGTTCACCTTGTCCGGCGTGTCCCCCTCCGGCATCAGCCCGGTGCCCACCCACACCATGCCGTGCTGCATGGCGTTCACCCACAGCCCCTGCAGGGTGTTCAGCTTGTCCCCGCTCAGCCCCTGACTGTGGGTGAACCCGGCGGCCAGCTTGTCCTTCCACCCCTGCTGGAACCAGATGCCGCTGCACCCGTCGATGAACGCCTTCACCTGCGCCGAGTACCCGCCCATGTACGTCGGGGTGCCGAACACGATGGCGTCGGCGGCGGTCAGGGTGGCCGCCTGGGCGTCGTTCTTCCAGCGCCCGTTCTGGATGTCCGCGTCCTGGAGCCGCACCAACTCGGCGGTCACGCCGGCCACCGATTTGGCCCCGGCCGCCACCGCCTCGGCGATGGCGTGGGTGTGCCCCTGGGCCGAGTAGTACACGACGGCGACGGACGGCATGGCGGAACTCCGCGGGGTGAGGTCGCGGGAATGGTAGCGAATGTGGCCCGCGAAAAGCAAGACACTGGCGGGGCACACAAAGTAGCAGGCACACTCCGTGTGCCGTCCGCGGACGGCACACGGAGTGTGCCTGCTACTTTGTGTGCGAGCGGCCCACGGCGTGGGCCTGCTACTTCGGCCCGCTCACCACTGCACGCCGACCCGCGGGGCCGGCCTGTCGCCGCGGGTGGTCAACCAGATGCGCACCAGCAGGGCGACCACCGCCAGCACGTGCGCCAGCAGCAGCAGGTTCAGCCACACCGTCTGCTTCGGGGCGTACCGCGACACCTCCTGGCCGACCAGGATGTTCGTCTTCCGCAGGTCCGACCCGCTGGTGTTGACGGCCAGTTCCTTCTCGTACTTGGCGGCGGCCACGTCGTTCACCGCCCGCTCGACGGCGAACCCGCGGAGGGAGGCGAACGCGAGCAGGACGAGCAGCAACAGCGACAGCCCGCCGAGCAGGTACAGCAGGTACGGCCACACCTGCGGGATCCACATGAGCGGGGCCGGCAGTCGCTGCGTGTTCGGGTCCTTCACCACCCGCTCGATCACCGCCAGGGCGATCGTCGGCAGCAGCAGCAGCAGGTACGGCAGGATGAACAGGTCGGCCCGCACCGTCTTGGTGAGCGTCTCTTCCAGGTCCTTCCACTCCTTCACGTCCGGGATGTTGTCCCCGAACCAGCCGAAGAACGCGTCCCACCCGTTCTGCGTCACCACCGAGTACCCGCCGGGGGCGAGCTTGGCCCAGGTGAAGAACGACAGCACGAACGCCACCGCCAGGCAGCCGAGCGGCACCCACGCCAGCCACGCCGATTTGACCGGCAGCCAGCACCCGCGGGCGTACTCGCCGGGCGGGGGCGGGGGCGGCGGGGGCACGGCCACGCCCGGCGGCGGGGCCGGGACCGCCGGGACGGGCGGGACCGTCGGGTCGGACGACATCGGCTTGACTCCGGTGGGCGGGGGCGGTCGGTCGGTGCCGGGCAGCACGTCGTACACCTCGGTCGGCGGCGGGGTGACGGCCCCGACCCCGCCGCCGGTGGCCACGTCCGGGGTGTACTTCACCGGCACGTCGATCGTCTTCCCGCAGTTCGGGCAGTCCACGCGGGTGCCGGCGGCGGCGTCCGGCAGCTCGGTCATCTTGTAGCAGTTCAGGCAGATCTGCCGGATCATGGGTGGCTCACGGGCGACGGCGTAGGGGTGGTCCCGTCCGCGAAGCCGCGAGCGGCTTCGCCTCAATTGCTCCAACCATACGAACAACCGGCCCGATCCGGAATGCCGACCCCGCCTACCGCCACGAGTTTCGCTCGGCCTCGCGTAGCGCACTCGGCAAATGCGTCAGAACGTCCACCGCCGACAGGGCGGTCAGCCCGACCGCCTCGGCCGCGTGGTCCCCGGCCCGCCCGTGGACCCACGCCCCCAGCACGGCCGCGTCGAACCCGCTCATCCCCTGGCCGATGAGAGCCGCGAGCAGCCCGGTCAGCACGTCTCCGCTGCCGCCGGTGGCCATGCCGGGGTTGCCGGTGTCGTTCTGGTACACCCGCGCGCCGTCGGTCACGATCGTCCGGTGCCCCTTCAGCAGCAGCACCGCGTTCCAACCGGCGGCGAACCCGACGGCCAGGTTCAGCCGGTTCGCCTGCACCTGCTCGGTACTCGTGTTCAACAGGCGGGCGAACTCGCCGGGGTGCGGGGTGAGTACCAGCGGGGCGGAGCGGGTGCGGATCGCGTCCGGGATGGGCGGCAGGACGTTCAGGGCGTCGGCGTCGAGGACGGTCGGGGTGTTCGGCGTGCGGAGGAGCAACTGCCGCACCAGATCCCGCACCTCCGGGTGCTGGCCCAGGCCCGGCCCGACGGCGATCACGTCCGCTTTTTCGGCCAGCGCCACCACCTGATCCGCATAATCATCCGGCTGGCCGCCGGGTAGTAGGCCGGCGGTCAGGTAGCACGGGTTGCCCACGCTCACCACGTCCTGCACCGCCGCCGGGCACGCCACCGTCACCAGCCCGGCCCCGCCGCGGACAGCAGTAGTGCCGGTTAACACGGCGGCGCCGGTCATGCCGCGGCTGCCGGCCACCACCAGTACATGCCCGAACGTGCCCTTGTGCGAGTCCGCCGGGCGGGGCGGTAGAGACGGCAGGGCCGATACGTTTTGTACCGTTCCGATCATGGTCCGTGTTTTCGCGGTCGGCCGCGGTTGTGGGAACGGGCGGAGGGAGTTATAGGAGTTCCAGCCTCTCACCCGGCGGACGAAAGGGGGCGGGCGTGAGCGAACAGGGCGTGAACAGCCGGCATCGGCCGAACCGCTGGCGGGTCGCGGGCTTCGAGCGGGGTACTTCCCTTCCCCCGCTGGACGAAGACCCGCCGGAACTGGCCGACGACGCCCCCCCGCCGACCGTCCCGCTCGCCGGATTGCCGGACGACGACCCGCAGTTGAAAGCAGCCGTGGCCGAGGCGACCGGGCGGTTCGGCGAGTTCGTATCGGCGCTGTCGGACCGCGATCCGGCGGATTTGTTCGCGGTGAAAGCGCCGTTCACCGACGACTTCGGCCGGGAGTACATGTGGGTGGCGGTGTCGGCGGTGGACGAGTCACACATCTACGGGCGATTGGACAACGACCCGGCGACGGTGCGGACGGTGCGGCGGGGGCAGCCGGTGCGGGTGCCGCGGGGTCTGCTGAACGACTGGCTGATCGTGCGGGGCGGGCAGCGGGTGGGCGGGTTCACCGTGCGGCTGATCGAGACCCGCCTGCGGGCGGACGACGCGGCGTGATTGGCGAACCCCGACCGCCAGGTCGGTGGGTGATTTGGAATGACCAATGACGAATGACCCACCAATGACCAAGGAAAGACGCCGGGTGCCTTTCCTTGGTCATTGGTGGGTCATTCGTCATTCCCCGGCCGTGGGCCGGGTTCACCCCTTCCGCTCGAACTCCTTCAGGTGCAGCCGCGTCTGGTGGCCGTCGAACGCCCCCTCGCCCGTCTTCCCCTGGAAGTAGTCCTTCTGCCAGCCGAGCTTGACCGCCTCCGGGTCGTTCTCCTTCAGCCCCTTCAGGAACCCGCTGCGGCTGGCGTCCCACGCCAGGTACTTCTGCTGCAGCTCCGGGTCGGCGGCCAGCGGCTCGATCCGCGGCACCAGCGACTCGGCCAGCCCGCGGGGCACGGGCACCAGCATGCAGATCGGCTCGCCGGCGGCGAAGTGCACCCACTCGTTCGGGCGGGTGAGCTTCCAGTTCATGGTGAACGTGGACGTGGCCCAGTCCGTCTCGATCACGCCTTCGAGCGGCTGGATGCCGTCCTTGATCAGGTTGCTCGGCCCCTTCGCCCACAGGTTGATGCCCGGCGGGGTGCGGAACAGGTACGGCAGGCTGAAGGTGATGGTGCCGCTGCCGAAGTGGGACAGCACGCTCGGGTCGGGCGGGCCGTCGAACCGCACCTCCACGTCCGCCGGGTTCCGCCCGCCGTACCAGTAGCAGCGGAACGCGGTCGGGCAGGAGAGCACCCACCCGGCCTGGTTGGCGATGTTCAGCGGCAGGCAGCGGTACGGGAACCGCTGCGGGGCGGCCTCCATCCAGTCCCGCTCGATGGGGGCGGTGTGCAGCCCCATCCGCGGGGCGAGCGGGTGGATCTGGTAGGCGACGAACGGTTGCGGGTCGGGCATCGGCGGGCCTGCCTGCGGGGGTGGGGGCATTCTAGAACGCGGCGGGGCGAAGACCCTACCGCCCGAACACGGCCGTCGCCCCGCGGCCCACTTTCGCGTCGTAGTCCTTGTACGCCAGGAACCCGAGCGCCCCGAGCAGCCCGTAGCACACCACCGTGCCGAACACCGACGGGGAGAAGAACTTGAACGCGCTGCCGGCCGACGCCTTCAGCTTCAGTCGGATGCCGTTGAAGTCCACGCTGTAGATCTCGTCCAAAATCAGGTGCGAGGCGAACCCGATCATCACCCCCACCGCCAGCAGGTAGCGGGTGGACTGCTCGGCGTCGGCCGTGTCGTACGCCAGGTACACGCACAGCCCGCTCACCAGCATGGCCGGGATGCTGTGCCACATGCCGCGGTGGACGGTGATGTACTTGAACAGGGTGGCCGCCCCGTACCGGATGAGCAGGTACGCCCCGACCAGCGCCGCCAGCACCCCCTCGTGCGTCAGCCCCATCCCCCGCAGCCGGTTGTACAGCAGCATCGGCACCACCGCCGCCGCCAGCCCGGACATCTCCCGCACCGGCACCCCGGAGTCCGAGTCCAGGTCCGGCAGCATGCCGCCGACGGCGGTGACCACGCCCACCAGGAACCCGGTCTCGGGCGGGTGGCCGAGCAACTTCACCGCCGCCACCCCGGCCGCCACCCCGCACGCGGTGGACACCCCGATGTGCATCCGGAACCCGGCCATGATGGACTCCTACCGACCTTGTATACGCCCGTTCCGGCGGCGAATAATACCCCACACCGCCCACGAGGGGTTCGCCATGACCAACGACGATCTTGCGCTCCGCCTGCGGACGCACGCTTCCGATTTGGCCCGCAAGGGAGACAACTTGTACCGGGTGCGGGCGTTCCGTCAAGCGGCGTTCACCGTGATGGGCCTGTCCGCCCCGGCTGAGTCGCTCACGCGGGACCAGTGGGCGAAGCTGCCGGGCATCGGCAACAGCCTGGCCGAGCAGTTGGAGCGCTATGTGAAGTGCGGCGAGTGGGCCGCCGGTTCTGGGTGAACCCCGACCGCCAGGGAGGGGGTGCGAGCCAGTTCCCTCACGCACCCGCGGCCCTCGCGGGCCGGGTTCGCCAAGAATCACCTCTTCTTCGGCTTCTGCAACAGCCACAGCCCGACGGTCAGCGCGAGCAGGCACGGCAGGAACGCCCCGACCGCGTGGCTGACGCCCAGCCCGGACCCGTCCGTGACCGCCGGGCCATCCCCCGCCGTCACCGTCATGACGCCGGACACCAGGAACACCACCGCCAGCCCCAGGCACACCACCCCGCCGATTCGCTTGCCGGTCATGTCGCCTCCAGGTTGGATGCCCTCGTCGAAGGCGAGTCGGGTTTGGCGGGACGATGTAACCCCAACCACATTGCGATTTCTTCTACCAGCGGTTCCGACTCCGGCGACTTGGCGACGGCCATGAACTCCATCCAGACGTCCCAGTCCAGGCCGACCACCTGCCCGCCCCGGCCGAAGTCCCAGAACATTTGGTCCGGCCCGACGACCAACTCACCGACCGGGGTTAACCCCAGGGCATCCGCGATGGCGCGGCAAACCGCCGGGAAATCCGCGGCACGAATGCTCGGCCAGTCACAGGTCAGGCGACCGCTCGCGTCACGCCAGAGCTTGATACCAATCGGACGCCTCCCGCGTCGAGCTTGGAATTGAACTGAACCGGCGGTGTTGGAGTTCACGCTTCAGCGTGAGTGAGCCTTCCTCACGCTGAAGCGTGAACTCCAACACCGGCCGCGGTCATCCAGAATGCGGATCACACATTTCAACCACCCCAACGGTAGTCGCGGCGTCATTCGCGTGCAAGCGAAACCCACGCCGGTTGCCCGCGACCGGCGGGGTGCGGTTCATGGTTGGTGTACCGCCTTCAGGCGGTGTTTTCCCGGACAGACCGCCTGAAGGCGGTACACCAACACGCATGCCGTCCACCGCCCGCAAACTGCTCGAACTGATCCGGTTCAGCCACACCGTGTTCGCGCTGCCGTTCGCCCTGCTGAGCGCGGCGCTGGCGTGGCGGGCCGAGGGCGAATTCCGCTGGCTGGACCTCGTCGGCATCCTGCTGTGCATGGTGTTCGCCCGCAGCGCGGCGATGGCGTTCAACCGGCTGGTGGACCGGCGGCTCGACGCCGCCAACCCCCGCACTGCCGCCCGCCACCTGCCGGCCGGAACGCTCCGCGTTCCGACGGTGGTGCTGTTCACCCTGCTCACGTCGGCGGCGTTCCTGGCGTCCACGCTCTTGTTCACCAACCCGTGGCCGCTGTACCTGGGCGGGCCGGTGCTGCTGTTCATCCTCGGGTACTCGCTGACCAAGCGGTTCACCAGCCTGGCGCACTTCTGGCTCGGGGCGTCGCTCATGCTCGCGCCGGTGGCGGCGTGGATCGCCGTGCGGGGGCTGGTGGAAATGCAGACCCCGCTGCTGCTCGGGGCGGCGGTGCTGTTCTGGGTGAGCGGGTTCGACATCCTGTACGCCTGTCAGGACGCCGACTTCGACAAGTCCGCCGGGCTGCACAGCGTGCCGGCCCGGTTCGGGGTGCGAACGAGCCTCCGCATCGCCGCGGTGTGCCACGCGGTCATGTTCGGGGTGCTGGTGGTACTCGGGTTCGCCAACCCGTATTTGGGGTGGGTGTACGCGGTCGGGCTGGCGGCGGTGGGCGGGCT
>JALHQU010000289.1 GCA_022841795.1 Fimbriiglobus sp.
CCGGGGGGGGCCCGCGCGGGCCCGCCACCGGGGGGGCCCCATAAAACCCCCCCCCCTTTGTCGGGGCCGCCCTCTGTGGCGGCCCGTGGTCCGGCTGAGCCGGACCACTTCTGGAACAGACTCTGAGAGCCGGGCGAGGGGTCTTTCTTCGCACCCCTCTCCCGCGCTCGGCTGTCGCCGAGCTTGCCCTCTCCCCAACGGGGAGAGGGGAAAACAGGAATCACCCGCCCGGCGTCAGGTACAGTCCGGGGCGGGCGATTTCCATGTACCGCTCGGGGAACGCCGGGGCGGTGAACCCGAACGGGCGGTACAGGTCGTGGGCGTCCTGCGTCACCAGCACGAACCGCCGCAGCCCGTGCAGGTCCGGGTGGGCCGTCACCGCCTCCATCATCCACTTGCCCAGCCCGCGGCCGCGGTGAACTTCCAACACATACACGTCGCACAGGTAAGCGAAGGAGGCCCGGTCGGTGACGACACGGGCGAACCCCACCTGCCCGTCCGTGGTGTGGTACACGCCGACGCACAGCGACCCGGCCACGCACCGCTTCACCAGTTCCAGCGAGATGCCCTCCGCCCAGTACGACCGGGTGAGGTAAGCGTGAACCGCGACCGCATCGACCCGCGCCGGGTCGTCGGACAGGGTGTACTCGCCGCGGGTCACTTGTCGATCACCTCGCAGAACGACACCGTCGCCTTCTTCCGCCCGGTGTCCGGGTTGACTCCGGAACTGACCAGCTGGACCGCCTGCCCGGCCTTCGGCACGGCATCCGGCTTGATCCCGCTGGCGACCATGCATTCCAGCGTCCAGCCGTCCTTGCCCTTGAACACCATCACCTTGTTGGGCAGGCCCTTGCCGGGAACCACCTCGTCGATGGTGCCGGTGAGGATCACCGCCTTCACCCCCTTGTACTTCTCCAGCGCCGTGCCGGCCTGACACGCTTCCAGGATTTCGGCGGCGGTGGTCTGGAGCGCCGTACTCGGCCCGGCCTCCAGGATTTCGACGTCGGACAGGATGATCTGTCCGCCGAGTTCGATTTCGCGGAGAACGCCCTTCAACTTCACCGTCTGGCCGGCGGTGAGTTTACCCGGCGGGGTGGCCGCCACCGGAACGGAAAGCGGGACGTAGGCCTTGCCGTCGCCGGCCAGGTTGACGGAGCGGGTGCGGAAGTTGGGTTCGAGCGGAGTCGAGGTGACGGTGACCGTGCCGCTCAGCACCAGCCACTTGCCCTCGTGCGCGGTTTTGAACTTGTACGACCCCTTCGCCAGTTCCTTCGACAACTCGACGGCGGTGCCGGTCCACGACACCTCGTTCGCCGGCGGCGGGGCGGTCGGCGTCCCACCGGGCGGGGTCGGCCCGCCCGCCGCGCCGGTGGTGGGTTTGGCCTTGCCGCACCCGGCCGTCAGTGCGACCGCGAACAGGAGGCCGGCGAGCAGGGGGCGAACGAGTCGGGCAGTCATGGCGTCTCCGGGTGTCGGGGGTGCAGTCAAATTCTTCGGCTCTCAGGCCCGAAGGGCCGCCCTCCCTTAGCCCAGGGCAAGTGAGCCGAAGGCGAACGTCGCCCTGGGTCAAGTTCGCCACAATCCCAAGCCCCGAAGGGGCGGTCTGTCGTAGCCCGCCCCTTCGGGGCTTATTCCCATTCCACTTGTTTCCCAGGCCTGCGCTCGCCTTCGGCTCGCTCCGACCTGGGCTGAGGGAGACCGGCCCTTCGGGCCTCCGAACCCGTCCCCGTGGTCGCCACGGGATCACGCCGGTGCGAGTTGCAAGCCGTCAGTCTATCCGACCGCCTTCTTCGCCGGCAGCACCTCCCGCTCGTCCAGGATTTCGTAGCTGTACCCCTGCTCGGTCAGGAACATCTGCCGGTGGTGGGCGAAGTCCAGCTCCCGCGTGTCCCGCGTGACCAGGGTGAAGAAGTGGGCGGTCTCCCCGCTCGTTTTCGGCCGCAGGATGCGGCCCAGCCGCTGCGCCTCTTCCTGGCGGGAGCCGAACGTGCCGCTCACCTGGATGAGCACGTTCGCGTCCGGCAGGTCGATGGCGAAGTTGCCCACCTTGCTCAGCACCATGTGCCGGATGGCGCCGGTGCGGAACCCGGTGTACAGCTCCTCCCGCTCCCGGTTTGCCGTGCTGCCGGTGATGAGCGGCAGGTCGAACCGCTTGGCGATCTGCCGCAGCTGCGCCAGGTACTGGCCGATGACCAGCACCCGCTGGTCGCGGTACTGGTCGAGCAGTTCGGCCACCACGTCGTCCTTGGCCGGGTTCTCGCTGGCCAGCCGGTATTTGTGCCGCCAGTCGGCGACGGCATACTCCATCCGCGACTTGTCGTCCGGCAACGCGACGCGGATTTCGGTACACGACGCCGACGCGATCCACCCCTTGGTTTCCAGCTCCCGCCACGGCACGTCGTACTTCTTCGGCCCGATCAGGCTGAACACGTCGCCTTCACGGCCGTCCTCGCGGATGAGGGTGGCGGTCAGGCCGAGCCGCCGGCGGGCCTGGATCTGGGCCGTCACGCGGAACACCGGCGCCGGCAGCAGGTGAACCTCGTCATACACGATCAGGCCCCAGTCCCGCTCCTCGAACAGCTTGAAGTGCGGGTAGTTCGACGGGTCGGTGTCGCTGACGGTCGGTTCGTCCTCTACCTCCGCTTCATCCGCCGGCGGCGGCAGTTCCAGGTCGAGATCGTCCGGTTCCTCCGCCTGATCCTCCGACCCCTTCGCCCCCTTCTTCTTCCGCTTCTTCCCCGGCCGGTACGTGACGATCTGGTACGTCGCCACCGTCACCGGGCCGATCTCCTTCACCTCGCCGGTGTACTCCTTCACCATGTCCGCCGTCAGGTCGGTCTTGTCCAGGATCTCCCGCACCCACTGCTTCACCGCGGTGATGCTGGTGGTGAGTACCAGCGTGCTCTTTTGCAGCAGGGTCATGGCGACGATGCCGACGATCGTCTTCCCGGCCCCGCACGGCAGCACGATCACCCCGCTCCCGCCGCGAGCGTCCCCGCCGGCGTAGAACACGTCCGCCGACTCCTTCTGGTAGTCCCGCACGGTGAACGGCAGCCCGCTCGCCGCCACCTCCCGCAGCTTCGACGGCAGGTCCGACCCGTCCGAGTACCCGGCCAGGTCCTCCGCCGGGTAGCCGACGCCGATGAGCGCCTGCTTCAGCACCCCGCGGTGCGCCGGGTCGATGACGAACCCGGTGTCGTCGAGCTTCGCCCCGAGGTAATCCTGTAGCTTCTTGTTCCGCGCCAACTCCGCGACCAGCGCCTTGTCCGGCGAGGTCAGCTTCATCGTCCCGCCGTCGCCCCGCTCCAGTTTCACCCGCCCGTACCGACTCACGGTTTCGGTCAGGTCGGCGGCCAGGTTGGTGGGCAGCGGGAACTTGGTGTACCGCCGCAGCACGTCGATCATCTGGTCGGCGGTGAACCCGGCGGCGGCGGCGTTCCACAGGCTCAGGTTGCTGACGCGGTAGGTGTGGATGTGCTCCGGGCTTTTCTCCAGCTCGGCGAACGGGGCGAGGGCGTCGCGGGCCTCGGCGTACTTCGGGTTGTCCACCTCGACCAGCACGGACCGATCCGACTGGACGATGAACGGGTTGGTGGGGTCGAACGGGGCGGCGGCCGGGGGCGGGGCGGCCGGGTTGGCGAGCTTCGGTTTCGGCGGCATGGCTTCCGGCGCGGGGGCTGGCGGCCGGGTCCGCCGGCCGGATGAGTCGAACCGGGCTATGGTACGCGGCGGTAAGGGGGACGGGCAAGGCGAAGTGCAGATCGATGGTCCGACTTATTTGGTCACTTCGGCACGCTGACGGTGAGCAATGAACACCGCGGCCAAGTCGAGATACTTGGGGTCGGGCATGGCGTACACGCCGGGTGCCACTTTCAGCAAGAAGTGGTAATTCGAGTCATCCGCAGGTCGATGGTGCTGGTTGTGTCGGCCGCTTCCGTTCACGCAATATGAGTCGCACATCTGACGCACACTCTTCCGGCAGACATCATCCATTTGTGTCGCCAGTTCTTCAACGAGTTGGTCGAGTGTGGCAATTCGCTTCAGTTTCAGCATCGCTTCTTGAACCTTCAGGCGATATCGCTTGCGATGCGTTTTTCGACTGTCCACGCTTGTCATGTCAGCCTCCCGAGTTGTGGCAGCGCCGTCTGCTGGCCCGTGACTTATGCTGATGTCTGCTCCGGCGCACGGCCCCGCAGATGCTCCTGTAGTGCGGCGTTCAACGCCGCCTCGCCACAGTACCAGCTTCTCTGTCGGGCCGCAAACACGGACTTCAGGTCGGATGTGGGGGGTGCGGTAGCGGGTGGTGGGTTCGGGCGGAAGACCTCACCCGGCTCGCTCCGCTCGCCACCCTCTCCCTGTTCCCTCGCCGGCGGCGAGGCGGGAGAGGGTCGGAAGACCAGCCGCCCTCTTCCTCCCCTCTCCCGCCGGAGCGGAAGCTCCGGGAGCAGGGAGAGGGGGGCCGGGGGATGAGGTCTTCGACCCTCCCACCACAACCAATTCCCGCGCCCGTGTACGGTGACTCGCCCTCACCCCCGCCGGAAATGAGATTCCCCAACCGGCGGTTGCACGGCCGGGGCGGGTTCGGTATACCCCGCACGCCATGGGGGAGTTCGACATGCGTACCGTCGCTGTGCTTGCGTTCCTGTTCGCGCTCGCCGCCTGCGGGTGTGAGGCGGTCAAGAACGACCGCATCCTCGGCGACAAGCCGTGGCAGCCGACCTCGATGGGCGGGACGGCCGAGCAGTAGCACACGTTCTGTCGTCAGGCCGCTGGTGGTGGCAACGGCCGCAGCCGCACTTTGCCCGGCTCCACGACCGCGAAGTGCCCCGCCCAATCCTGCCGCTGGGCGACGGCGGCGGCGATCTGCCGTGCGAGTTCGGCCGACGCACCCGCTCGCAGCCGGAACAGGATGATGCCGCTGCCGGTCGGCAACCCGGACCGGAATGCGAGGTCGCCGAAGTCCTTGTCGAACGTGACGAGGATGCGCTGCTCGGCGACGGCCCGGGCGAGGACGACCGGATCGGCCACCCCCGGCGAGTCGGCGCGAATCCAGGCCACGTCGTGCCCGTCGGCCCGCAACGCTTCCACCGCGTCGAGGGGAAAGTTCTCGTTCGCCAGGAGCCTCATGCCGCCCCCGCCAGCGGGTACACCCGCTCCTCGCTCACCCGCTGCTGGGCGTAGGCGAGGCAGGCGAGCAAGTCCTCCCGCACCAGGCCGGGGTAGTTCCGCAGGATTTCCCCCTCCGCCCAGCCGTCGGCCATCAGCCCAAGCAGAAACTCGACGCTCAGCCGCGTCCCCCGCACCACCGGTTTGCCGACCAGAACGGCCGGATCAATCGCGATTCGCTCGGTCACGGGTCGCCCTCCATTCCGAATAGCTTACACGCCCGGCCGCCGGTCCGCACCACTTCGGTTGCCATCCCCTTCCCGCCGCCGACAATACCCGTATCCCGCGGCCCTTCCACCCCACCCGAGACCCGGCGATGCCCAACAGTTTCGACTCCCGTGCCACCCTGACCGTCGGCGGGCGGGCGTTCACCGTGTACAAGCTGGCGGCCGTCGAGGCCGGCATCCCGCAGGCGAAGAAGCTGCCGTTCAGCCTGAAGATCCTCCTCGAAAACCTGCTGCGGAACGAGAACGGGCTGAGCGTGCGGAAGGCGGACATCGAGGCGCTGGCGCGGTGGAAGCCGAAGGCCGAGCCGGACACCGAGATCGCGTACACCCCGGCCCGCGTGCTGCTGCAAGACTTCACCGGGGTGCCGTGCGTGGTCGACCTGGCTGCCATGCGGGACGCGATGAAAGCACTCGGCGGGGACCCGGCGCGGATCAACCCGCTGGTGCCGTGCGAGCTGGTGATCGACCACTCGGTGCAGGTCGATGCAAGCGGCACGCCCACCGCGTTCGCCGAGAACACCAAGCTGGAGTACGAGCGGAACCAGGAGCGGTACACGTTCCTGCGGTGGGGGCAGAACGCGTTCCGCAACTTCAAGGTGGTGCCGCCCGAAACCGGCATCGTCCACCAGGTGAACATCGAGTACCTGGCGCGGGTGGTGTTCCTGAACGACCACGGGGAGGCGTACCCGGACACGCTGGTGGGCACCGACAGCCACACGACGATGGTGAACGGCCTGGGGGTGCTGGGCTGGGGCGTCGGCGGCATCGAGGCCGAAGCCGCCATGCTCGGCCAGCCGGTGTCGATGCTCATCCCGCAAGTCATCGGGTTCAAGCTGAGCGGCCGGCTGAAGGAGGGGGCGACGGCCACCGACCTGGTGCTCACCGTCACCCAGATGCTCCGCAAGAAGGGGGTGGTCGGGAAGTTCGTCGAGTTCTTCGGGCCGGGGCTGGCCGAACTGCCGCTGGCCGACCGCGCCACCATCGCCAACATGGCGCCCGAATACGGCGCCACTTGCGGCATCTTCCCGGTGGACGCCGAGACGCTGACGTACCTCCGCACCACCGGCCGGGGTGAAGACCAGATCGCGCTGGTCGAGGCGTACATGAAAGAGCAGGGGCTGTTCCACGACGCCAACACCCCGCCCGCGGATTACACCGACACGCTTGAGTTGGACCTGGGCACGGTGGTGCCCAGCCTGGCCGGGCCGAGCCGCCCGCAGGACAGGGTGGCGCTGACGGACGTGAAGCGGTCGTTCTACGAGTCGCTGCCGAAGCTGAAGGAGGCGGCCCAGGCGGCGAAGAAGAAGGCGATGGCCCTGGCGATGGCGGTCCCGGTTTCGACCGACCCGGAGCCGACCAGCGACGGTCAACTGAACGACGGGTCGGTGGTCATCGCCGCCATCACCAGTTGCACCAACACCAGCAACCCGTACGTGATGGTGGCCGCCGGGCTGGTGGCGAAGAAGGCCGCCGAGCGGGGGCTGACCACCAAGCCGTGGGTGAAGACCAGCCTGGCCCCCGGCTCGAAGGTGGTGACGGACTACCTGACCGAGTCGAAGCTGCTGCC
>JALHQU010000290.1 GCA_022841795.1 Fimbriiglobus sp.
CCCGCCCCCACCCCCCGGCCCCTGGGCGGTCGCCCGCCCGGCCAGGTAGATCGCCCCGCTCAGCCCGGCCAAAGCGGCCAGGAACAGGTACACCCGTTTCACTTTCGCCCCTCCCTGGGATAGCCCCTGGGCGGCGAGGGCGTTCCGGACCCCCGTGCCGCCGCCGCGTCGGTTCGACCTCCGGTCTTTACCCCGTCCCGCGGTCGGCGGGTTTTACCGTACCAACCCGAACCCGTCAATCCGAAGGAAAACATCTGTTGCGGCGACACAATCCCGGTCGAAATGAGGGGTTGAGGCGATTCCAGCGGTTCGGAGGGGCGACCGTGCGGGGAACCGGACTCTGGGTGGCGCTGCTCGGGCTGACCGTGGCGGCCGGGCCGTTCGGCTGCGGCAAGTCCGGCACCCCGCTGCCGGCGAAGGTGGGCGGGGTGGTCACGTTCCAGGGCCGGCCGCTGGCCGGCGGGGTGATCGTGTTCGTGCCCGACCCGGACCGCACTGCCGGCGGCACCCTGCACACAGCCAGCCTGTCGGCGGACGGGCGGTTCGAGCTGGCCGGCGGGGCGGCGAGCGTGCCGCCGGGCTGGTACCGGGTGGCCATCGGCGAGCCGGCCGGGTGGTACGAAACCGGGTTCCCGCCCGCCCTCCGCCGCCCGGACCGCTCCGGCCTGGAGCGGGAGGTGAAGCCCGGCCACGACCACCAGTTCGAGTTCCACGTCGAAGCCGGGCGGTGAGAGAAGAACGAGGACTAACCACAGAGACACAGGGGCACAGAGAAGACGAAAGACCGTGTTCTGAAATCATCTTCTCCTGTCTTCTCTGTGCCCCTATGTCTCTGTGGTTCAAATTCTTCACCCCCCGAACACCTTCAACCCGACGATGCCGGCGACGATCAGCCCGACGCACGCCAGCCGCGCCGCCGTCGCCGGCTCGCCGAACAGCACGATCCCCAGGATGACCGTGCCCACCGCCCCGATGCCCGTCCACACGGCGTAGGCGGTGCCCACCGGCAGCGTGCGAAGGGACAGCCCGAGCAGGGCCAAACTCACCGCCATCGACAGCACGGTGAGCACCGACGGCCACAGCTTCGTGAACCCCTGCGTGTACTTCAGGCCGATGGCCCAGCCGATCTCGAACAGCCCGGCCAGGGTGAGCAGAACCCACGCCATGACGCACCTCGTCGTGGCAGGGTCGTCCCTGCGAAGTGTTTGCACGGCGGGTCGTCCCGCCGCGGGCGGGGGTGGAAATGCTCCCCCGCCACCCCGGATTCTACCCACCCCGCCGCCCGATCTTTCAAGGTAGCAGGTACACTCCGTGTGCCGTCCGCGGACGGCACACGGAGTGTGCCTGCTACCTTCCCTTCGCCGCCTTCGTCAGCACGTCGTCGGCCGGGCCTTTCGCCCAGTCGGCGAGCAGCTTCCGCGCAGCCTCCGTGTTCGCCAACTGCATCGCCTCCACCGCCCGCTCGGCCCGCCGCCCGTCCGGCGATGTCGTCGCCGCCAGCAACCGCTCCGCCCGCGCTCGCAACTCCTCGGGTGGGTTGTCGGCCAGTGCTTTCTTCAGCGCCGGGAAGGCGGAGTGCCCGAGTTCCCGCAGCTCCTTCGTGGCCCGCTCGCGGGTCTGGAAGTCCGCGTCACCCAATTTCGCCACCAGCGCCGCAACCGCCGCCTCGCTCGGCCCTTTCCGTTCGGCAAACCGCTTCTTCAATTCCGCTGTCCCGTCATCCGAGTGCAGGGCGAACAAGCGGATCGCCTGGAACGCCTTCGCCGCGTCCTCCCCGCCGAGCGCGTCCCACGCTTTCCCCCACCCCGCTGAGTCCGGCTTGGCCGGCTTCGTCAGGTCGCCTCGAACGTCCCATAGGAAGATCGAACCGTCCGCCGCCTCCGCCAGTAGGTGTTTGCCGTCCGGGTGGAACGCGAGGGCAAGCACGTCCCGCTCCGACTGCTGGAACGTGTGCCGGGGATGCCCGCTCCGCACCTCGTACAGCACCACGCGACCAGCCGCCCCCACCGCCAGCGTCTGCCCGTCCGGGGAGAGGGCGGTCGCCAGCACCGGATCTGGCAGATCGACCGGCCGCATCAGCTCCCGGCCGGTGGTCGTGTCGGACACGAACGCGAACCCCTTCAGCGCCTTCTCGACTCGCACCTGACCGCCGCCACCGAGCCGCGTGCCGTCCGCCGACCAGTTCACCCCGCACAACAACCCTTTCCCGGTGAACTCCCGGCCGCGGTTCCGGGTGGCGAGGTCGTACAGGCCGATCTGCCAGCCGGCCGGTTGGAACTCGTACCGCGGGTTCTTCTCCGCCACCGCCAGGGTGCGACTGTCCGGCGACGGGAACAGGGTGCCGGCGGTGGTGGCGTTGTCCTGGCCGCGGGCCGCGATCTGGATGACGGCCGGCTTCCCGGCCCCGTGCAAGTCCCACAGGAACATCTGGTTCGCGTAGTTCGCCGTCATCGCGAACCGCGCGTCCGGGGTGAACAGCATCTGGTGGTACATGACCGTGCCCTGGGGCAAGTCGAGCACCCGCTTCGTCGTCCCGTCGGTGGTCAGTTCAAACCCCGGGCCGTCCTTGAAGTCTTTCCCGTGCCCGAACCGCAGGGTGTGTTTGCTGTCCGCCGACCGCACCGCCGGCACATCGGTGCCCGCCTGGAACGACGGCTGCCCGGCCACCCCGTCCGCCACCACCGTCTTCCACGGGATGCGGTCCACCTCCCGCCCGGTGTTCGTGTCCCAGGTGACGTGCTCGCTGTTCCCGACGGTGCGGAGGATGCGGTCGCCGGACGGCGAGAACGCCATGTGCTGCTGGTACAGGGAGGGGAGCGGGGCGGGCGACTGCGGGAGCGGCCGGCCGGTGGCGGCGTCGGACAGTTCCAGGTTGCGGCCCCGCGACCGGGCGGCGACCTTGCCGTCCGGGCTGAACCAGGCGGCGGGGTACGGGAACGCGACCGGCTCCCCGGCCTTCAGCGTCGTTGCGTCCACCGGCAGGGTGCCGCCGTCGGTGCGGCGGAGGTACAGCGTCTTCCCGTCCGGGTTGCGGGTGAGCACGAGGCGGCCGAACCCGAACGAGTCTTGCGGGGTCACGTCCTTCACCTCCAGCCCGTCCCCCTCCCGGCCGGTGGCGACGTCCCACGCCCGCAACCGGAGCGGCTTCGGGTCGAGGGCGAACACCCGCTTCGCGTCCGCCGACAGCACGACGGAAGTCTTCGCCCCGGTCTCGTCCGTCCACAGCGTCTTGCCGGTCTCGACCGCGACGGCCATCAGCCGCTTCGGCAGACCGAAGTTGCCGTCGTCTTTCTGCCCCGCCGCCGGCGGCTTCCGCCGGCCGTACCCGGTGACGACGACGGTGCGGCGGTCCGCCGCCAGCCGCACGTGCTCGAACCGCTCGTCGGCGTCGTTCGTGTACCCCAGCACCTTCCGGCCGCCGTCGAACACGAGAATTCGGGGCGGCTTCTGGCGGGGGTCGAACTCGACCAGGGCCAGCCAGCCGTCGGGGTGCAGCTCCGAGTCGGTGACTTGCGTCTCGTTCACCGGGTGCTTCTCCGTCTCCCCGCCGTCGGCCATCGACAGGCGGTGCAGATGGCCCTTGCCGTACTGCGTCTCGCCGGCGAACACCCACACCGATTTCCCGTCCGTGTGGACGGCCGCCTTGCGGCAGAACTGCCCGTCGAGCGCCGCCCACAGCCGCTTGCCGCTGCTCACCTCCCAGGCGACCACGCCCGTCCGCCCGCGGTCCGCGCCAAGCCCGTTGGTGGTGAGAACGGTGACGACCGTCTTCCCGTCCGGGCTGAATGAGGCCCAGGAGTGCGGGCCGTCGGAAAATTTGGCCGACCCGAACCGGCGGACGGCCTCGGCGGGCAGCGGCAGACCGTCGGGGTCGAGGCGGGGTTTCGGGTCGGCGGCCGGGATGAGGGCGAGGGCGAGCAAGGTGGTGGCGAACACGGCGGACCCTCCGGGGTGGACAGCGCCAGTGTACCCGAGGCGCCGGACCGCCGCGAGCGACGACCGACAGCAAGCCGAGCGGACCGACGGCCTGAAGGCCGGACACCAGCGAAGAGGGGTTCTTCTGCCGGGCCAGTGGTGGGGTGAATCCGCCGCAAGCCGTTGGTGGGGTAGGGATGTTCCAAAAATTTGCAATCGTCCACGGAAGGGTGTGCAACAACTGGCTGGACAGACGAGCCGCGGTCTGACGATTTCGCCGTCACCCCACCTCCACCCGCACGCCCAGGTCGGCCAGCAGTTCCACCAGCCGCGACAGGTTGGCCTCGTCCACCGTGACCGCCGTCGGGCCGAGGCGGTCTTCCACCAGCGCCCGCGTCTCCGGCCACTGCATGAGGCCGTCGGCGGCGTCGGCGGTGGGCAGTTGCAGCACCGTCCGCTTGCTGGCGAGCGACGGCGGCAGGGCGGCGGCGGTGACGAACAGGCGGGCGGCCGGCGGCAGCGGCCCGCCGGTGCGGGCGGTGAACCAGGCGTCCAGGTCGGGCACCGTGTACCCGCCTTGCACCGCCAGCCGCAGCGCCTTCGGGGTGAGGGCGAACCGGCGGACGGAACTCGGCTCGCCGTTGAGCGGCTCGGCCAGCCGGCCGATCTCGGCCTCGAACAGCAGGTCCGACTGGGCCGGGTCCACCGTCAGTGTCACCCCGTCGTCACCGACGCTCAGGCAGCGGGCCGGACGGGTGTCGTACTCGCGGTTACCGATCAGCCGCAGGTGCTTGAACTCCGGGTCGCCGCCGTCCGGGCACAGGCCGATGCGGTCGGTCACGCGGACGGCCACCAGCCCGCGGGCGAGCGCCGCGTCCAGGTCGGCCGGGGTCTGGAACTCGACCAGGGTGGCGGACGGATAGGCGGTGATCCGCTCCCGCTTGTTCGCCCACCGCTGGAGCAGGTCGAGTACCGGCGGCGGGGCCGGGCGGGCGGCGTGCTGGTTCAGCGCCTGCACGATGCCGGCCAGCGTCAGGCCGGACTCCAGCCCGCGGTACGTCTGCTCGGCGGTGAGTTCGAGGGTGCAGGCCGGGCCGAGCGCCTTCCACCGGGCGAACCGGGTGAGCTTGTGAACGAGCGGCGGGGTGAGGCCCTGGCGGTACGCCAGGATTTCGCCGTTCGGCTGCACCATCAGCGTCTGCGGGAAGGCGGGCGGCTCGGGCGGCTTCGGCCCGCCGGCGAACAGGAACCGACCCAGGTCGGTCAGCCGCACCCGCCACCCGTCGGCCTCGACCGCCTCCGCCGCCTTCAGCGGGTACAGCACGCCGAGCAGCAGCGCCTCCACCCACCCGCGGCCGTGCTGCTTCTGCCCGTCCTTCGTCAGCACCCCCTGCCACGACGGGTGGTTCGCCCACAGCCAGTCGGCCACGTCCGCCGGACTCACCCAGCCGGAGGCGCGGGCGAGCAGCAGCAGGCTGCATGCCACCGCCGACGGGAACGCCGCCGGCCCGCCGTCCGGGATGAAGTACCCGCGGAGCGGGTCCCACCCCTCGACCGCGAACAGCCCGGCGGCCAACTCGCCGAGGGCGTCGGACAGGCTGGCCGGCGGCGGGTGCCCGCCCAGGTCGGCGTGCCACTCGCCGTCGCGTTCGACGAGCATCCCGCACCCGGCCGCCCAGTCGAGCGCCAGGATGCCGGCCTCCGGAAGTGTCGTCAGGTGGTCGGCCGGGTCCGCGGCCAACAGATCATGCGATTGAAAGCGGGTGAGGTCGCGCTTGAACAGCACTCCGGCCTGGGTGCGGCGGACCGGGGTTTCGGCCACCAGCTGCGCCGCCACCGCCAACCGCACCGGCCACTCCAATCCGTCGGCCACCCGCGGGGTACCGGCGGCGGCAGCGCCCAGGTCGGGCAGTTCGGGCACGCCCCCGCCGGCGCGGACCACCACCTGCGGGTGGGCGAACACCTCGGCGTCCAGCACGCCCGACTGGTTCAGCCACGAGTCGAAATCGGCGAGCGGGTGCTCCTCCGGGGCCGGTCGAAGTGGGTACAGCAGGCCGGTCTCGAACAGCGCCTTCACCGGCAGCAGGCCGTCGGCGTGGCCGACCGCCGCCAGGGTGGTGACGAGGTGCCCGACCGTCCACCGGGTGCGGCGGGTGAGGGCGAGGACGGCGAGCAGGGTGCGGGGGGCCGGCGGCAGGTCGCGGAGGCGGCGGTCGATGACCGGCGGGTTGGTGAGGGTGCCGAGGATGCGGTCGGTCAGCTCGTCCGCCGGGATGGGCGTCCGCGGCTTGAGCAGGGTGGCGGCGACGAACCGGCGGAGGGTCTCGGTGTACCCGTCCAGGGCGGAACGGACGGGGTCGGTCGGCTGGTCGGGGTCGGAAGGCATCCGGGTAGTTTACGAGTTGAGGGAGGCGGAGTTCACCACAGAGTCACAGAGACCACCGAGCCGCACAGAGAAGCAGATTTCACCGCCGAGGGCACGAGAGGGCACATGAGATGAAGAGGAGATCCGGTTCTCAGAACACCCTCTTCCGGTCTTCCTCTCGTGCCCTCATGTGCCCTCGGCGGTGAATCGTCTTCCGTTTTCCTCTGTGGCTTCTGTGACTCTGTGGTGAACTCTCCCTCTTACTTCCCCACCACCTGCGGGGTGTGGCCCATCTTGCGGAGTTCGTCCAGCACCGCATCCAGGCGGCCGGGGCGGACGAGCAGCGCCCGGTCGGACAGCCGGCCGGCCACCTCCGCCGCCAGCTTCTTGCGGGCGAGCAGTTCCTCGGCCAGCACCGCGTCCTCGGTGAGCACGAGGCACACGCGGCGGTGCAGTTTGGCGGGCAGACGGGCGGCGGGGTTGGGGTGCATCGGGGTCCGCGGTTCTCCACCTCTCCCCGCTGGGGAGAGGTCGGCTCGAACGGAGTGAGAGCCGGTTCCAAAAGCCGATCGCCGGTGGCGATCGGCGGGCCGCCACAGAGGGCGGCCCCCAGGAAAAACCCCCGGTTGTTGGGGGCCCCCCCGGTGGCGGGCCCGGGTGCCGGGGGGGCCGCCCCCCT